>CADDYW010000161.1 GCA_902810745.1 Chloroflexota bacterium | reverse complement strand
AGCTCGCGAGCCGCCTCGAGGACAGCCCGTCGGGTTGCCGCGGAAATGCGAACTGGCGAGGGCCGATCGCCCAGCACGATCGACACTGTGCTCACCGACGTTCCAGCGCGGGCAGCGACGTCGCTTAATCGAACCATGCAGGTAAATCTATATTGCTAAAAGGTTTGATCAAACGCCACAATTGTACCAAGTCGGTCGACCGGGTGTCAAGGCCGATCAGTGATCAGATCGGACAAAAGGAGCGCAGGAGCAGCTAGGGTTCACTCACGCCGCCCCTGCGCCGAGGATCATTCGGGCTAGCGGATCGCCAGCGCGTCGTGTCCGCCGAGCGAGCCAAGCTTGGTGAAGAACATCTCGCGCTCGACGACGGACGGCAGGCTGGTCGTGACGGTCGCGGATACCGGGCTATTGGGAACGATGTCGTTGACGTTGATCGTCAAGGAGCGCGTGGGCGCAATGGCAAACGTCCGCGTCACGATCTGGCCGCCGGGAAGCTGAAAGTTGACCGTTGCACTCATTGGCGTGGGATTTGGATTCAGGATGAAGACGAACTCGGTGAAGGGAAACTGGGTCGAGCCCTCGGCCAGGAACCACTGCGTCGCCAGGTCCGGTGAGCCACTGGCGTTCATCGCGCCGCGTGGCTCGTTGCCGAAGAACATCGACCGCTCGGCGATGATCGGCTGCGACGCCTGGACGCGAATACCAAACGACCCGCTCGGCACGATCTGATTGAGGAAGATGCTCTGGCGGGAGTTCGGCGGCAAGGTCTGGGTGAGATTGACCTGGGTGCCGCTCGTCAGAAAGAGTGTGATCGTCGCGATCGTCGCCGTGGTGTTCGCGTTCTCGAGCAGCAGGAACGAGTCGAAGGGCACCGGGAACCGACTGAGGCTTCTGCCCGTGCGGGCGTCAGGGAAGAAGAAGGTCGTGCTGGGTGCATTGAACCCGGTTTCGGTCGTCTCGGCATTTCCCGGGAAACGAAACACCGACCGTTCGACGATGATCGGCTGGTCGCTGTCGACACGGGATGAGAAGGCCGCGTTCGGCAGTACCTGATTCACGAAGACGCTGGTGCGCGAAGTCGGCGGCAGGGACAGTGTCTGCGTCACCGGGGCGCCGCCGCCCAGCAGGAAGTAGGTGATGGTGGCCGTTGCCGGGACGGCGTTCGGGTTCTGCAGCAGCAGCCAGGTCTGGAAAGGCGACTGGGTCGTACCCTCGGCAAAGAGCCAGGTGCGGTTCGGCGCGGTAACGCCCGACACGTCGCTCCCGTCGAAGCTCACGAACATGGCCCGTTCAGCGCGAACTGGCTGGTCCGAGTCGATGCGCGTCGAAAAGGCGACGTTGGGGATGACCTGGTTCGCGAACAGGCTGAAGCGCGATGTCGGACCAACGACGAATGAGCGGACGGTCGATCCTCCGCCCTGAAACTGGAAGGTAAAGTTGACCGTTGCCGGGGCTGGCCCGGGATTCTGCACGAGAAACCAGGTATCGAATGGCGGCTGGGTCGATCCCTCGGCAAAGAAGAACGCCACGTCGGCACCGGCTCCCTGCGGCGTGATCGACGAGGGAGTGGCCGCGATGGCCGGGAGAGGCAGTGCCGCGAGTACAAGGATGGCTGCGAGCGACGTGATGGCGCGGTACATTGTTCGACGAAACGACATCATTGTCCTTTCACCTGCCAGTCTTGCGTGCATCTCGACAGCGATCGACGTCTGCGCCGTGCGTGACGGGGCTGCCATCGCGCGGCCGGGGACCTGCGTTCGACGTCCTACGGTTTTCGCCCTACGGTAAGAGCTCACCTCCTTCCCGACGATACTTGGCGGAATGGCCGGACGTTTCGTGCGCGGCGATCGATCACAGCGACTTCGGGGGGGACTCTGCCGGACTCTTGCGTTTTGGAGGTGCTGCGTCGCGATGGTGGGCGAGGGTGCAGTCGCCGGGCAAAAGCTACCGGCGGAACGCCTGCCAAGCACTATTGTGCACCCGCCGCGCCGTCTCCGTCAAGTCTCGTGGCACCCGTTGACGCAGACCGATTGACTCGCGGGGGCGACGTGAATACTATGCTGGGTGTATCCGTCCTAACTGGAGGAGAATGAGCCGTGGCTGTTGCACCGCAGGTTCCAAAGTTCATCGGCGAACGTGTTCGTCGTCGCGAAGATCCCCGCCTGATCACCGGCCAGGCTACCTATGTCGATGACGTCACCCTACCCGGGGCGTTGCAGATGGCCATTCTGCGCAGCCCTCACGCGAACGCGCGCATCGTGTCGATCGACACCTCTGCTGCGCGGCAATCCCCCGGGGTCGTCCAGGTCATCGCGGGCGCGGAGGTCAAAGAGCTTTGTGGCCAGCTCCCTGGCGCCGCGTCGTTTCCCGATCAGAAATTCATGGCCCGCTGGCCGCTGGCGACCGACGTCGTGCGTTTTGTCGGCGATCCGGTCGCGGTGGTCGTCGCCGAGAGCCGTGCAGCCGCGCGTGATGCGCTCGAGCTGATCCAGGTCGAGTACGAGCCACGACCAGCCGTCGTGGACCTCGAGCAGGCTGCACAGAAGGGCAGTCCGAAGGTTTACGAGGAGTTCGACGATAACGTCTCCTTCGTTCAGAAGATTAGCGGTGGCGACGTCGACAAGGCGTTCAAAGACGCGGATCAGGTTGTCAGTGCGCGGATCGTCAACCATCGCGTCGTTCCGCTGCCGATGGAGCCCCGCTGCGTTGCCGCGGAGCTCCGCGGAAATCCAGGCGAGCTCACCGTCTGGTCGTCGACCCAGTTTCCGCACCAGCTCCGCACGCACCTCGCTACGATCCTCGGTCTCCCAGAGAACCGGGTTCGCGTCGTCGCGCCGGAGGTCGGAGGAGGATTCGGGGCCAAGGCCGAGGTCTATCCCGAAGAGATCCTCGCGGCAGCTCTCGCGATCAGGCTGCGACGACCGGTGCGCTGGACGGCGGACCGCCGCGACGATATGGCCGCCATGATCCATGGCCGTGACCAGATCGACTACGTCGACATGGCGGTCAAGAAGGACGGTACCGTCCTGGGCATGAAGCTCAAGGTCGTCGTCGATCTGGGGGCCTACTTCCAGCTCAACACGGCGGTCATTGGCATGCTGACCGCTGGCATGGCCCCCGGCCCGTACAGGATCGAGAACCTCGCGGTCGAGGTCCAGGGCGTCTTCACCAACAAGGTTCCGACGGCGGCGTACCGGGGAGCCGGGCGGCCCGAGGCCACGTTCCTGCTGGAGCGCATGATGGACGTGGTCGCCTATGATCTGAAGCTGGATCCGGCCGACGTTCGCAAGAAGAACCTGCTGCCACCCGACGCCTTCCCGTACACCACCGTCACCGGTAATGTCTATGACAGCGGGAATTACCTGCCGACGCTGGAAAAGGCATTGCAGCTCGCGGACTACGAGGGATTCAAGAAGGAGCAGGCGCGCCTGCGCGCCCAGGGACGGCTCGTCGGGGTCGGCCTGTCGTTCTACGTCGAGATCTGTGGCATGGGCCCCTCGAAGGGCATGGGCGGCATGGGCTGGGAAGCTGCCACCGTGGAAGTCGAGAAGACGGGCAAGGTGACGGTCCTCGCCGGCATCTCGCCGCACGGGCAGGGGCAGGAGACGACCTTCGCCCAGATTGTCGCCGACACGCTTGGCGTGCCCCTGGATGATATCCAGGTTCTGCACGGCGATACGGCCAGGGTTCCGTACGGCGTCGGCACCTACGGGAGCCGTGGCCTCGCCGTCGGCGGCGGCGCATTGATGATGAGCGTCGACAAGGTCACGGATAAGGTGAAGAAGATCGCGGCGCACCTGCTCGAGGCGGCTCCCGAGGATATCGTCCTCGAGAATGGGAAGTGGTCGGTCAAGGGGGTACCGGAGCGTGGTCTGACCCTCGCCGAGATCGCCCGGGCCGCCTACGATCCGCGTACCCTCCCGTCGGACATGGAGCCAGGTCTCGCCGCTCAGTCCTTCTTCGAGCCGTCCAACTTCACCTACCCTCACGGCGCCCACGTCTGCATGGTCGAGGTCGATCCGAGCACCGGCAAGGTCAAGATCCTTCGCTACGTCGCGGTGGACGATTGCGGCCGGGTGATCAGCCCGCTCCTGGTCCACGGCCAGGTGCACGGCGGCATCGCTCAGGGTGTGGCCCAGGCGCTGATGGAGGAGGTTATCTACGACTCGGAGACCGGACAGCTGATGACGGGTAGCCTGATGGACTACGCGGTGCCGGTCGCCGAGGATCTCCCATCCTTCGAGCTCGATCACACGGTCACGCCGACGCCGGTCAATCCGCTTGGCGCCAAGGGAGTTGGCGAGGCGGGCACGATCGGCTCGACGCCGGCCGTGGCGAATGCCGTGGTCAACGCTCTCGGCGTGCGTCACGCCGATATGCCGTTCCGACCCGAGCGCGTCTGGCGCATCCTCCAGACGAAGTAACGAGTGGTGAGTTCTGCGTGAACGGTGATGGGTGGTCGGTGGTCGTCACCGACGCCCATCACCCATCGCCTACCGCGCATTCACCTACAGCATCGAGCTGAGCTGCCGGGGAGGCGGCGACCTCTTTCTCCGTCGGGGAGAGGACCGGGGTGAGGGCGTGGATCCACGGCGCGCGATCTGCGACCCTCACCCTTACCCTCTCCCAAGGGGAGAGGGAATTGAGAGGCTGCCGGCTTATTCATCCTTGCCGATGCCCTATCACCCACCCCAGCACCCCTTCGTCCCTCGTCCCTGCTCCGGCACAGCTTTTGCCTTACTCCTCCGAGCGATGTTCACCTATGCCGTTGCCAACGCCTTCCGGCGGTGGGGAATCTCGATCCTGGCCATCGTCGGCATCGGTCTTGGAACGATGCTGATGACCGTGCTGATGAGCCTGAATGCTGGTATCCACACCAGGCTGGCGGGTACCAGCCACCTGGCGGGCGAGATCATCGTCTCCCCGGCCGACGCGCCAATGGGCGGGGCACTCGGTGGCGGTTCGCCACTGGCGATCTCAGACGCCCAGACCATCTCGAGCATTCCCCACGTCATCTCGGTGACGTCGCGCGTGGTCGCGCTGATTCCGACGACGTCGCTCCCCAGCACGATTAGCTCGGGCGTACCCCTCGTCGGCGTGGATCTCAGCGATCCCAACAGTCTCGCGGTGACCCCGCCGGGTGATCTGCTGGAGGGGAGGGGAGCGCGGGCGCCGCGAGAGATCGTCGTCGGAGCGCAGGTCAATGCCATGCTGCGCCAGATGGGGCAGAGCGAGCTGCATCCGGGCAGCGTCGTGAAGATCTATAAGCTGAAGACGCACGAGGAAGAGGATCTCACCACGGTGGGCGTCTTCGAAACGCACGACGCGCTCACCGACGGCGTGATCTACGGTGACCTCCAGACAGCACGGGATCTTCTTGGCCTGGACGCCGACAAGGTGACCGCGCTCGACGTCGAGGTCGACGACGCGAACAACGCGAGCGCCGTTGCGCGTGCGATCGCCGATCAGCTCCAGGGCGCGCAGCCGCCCATCCAGACGTCGCTGCCTGGCCGCGGTCTTGCCGAGCTCAGCGGCGCAATGGGGTTACTCGACCAGTTCCTGCTGGCGGGTTCGATCGTCGCCGCCGTCGCGGGCGGGATGTCAGTCTTCATCATCATGATGATGTCGGTGACGGAGCGCCTGCGCGAGTTTGGCATTCTCAAGGCGGCCGGCTGGTCGAATCGCGACGTGATCACCGCGGTGCTGCTCGAGTCTCTGACGCTCTCGATCTTCGGGGCCGACGCCGGCTTTGCCCTCGGCGCGCTGGCTGTCGGTCTCCTCCGCCGCGTGATCGGAACGGACGTCGTAGTGATCACTCCACAGCTTATCGCCGAGGTCGCGGCATTCACCCTGCTGGTCGGTGGAATTGGTGGCTACTTTCCCGCGCTCCGTGCTGCCAAGAGTCGTCCGGTCGAGATGCTGCGAGGCGGCTTCTGATGCGAGACCTGGCCGTTGACGTTCGGCGGCTGACGAGAATCTACGGACAAGGTCGCACCGCGGTCAAGGCGCTCGACGAGGTCAACCTGACCGTCGAGCGGGGAGCCTTCGTCGCCATCATGGGTCCGTCGGGCTCGGGAAAATCCACGCTGCTGAACATCATCGGCGGCCTAGATCGTCCGACCGCGGGCGAGGTCTACATCGGCGACGTCGAGGTCACGGCGCTGCCGGAGTCGCAGCTCTATCAGATTCGCCGCAATCAGGTTGGCTTTGTCTTCCAGTCTTTTCACCTCTCGCCGCTCCTCAACACGCTCGACAACGTCCTCCTGCCCGCGCTTCCCATTGGGATCGACCGCGCACGCCGCGAACGCGCGATTGAGCTCCTCGATCGTGTCGGAATGAGATCGCGCCTCAATCGTCGCCCGGGCGAGCTTTCCTCGGGGGAGCAGCAGCGGGTGGCCCTGGCTCGCGCGCTGATCATGGATCCGCATCTGGTCCTCGCGGACGAGCCGACGGGGAACCTGGACAGCCGGACGGGGGCCGAGGTCATTCGCCTGATCGAGGAGCTGAATCAGGAGCTCGGCAAGTCCTTCCTGCTCGTGACGCACGACTCGCGGATCGCCCGCCGCTGCCACCGCATCGTCTACCTGCGCGATGGACGGCTCTGCTCGGCCGAGGAAGCGGGCATCGAGGACGTCGCCTGACCCCTGGCAGCGTCCGCGCGAAAGAGGCCGGGAGTCCGCACCCGGCGCGACCGCCGGTGCCTGACCCCACCCCAACGCCGTTCGCCGGCACTGAAGGGCTGGGACACCGCCGCTGGAACGGCTATCGCCAGAATTCCCCCAAAAAATCATTGACCGTCTGCTGCAAACCTGTACACTGGGAGCGAGGAGACGTCTCTTCCCAGGCACCATCCGCCAGTAGGTACTGGCATCGCAACGGAGCGGTATGGGAACCGGTTCTGAAGGGATGGCCGTTCGGCGCATTCTTTCGGAAGCGAGCTCCCGAGCGCTCCATCCATCCCGCGAAACTTCTCGAGTAAGGGGGAATCAGTGAAAAGCCTTAACCCGAAGCTGATCGCGGTGCTGCTTGCCGTGTTCCTGGCAATTAGCCTGATGGTACAGGTCCCAATCGCAGCCGGCCGAGGGAACAGTATCCTGGAGTTCACGACGATGGCCCCGGTCACCGGGCCCTATGTGGGCTCGGCTAACCCGATTCGAGGGATCAACGGCGGCGGGCTACCCTGGGTTCTCTCCAGTGCGAACGGCGAGCTTCAGTCAAATGGACATCTGGAGGTCACGGTGCGTGGCCTGGTCCTCGCGGCAGGGCCGAACGCGGGCACCAATCCGATTCCTAGCTTCAAGGCTATCGTTAGCTGCCTCAGCATCAGCGACGGCAGTCCGACGACGGTCAACGTCCAGACGGGACTCTTCCCGGCGACCACGACCGGCAACTCTCACATCGAGGCCCAGCTCACCCTTCCGCAGCCCTGCATTGCGCCAATCGTGTTCGTGACGTCGCCCACCGGCGCGTGGTTCGCCGCGACGGGTCAATAGGGAGAAGTCCGCGGTCGGAGATCGTAGATGAGAACGGGAGGCTGCGAACGACGTGGCCTCCCGTTCTCATCTCTGTCGCGCTGTTCTCTGCAGGAGGTGGCTGGGACGCGGCGTCGCGGCGAACGCGCGCTAGACAACCGGCACGCGACGCTCGGTCTGCTCGGGCCGAGAGTGCGCGATCTCCTCGACCGGAGCCGGCAGGGCTGCCAGGCAGATCGAGCAGATGCCTCCGAACAGGAGAGCCATGATTCCGGCGTGGGTCAGTGCGCTCCAGAGGCCCAGCCGGGTTGCGACGATCAGCGCGCCGCTGAGAGATTGGGCCAGGATCAAGGCAAAGGTCATGCTCCCTGCGAGGGCCAGGTCTGGCCGTGAGGATCGAAGACGCCAGGACCAGATCGCGAGCCATCCGAGCAGGACGATGCCGCCGAGCGCCGCGATTCGGTGCGCGAAGACGACGCCAACCGCGCCAGCCAGGCCGGGGATGATCTGCCCGTTGCAGAGCGGCCAATCGAGACAGGCAAGCTCGAAGCCAGCGTGTCGCACGTAGGCCCCGAGATACACGACGACGAGCAGGTAGAGCATGGTGACCCAGGCCAGACGCGTGTAGCCGCGTGGGACCAGGGACGCTCGACGGCTGAAGCCGTCACGAGCTTCGCGGACGAAGAGCATCGCAAGCATCGTGCTGGCAAAGGCGACGAGCGAGATGCCGAAGTGCAGCGCGATCACCAGCGGCGTCTGCGGGTAGAGCACCGCCCAGGCCCCCATCCCGGCCTGGAGGAACAGACCTCCGACCATGAGGAGGGCAAGCGCCCTGGCCTGGGAGTAGTGTCGGAAGGTCGTCCAGATCGCCGTGGCGAACGCGAGCACGAGCAGCGTTTCGACGCCGGTCACGGCCCGATGACTGAACTCGATGAGCGTCGCGACGGCGAACTCGGGGATAATCCGACCGTTACAGAGGGGCCAGGAGCGACCGCACCCTTCCGCCGAGGCGGTATTGGTGACCGTCGCGCCCATGATCACGACCAGAAACATCCCGATCGTGGCAGCCCACGAGAGCGGGA
>CADDYW010000160.1 GCA_902810745.1 Chloroflexota bacterium | reverse complement strand
TCCGCCGCGCCGCGCGGGAGCCGCGCGACGCTGGGTCGACCGAAAGCGCCATCGACGCCGCGCCCGGACCACCCGCGGACCCGAGCGGCCGACCACCCTGCCATTATCACGGCATCTGAGATGATCGACTAATCTCTTTAGCTAATCTCCTTACATCTGGTACACACGGCGCCCGATAGCTCCCGGATCGGCCGGCGGAGATCGGCCGAGCCGAGGCCGGCGGCGCGGGTCCGAGCCTGAGCGCTCGGGTCCCTAGTGCCGGAGGCAGCGCGAGGGAGATCCGAGCGGGGAATGTCGGGAGCGCGCCAGCACGCGCCGCCCGCGGCTGGCCCCGCGCAGAGCTCGGGGCGTGCCCGCGCGAGGGGTTGGCGGGCCTCATTGGGTACCGTCGGAGATTCCACGGAAGGAGCCCAGAGCACCGGGCAGGATGAATACGCCGGCCGCCGTCCAATTCCCTCTTCCCCTGGGAGAGGGTAAGGGTGAGGGCCGCAGATCGTGCGCCGTGGACTCACGCCCTCACCCCGGCCCTCTCCGAGGGAGAGGGAGGTCGCCGCCGCGCCGGCAGCTCGACCTTGCTGCTCGACGCGGTGGGCGTCGTTCCGAGCGCGACGCCCACCGCGTCTCGCCGAGCACCCCCCGAAGGCTGGATCTGCCGACGAACCTCGACGTGAAAGCGCCGGATCGTGACTTTTTGGTGCCGCGAAGTGCCATGAATAGATAGAACGTACGTTCGATGTGACTGCACGGCAGCGCGCCCGGCAGCAGTCCGGGTCGGCGGAGCGCGCTGTTGCCATCGAGTAAACGCTGGCGACCGTGACCGTCCGTCGAGTGCGTTTAATAACACTAAACATCAGGCGCAGTATTGACGAGTCGTAAACACGAGCGTAAAGTATCTTCGGGGCACGAAGACGGTCGCGCGGCCGGAGGGATCCGCCGCGCCCGACCGATTCGAAAGGGGTGCAAGCGGGGGATGCCTGCGTTCGCCGAGCTGCTGAAAAGCTACCGCGTGGCGCGCGGGCTCTCGCAGCGCGCGCTCGCCCGCGCGGCCAGGATCAATCCGGCGATCGCCAATCGGCTCGAGAGCGGCGAGCGGGGACCGTCCGGACCCGATCAGGTCCGCGCGATCGCCGCCGCGCTCGGTCTGGACGCGGAACAGTCCGACCGCCTGCTCGGCGCGGCTGGCTTCTGGCCGGACGTCTACCTGCGAGTCGGACCGGACGACCCGACCCTGCTCCGGGTCGCCCAGCTCCTCGCCAGTCCGCGCGTCGCCGAGCCCGATCGGGCGCGGTTCCGCGCGGTGATCGATCTGCTGGTCGCCCAGTGGACCGGATCGACCGGGCGCGCCGAGCCGGCCGCCGGAACCGCCACGCCGGCCGATCCCGTCCCAGATCGCTCGTCCTGATGGCTCGTCGACGGTCTGCCGATCTGCCCGGGCGTGCATCCATCATCGTCCGGGCCGACGGTGGACCCGCGCCAGTGGAGGCACGACGGTGAGCTCGGGTCGCCGAGATCGCGAGGCCTTTCGCTTCGACGCGCGCTACGGCCGTCTGATTCGCAAGGCCGGCATCGGAACGATCCCTTTCGCGCTTTTCTACTACCAGGCCGAGCTGGACCTGACCCCGCAGGAGGTCTGGCTGATCGGCTACGTCCTCTCCCACCGCTGGACCAGCGACCTGCCCTTCCCTGCCGTGCGCGAGATCGCGCGCCGCTCCGGGGTGACGACCAAGACGATCGAGAAGTACAAGAAGCTGCTCGAGGAGAAGGGCTACCTCGAGGTCGTCCGGCGCCGGCGTGCCGACGGCGGGAACACCTCGATCGGCTGGGACTTCTCCGCCCTCTTCGAGCAGATCGACCAGCTCATCACCCGCGACATCGACGACTGGGTCCGTCGCAATCCCCAGTTCCTCGAGGAGGAGATTCCCGGGCTGGAAGGCGACGACGTGGATAACTCGGTGGATAAGTCGTCCCCCGTGCGACGCGGGTCACACGGGGCCGTGGTAGGTGGGTCGCACGGGGCCGAGCGAGGCGGATCCGACGGGGCCGGAGGAGACGGGTCGCACGGCCCGCGCTCCACGGGTCGCACGCATGTCGAAGAAGATCCCGGCGATGAAGATGGGAGTCTCCGAGATCCCTCCCGAGCAGTCAAAACCCGAGAGAGGAAGATTCGAGCGACGACCGGCTCGAATTCGACCGGGGGTGACTCGACCGGTCCCCCCCTCGATCTGCCCGGTGCGACCCGGAAAACCTCGCCAGCGCCGGCGTCGCCGCTGATCGATCGCATCGTCGAGGATTACTCGATGCGCTTGCACGATGCCCCGAAGAGCTTGCGCTCGAACGGCACCCGGGCCCGACGCCTCTGGGCCGCGTCCGGGCTTGCTGAAGACGATTTCATCGCGCTGCTCCACGAGGCCTACCGACGTACGCAGGAGAACTCCCACCGTATCCGCAAGTCGGCGACCGAGGGACTGTACGGCACGAAGAACAAGATGCCCTACTTCTTCTCGGTGCTGCGGAGCCTGGTGGATCCGGAGCCGAATTGACCGCGATCGGTCGCGGACACGGACAGCGCGACGGGAGGCTGAGACGGGGATGGTGCCAGCAGCAGTCGGGGCCGGCGAGGCTCGGGCCGGCTCTCGAGGCGGGATCATCAGCCCTGCCGCCGCGCCGGTCACCTGGCATCGACGCGGGTGACCGGCTGATCGCGCGCTCTGAAGATGGTCGCCCGGTCCGGGAGAAGCGGGAGGCGGGTCTCGCCCGCGTCCCTCAGCACTTGCGCACCGTTCGCCGACGCGTGAGAGCCGGGGTCGGGGCGTGAGGTCGCGCCGAGCGTGGCCGCCGGTGCCCGTCGCCGGCCCGACGTTTCGACTCGGCGCTGTCGTGCCGCCGCCCAGCTCCGGTGCAGCGCACGACGCCGGCTGCTCGAGGAGCGGCCGCGCCTGCCTGGCGCTCGGGCTACCGAGACGGGTCCCGGCGCTGACCGCCGATCGAAGCTGGCGTGCGCCGTCGCCTGGACCGAGATTCGGACCAGGCGGTGATCGGAGAACGGCGTCGGCTCTTCGTGCCTGGCCGGACGGCTCCGCTCGCCGGATCGCGAGCGTCTGCCCGGAGCGGCAGCACCTGGCCGGGGCCACGAGGTGGGCGACGCGATCGTCGTCGTGGCCGCGCTCTGCCACGCGGCCAAACCGCTCGGGAGCTGCCTCAACGAATTCTCAACCCGGCCTTACTCCGTCCTCAACGTGGATACCGTATAAGAGATGCATCGATGACGCGGCGAGCGCCGCGGAGCGGCTCCGACGCGTGAATTTCGGTTGGAGGTCGGTGGGATGCGAGCCAAGCTTCGCGCTGCCCTCGTTGGTACATCTCTCCTGGCTGTCCTCGCGCTGATTCTCCCCGCGGTGGCCGGGGCGAGCTCACTGCAAGCGCAGCCCGCGGTGCACCTGACCGGCCGGACGGTGACGCTGGGACCGGCCCGGCTGGTGGACGTGCGCCAGATTCCCGGCGCCCCCGCGCCGGAGACACGTGGTCAGAAGCCGACGACCATCCGCCCGTTTCTCACGCGCAACCCGAGTGCCTTTGCCCAGGGCAAGCGGCAGGCGGTGGCCACCGGCGCGGCGCGGTCAGCCCCGCGCCTGACCAGCCTCGCCCGCGCGAAGACCGGCGGGGCTTCCCTCCCCCTCTTCAGCTACGAGACCCAGGCGAGCAAGCTCTGCTCGGCGTTCGCGATCATGCTCGGCGTGTGCGACGAGCTGGTCACGCCACCGGATACGCAGGTCGCCGCCGGGTCGAACGTGCTCGTCGAGATGATCAACGCCAGCCTGTCCTTCTGGAGCAAGTCCGGCCGCTTCCAGAAGGCGATCGATCTCAACCAGGGCACGTTCTTTCCCGTCCCGAGCGGCTGGGTCTTCAGCGACCCCCGGGTGATGTTCGACGCCCAGAGCGGCCGGTGGTTCGCGTCGGGCGTCGCCTTCGATCCGAGCACGTACAATAGTGAGACGGTCCTGGCCGTCTCGACCACCTCGGACCCAACCAAGACGTGGTACACCTACACCGTGGCACCGTCTAACGCGACCGGCTGCGCGAACGGCACGCTGGGAACGCTCCACGACCAGCCACGCCTGGGGGTCAGCGACGACAAGGTCGTGCTGGCCTGGGACGATTACCTGGCGGAGGGCCTTGATACGATCCTCGGCTGTATCGTCACGCAGTTCCAGTACACCGGGGCAGAGACCTGGGTGATCGACAAGGGTCAGCTGATGAGCGCACAGATCAGGCAGCCGTGCTGTGTCGCCTTCGGTCCCGACCTGAACCGCTTCGCGATCATTCCCGCGCAGTCGCTATCGTCGACGACGACCGAGTACCTCGTCTACAACAACAGCGAGCCGACCTACGTCGTCGAGAACTATCCCTCCGGAACGACCGGTAGCGCCGGGAACGTCCCGACGATCGGGGTGGTCGCGATCACCGGTAACCCCACGACGGGCGATACCACCTGGACCGAGTACGATCTCCCGATGAGCGCGACCTCGCTGCCACCGGACGCGCCGGAGCCCGGTGGCGGGCTGCTGGCGACCGACGACGATCGCTACCTCAACGCCGTCTGGCAGAACGGGATTCTCTGGACCGGCGGCAACGATGCCTGCCCGAGCACCGGTGCCGCCTGCCTGCGCCTCGAGCAGGTCGACACGAATGCGCTGACCGTCCGGCAGGACTTCGACGTGACGCTCGTCGGCGGCGCGTTGTTCTATCCGGCGGTCGGGCTCGACCCGGCCAGCAACGCCTTCTTCGCGTTCAGCGCGTCGTCGCCGACCGGTTACCCGGAGGCTGCCTACGGCATACAACGGGCGGGTGACGTGAATATCTTCACCACCGCCGGCAATATTCGCCAGGGAGTCGGCGTCTACTCGTGCGGCGGGTGCAGCACCAGCGACACCGGGAACGTCGACGAGCGCTGGGGCGACTACTCGAGCGTCGCGCGCGACCCGGCCTCGCCGTCGCACATGTGGGTGTCGGGCGAGTACGCCGCGTCGAGCAGTGATCCCGCCGACTGGGGAACGGCGACGCTCCAGGTAAGCTCCGGATCGTAGCGCGGGGGCTGGAGGACGACGAGGGCTCGGGCACCGGCCGGAGATCGCGCTCCATCGCACGCGCCCGAGAGGGTGTCCCCCATCCCGGGGGATGCCCAGGATCGATCCCCCGGCCGCGGCGCATGAGCTTGGAAATCGTTCGACGCGTCGCGACGACGCCCCGAGTGCCGATCCTTGCCTGCCAGCCAGATCCTAGAGCATCGAGCAGAAAAGTTGAACTATCGGGCAGACGGCTGTCTCCCTCTCCCCGTGGGAGAGGGCCGGGGTGAGGGCGTGGATCCGCGGCATAACGTATGGTCTCCGCCCCTCACCCTTACCCTCTCCCTCTGGGAGAGGGGATTTGACGGCTGCCAGCTCATTCATACCGCCCCGCGCTCTAGGGCACCGGGCAGGATGAATACGCCGGCTGCCGTCCGATTCCCTCTCCCAAAGCCACGGGTGTCGGGAGTCTGGCGAGGCGACGGATCACCCCACCGACGATCGGGGAGGATCGGCTGGTGTGACCTTGCCTCCCGCGTTCGCGACGTCTTCGCTCGTCGCCGTCGCCCGCAGGGACGTGCGAGGGGAAGAGCGCGCGGTCTGCCCGGGCCGTCATGGCAGCTCAGCTCCCTCTCGCGGCCACTCTCGCGTGGCACCGGCCCCCGCGCACGTCCCCCGGACGGCTTCCGGCAACGAATGAGAAACTGCTGACGTACCTGACCGGATCACCGTTTCGGCAAAGCAGCCTGGGTGCCTGCTCTGGAGCCCCAGCGATCGCGGCGGCGACGCCCCCTGCAGGTAACGGAGCAAGGGGTGTTTCGGGTGAGGCCGGGGGCGATCGTCGTTTCACCCGCGAACCGTCTCAATCCCCTCACGGAGATCGATTCGTTCTGACAGCTTGCTCGGAACATCGAGTACAAGCGCCTTGCCCTACGTCTCAATCCCCTCACGGAGATCGATTCGTTCTGACGTGAACGACAGACTCACCGAGGCAGCGCGGGAGTACCGTCTCAATCCCCTCACGGAGATCGATTCGTTCTGACGTGAGAAAAGAATGAATCACGATGATTGGATTCCCGGTCTCAATCCCCTCACGGAGATCGATTCGTTCTGACGCAGGCCTGCCGATCCCTCGGGACGGTGACGTCCACGTCTCAATCCCCTCACGGAGATCGATTCGTTCTGACGAGTGATTGCCGCTTGCTCGGTCGGATGCATTGTTTACGTCTCAATCCCCTCACGGAGATCGATTCGTTCTGACAGATTGGGGTCTGGTGGTGCCGCACGCACCATCAAGTCTCAATCCCCTCACGGAGATCGATTCGTTCTGACGCAGTGGCCCCGCTGGCGCGAAGAGTTTCGCCGGGTCTCAATCCCCTCACGGAGATCGATTCGTTCTGACGCCAAAACCTTGAGCCGGAATGGCGCAGGCTCCGCCGCGGGCGGAAGCTACCCGAAACGCGGCAGACGCGTGTTCAGCTCTCATCGGCACCTCCTCGCGCCCTGCCTCCCCCGGCGCGATTATCGCACACCCCGAGCGCTTAGACAATGTAGAACGGCTCGCTAGCTTCGACCTTCCCGCCGCCAAAGACGCGCGTCTGCAGCTTGCAGTCCGCGCACATGAAGTAGGCACGCGCCCGGTCCTCGCCGGCTTTCAGCGCTTTGCGCAGCTTGCGCTCGAGCTGGGCGTACTGCGCCGGAGTCAGGTCGCACTCGAAGACGCTCTCCAGCACCCGCGATCCGAAGCCCTCGAGCAGCTTCGCCACCTGGTGCCGTCGTTGGTCGTCCGCGACGTCATAGCTGACAACGACGAGCATGCTCGGGCCTCATCGCTGCGCCTCCGGCCCCGCCGGCATGCGCCAGGGCCGATACACTGACTGCTGCTCCAGTGCCAGCCGGACAATCTGCCGCGCCTGCGCCTCGAAGACGCGCCGGAAGCCGCGGCCGGGGCCGTCCCCGACGTCTCGCGGGCGAAGCTGCTCCTCGAATGCCGCGAGGAACCGGCGGCGCCCGGCGTCGTTGAGCAGCACTGGCCGTTCGGAATCTTCCGTGTGCACCTCGAAGTCGCGCTCGGTTAGCTCGCCCGCGTTGATCAGGCGCAGGGTAATCGTGTCGACGATGGCCGGGCGGAACTCCTCCATCAGATCGAGCACCAGCGACGGACGAGAGTAGGCGGGCGCATGGAGGAAGCCAAGATACGGGTCCAGCCCGACGGTCTCGACAACCGACTGAATCGCATAGGCCAGGAGCGTGTAGCCGAAGCTCAGCAACGCGTTGACCGGATCGCGCGGTGGGCGCCGCGCACGCGCGGTGAACCCCAGATCCTGGCGGAGCAGAGCCTTGAATCCGCTGAAGTAGGTCGCGCTGCCTCGTCCTTCGACGCCCATCAGCGAGCTGATCTGCTGGGTGCGTGGCGCCCGTTCGATCATCTCCGAGAGGCTCGCGATCGCCGCGGCGACCTCGGGCCGGGTCCGTTCGGTCGCGAATCCCTCGAGCAGCGCCCGCTGGTTCGCGAGCTTTGCCACGACGAATTGCTGGGCGATTGGCAGAGCCCGCGCGGCGTCATCGACCAGGCGCATCTGCCGCTGGCGCAGCTCGGCAAAGTGCGACGTCGACGAGAGCAGACGCCCGTAATAGCGGCCGGTCGTCGCCAGGAACACCGCGTCGATCCCGTTGAGGAGCAGGTGGACGATGGTCTGAGTCGTGATCTGGACGTTACCGAAGACGACGACCTGCTCAACCTTCACCGCCGGCACGCTCGCCAGCGTCTCGCCCTCCTTGGTCACGACCAGACGCTCGCCGTCCTTGCGGAGCGTCGCGCCCTGCTCCACTACGTAGAGAACCGCCATCGTCGTCAACCCTCCGCGCCTGCCCGAGGCCCATCGCCGTCTTTGCTCCCACTCCCGCGTAGAAGGCAAAGTCGGCCAGCGCGCCGATGACGCGCAGCCAGTAGGGGTCCGGCCGAAGCGCGCGGTAGGTGACCGCGCCAACCGCGCCGAGCTGCTTCCCGCCGGCGACCTCGACGAGCCGACTTGCCAGTCGAAACCGCGTGATGACCAGACACTCCTCGGCATAGCGCCGCGCCTCGGCATTCAAGGTGAGCGGCGAAAAGGCGTTCCAACGGTCCACCAGGCCGCCGAAGACGAGCCCGGGCAGGGGGAGCGGCTGATTGTGGCCCGCGGTGTGGAACGTCGTGGGCGCGAGCAGGCGCAGGCCAACCCGCGCGTCTGGCGCCTCCGGACCGAGCAGTCGCCGATTCAGAATCTCCTGGTAGGTCGTCCGGTCGGCGTCGCGGTCGGCGCGGCGGTCGAGGGCAATCGACTCCACCGTCGCCGGTAGCTCGTCCAGGCGCAGCGTGGGTGGGAGCGCGGCCAGGGCAGCGGGCAGAAGATCGCTCAAGCCGCTCTCGAGAGCGCTGAAGCGT
The DNA here is from genome assembly GCA_902810745.1 of Chloroflexota bacterium. GTDB lineage: Bacteria > Chloroflexota > UBA6077 > FW602-bin22 > CADDYW01 > CADDYW01. The sequence goes on along the minus strand of CADDYW010000160.1, from coordinate 156 downwards.
AGATGGACACGCCAGGGCTCGCCGGCGCTACCGGGCCAGCGCAGGAGAGCGCCGACCGCGTAGGGGCGCGGACCGTCGCCCGCGTGCAGCGCGGCCGCGCGGACCGGGTCCACCCGGGCGATTGCTTCGAGGAAGATCGCCTGCGCGGCCGCGCTG
>CADDYW010000159.1 GCA_902810745.1 Chloroflexota bacterium | reverse complement strand
CCGGTTGTCAACACGGACGAGGGGATCAAGCCATCCTGGATGAGCGAGGACATGGCTTGGACGGTGATGAAGTTCTCGCTGGAGATGATCTCGCGAACTGCCCAGCGCTACAGCATCTATGTCGGGATCGAGCCCCACGGCGTGTACACGACCCGGGTCGATGACCTGATCCGGATCGTGGAGCTCGTGGACAGCCCGTGGATCAAGATCAACTTCGACACGGGCAACTCTTTCCTGGCGGGCTCTGACCCGGTTTCGGATCTCAAGAAGGTTGCGGATCGGGTGGTACACGTCCACGCCAAGGACATCAATCTGGAGCACGCCGAGCGCGAGCGGGGGAAGGTGACCGGCACTCCCGTTGGCTGCGCCTGTGGCGATGGTCTGGTGGATTGGCGAAATGTCGTGTTGGTGCTGAAGGAGGCGGGGTTCAAAGGCGTGCTCTCGGTCGAGTGCGGGACCGAGGAGCAGGCCGCGCGATCGATCCAGCATCTGCGTCAGGTTCTCGCCGAGGTCGAGGGATGATAATGACCACCGCTGAGACGACGATACGACTGATCCACGACGTCAGTCGGACCGTGACCTTGCAGCTTGGCTCCGAGCCTCTGCTCGTGTACAACTATGGCTCGGCCCATCCGAAGCCTTTCATCCATCCACTGTATGCGCCGAGGGCTGAGGTGATTACCCTTGCCCGTCCCCACGATCACCTGCATCACCGTGGGCTCTGGTTCGCCTGGCCGCGCGTGAACGGCATCAACTTCTGGGAGGAGCACTCCCCGCCGGAGCAAACCGGCCGTGTTCACCACCGACGTTTTCGTGAGATGGCGGTGGATGCTCGACGTGCCGTGTTTGCTGCCGATAATGCCTGGGTGACCATTTCCGGGGAGCACCTGCTCGACGAGGTGCAGCGCTTCCAGGTTGAGCTGCCGACCGACCCGGACTGGCGGCTGGTGGACATTGAGATCGAGCTCGCGGCGCAACCGGAGGCTGTCGTCCTGGGAACGCCACCGTCGTACCACGGCCTGGGATATCGCGTCGCGCGGAGTATGGACAGGGGGCAGATTCTCAACGCGAACGGCGACGAGGGGCCAGAGGCAACGACGGGGACTCGGACCACCTGGTGTGACTACAGCGGACGACTCGACGGGACCGGTGATTGGGTTGGCGTGGCGATTTTCGACCACCCGGCCAATCCGCGTCACCCGACCCCGTTCTTCACCATGAACCAGCCGTTCGGCTTCATCGCTCCGGCGCTGGCCTACCACGAGCCGTACGAGATTCGCCGGGGACAACCGCTCCGCTTGCGCTATGCCGTTGCGATCCATCGAGGGCGGGCGACCCGCGAGGCCATCGAGCAGCACTACCGCGCCTGGACCGAGAAGTCGGCCTAGCGGGGGGTTATCCCATGGGGAGTGGCCGGGTTTCCGTCACCCCAACACCCCTATCCCGCGGGTGGGAGAAGGGCCCGACGCTGTTGGATGAGACGTTCGGCCCCGCGCGGATGTGCGCGTTTGCGCCTTTCTCCTGCGCACGGGAGAAGGCCGCGAGGGGATGAGGGAGCCGGGTCGCTCCGGGAAAAAGTAGCTACTTCCCTGGGACCTCCCCTTCGCTGGCTTTGGCGCACCAATCTGCCCGAGTAGACCGTCACCGCCTGGTCTCGCTGGCTTGTCGTCGGTGAGCCGCCGCCAGCGACGGATCAATCAATGCGACGAGCGGTGACGATCGCCGAGTGCCTCGAGATGCGTCCAGAGGTCTTCCGGGATCTGTTCGGCAAGGGCGTGGACATTCTCAGCGACCTGTGCCGGCGTATCGGCGCCCGCCACCACGCAGGCGACCGCCGGATGACGCAAGCAGAACTGCAGGGCGACGGCCCGGAGGGGGACGCCGAACGACCGACAGAGATGCTCAATCGGGCGGACTCGCGCCTGGATCTCCTCCGGAGCGGGCCGATAGAAGTAATTTGCCCCGGGGCCAGTTCCGCTCGCCAGGATCCCGCCCGCGAAGGGGGTCCCGATGATCACGCCGATCCCCCGACGTGCCGCTTCGTCGAGGATCGGCCGGAGTGTATCATCGAGCAGGTGGAAGTGTCTCCAGACGAACAACGTCTCGAAGACGTCGCCCGTGAGAGCCCGCTGCAGCGTTGCGCCATCGGAGGAGGTCATGCCGATGTGCTCGACGATGCCGGTCTCCCGCAGGTGTCGGAGCGCAGCGAGCGTGCCGTGTGGCGCCATGACCGCGTCCCAAATCGCTGGGTGAAGCTCGTGGATCTGGATCAACGGGATGCGCTCCAGGCGGAGCCGCTCCCGGCTGGCCTCGACGCTCCGCAGCGTCGCCTCGAACGAGAAATCGAACTCGCCTGAAACGAGCCCAATCTTGGTCGCGACGATGCACTCCGCTCCCGCCGGATGGCGTTCGAGCGCCAGGCCGATCCGTCGCTCACTCATCCCCGCGCCGTAGACCGGCGCGGTATCGATGTACCGGATGCCGTGGTCGAGGGCCGCGTGGATCACCGCGACCGCCTCCTCGTCGTTCAGCAGTCGGTAGAGATTGGCGATCCCACCCCCGCCAAGACCGAGCGCGCTGAGCTGGAGCCCGGTCCGTCCGAGCCGGCGTACAGGCATCATGGGGTCATCTCCTTCTCAATCTCGAGGTCATTGATGGCGGCCCGGGGCACCCGGCCAGCTCCAGAGCGTGGTGCTGAACCAGATCTCCGGCCAGCCCAGCGGGGCGCTGGCGCTGGTGCCGGTCGCATCCTGCGCCTCCACCGCATAACAGACACCCGGGTCAGGAACCTCGAGCGTGGTGGCGTAGACCGCGCGGCGGACTACGGCAAGCACCTGTTCGCGCCACGGCTCGGCCAGCGGCGCCCCGAGGCGCCGGTAGCGCGCCACGACCCGGACGATCGGCGCCGGCCCCATGACGCGTGCTACCAGCCGGATCGGCTCGCCCGGCCGAACCAGGTCCGGCGTCACCAGGACCTGCACCGCCAGCCGGTCGGGCCAGCCCGCGGGCGCCAGGAGCTCGGACTCCACGGCCTCGCCAAGAACCGCCTCCAGCCGCCGAATGAGCGCGCGGTAGGCCGCGACCGCCTTCCCGTTCACCGTCGCCAGCACGCCGAGTTCTCCCTGGTTGGTGACATTCTCGGCCAGGGTCTGCACCGTCTGGCGGAACCCGGCCTCCCGGAGGAGTCCGAGCGCGCGCTGTCCCGCCTCCCGGGCCGCGTCCCGCTGGCCAGCCGCGGCCAGCTCCTCGGCCCGGCGCAGCTCGGCGTCCACCGGCCCATCCGCGTAAAGGATCTTCGCCGCGGCGTCATACCGGACGACCCAGCGCAGCGTCTGGAGGAGATAGCGCAACCGCTCCGCGTACCGCGCCTCGGCGGCCGAGAGCTGGTCGAGCAGCGCGACGAGGTCGCGCTCGATCCGCGCCAGGGCGCTCAGGTTCTCCGGGCGCGGATACCGCCCGGCGCGATAGGGCGGCACCGCCTCCTCCGGCGGGAGCTGGTGGCCGTGCGTGCTGAACCAGGTAAAGGGGTGACACTCGACCTGGCCCATCGCCCCGGTCCAGCGCGGGCCGAGCCGCTCGAGCTCCGCGTGGATCTCCGCCAGCCGCATGGCCCGGGCCGGGCCGTAGCAGACGCGGCTGTAGTGACGAAAGAACTCCGCCGGGGTCAGGTCGGGCTGCCACGCCCACTGGAAGGTGTACGCCGCTACCTCTTCGACCGGGCGGGTCCGCCAGTGGATGCCGAGGATCCCCTGACAGCCCTTGGCGCGCGCGTCGGCGAGGAGCGGCGCGAAGGCGGTCACGTTGGGCTGGGGGCCCCACTGGTCCCGCCGCGTTCCCCCGCCGTCGCTCTCGAACCAGGGAATCGGCCAGCGCTCGCGCCCGGGCGACAACCTCCCGTAGACCGCGCTGACGTTGGGCTCGTAGGTCGGATCGATGTTGTCGAGAGCCGCGAAGATCACGTCGCCGGGCAGTGTCTGATCCAGCCCTTCGAAGAAATCGGTGAAGCGCATCCACTGGTCGCCACCCCAGCCACTGACGATCAGGCGCGCCCCCGGGGCAACCTCCCGGAGGAAGGCGTGGGCCTGGCGGGCGTAGCGGCTGATCCGAACACCCTCGGCGATGCGCCCCGGATCCTCGAGGTAGCGGAACGCCTCGGTTTCGCTTTCCTCGGCGCGGAGGCTGACGTCTCGAGGAGGCTGGAGGACCCCGGCTCCCCCTCGCCCCTCGGCCTGCCAGATCCAGAGGTAGTCCAGCGGATAGCGCTGGACGAGATAGGTGATCCGCTGGCGCAACGCCGCCTGGTTGTCCGGCGCCTCCGGATCCCCGTGGACCTCGAACCCCAGGCAGGAGCGAATCCCGCGCGACCGCGCGTAGGCCAGCGCCTCGGCCAGCATCGCCTGCTGCTGCTCGATGCCCTCCTGGGGGGTTGGGTAGTCGAGCGCGCAATCTGCCCCGAAGAGATCCCGGGCGTAGAGCTGATGGGTGCCAAAGGCGTATTCGCTCGCCGGGGTTGGCACCGCGCCCCAGAGGTGATCGGACGAGCCACTCGTGCAGAGGGGCAGGCCAGCCCGGAACCGCCCGTGGGCATCGCGATACGCCGCCCACGGCTCGTAGTCATAGCTATGAAAACCGACGAAATTGGCCCGCTGCTTGGCCAGCTGATCATAGAAGCGCCGGTGGTCGGCAAGGTTCCAGACGGTCGGGCTGTTCAGGAAGTTGTACCAGGGAAGTGTGCCGCGAATCGCGAAGACCGGCCGCGCCCGAATGTCGAGGTCGGGAAGTGGCGCGTCCGGCTGCCGCGGGGGAAGGGCATCGCCGCCCAGGAAGAAGCCACAGCCGAGATGCTCGAGGAAGGCGTAGACGGCCCACTGGGTCGCCACCGGTGATCCGCCGACGATGAGGACGATCGGCCGGTTCCCTTCCCGCAGTGTCTGCAGAAGGAGTCCCTGTTCCCCCAGGGGAGACAGATCCAGCGAGCGTCCGACCCGCTCAGCAGCCCCCACGGCTGCTCGGCCGACGGACAGCACCGGACCGTGATCGGTCCATTCAGTCCGGAGCGGGGGAAGATGGTCAGTCAGGAGCCAGAGGTAGCGTTGAAGCTCCCGGGCGGCCAGATCCTCCAGCGGATGGGCCGCCGGGGGGATCAGGATACTGGCCTGGGCGAGATGTGCGGGCTGGTCGGCCACGATTTCCCTCCATTGTTTGAGATGTTGACCACGGCGCCATCGGGCTGACGGGCGCCTATCCTCAGGGCCGGCTGCTCACGCGCCAGCCGGGTTGACCAGAATCTTCAGCGTCTCGGCCGGCTGGCGCTCCAGCCGCTCCAGTCCCTCGGTCAGGAGGGCGGTCAGGGGGATCCGGGCGCTGATGAGCGGCTCGACCATCACCCGACCTTCGGCCAGGAGATGCACGGCGGTCCGGAAATCCTCGTCGTAGACGTGACTGAGCGAGCCGATGACCTCCTTTTCGGTGGTAACCACCGCAAAGAAGTCGAACGTGGTCGGCCGGACGGGCAGCCCGACCAGGATCACCCGCCCACTCTTGCGGGCGCTTTCAATAGCCAGCGGGGCGGCCCCCACCGCGCCGGAGGCTTCGATGACGATATCCGGGCCGATCCCCCCGAAGAGCGCGCGCAGGGCAGCGACAGGATCAGAGGAGGGGTCCAAGGCCGCTCGGGCCCCCAGGTCCTCGGCAAGGCGCCGCCGGCCGGGGTGCGGCTCGACCACCGCCACTGCGCTGGCGCCTGCCGCGCGGGCCACCTGAAGACAGAGAAGACCGATCGTGCCTCCCCCGAAGACGGCTGCCGTCTCTCCGACCTGCAGGCGACTCTTCCGGACCGTCCGGACGGCGACCGCCAGCGGTTCGGCCAGGGCGGCGTGGTCCAGCCGGAGCGTTGAGGGCAGTTTGATGCACATGGTGGCCGGGGTCCGGCAGTATTCGGCCAGGCCACCGTCGCCGGAAAGCCCGAGCGCCGCCATCTGCTCGCAGAGGGGGAGCTGATGGCGCTGACACCAGTAGCAGCGCCCGCAGGTGATGAGGACATCTGGAGCGACCCGGTCGCCGGGCCGGAGGTCGGTGACACCCGGGCCGACCGCCACGACCTCGCCGGCAAACTCGTGGCCCAGGATAAGCGGAGCCTGGCGGCCGGTCAGCGGATGCGGCTGGTCCACGGGAATAAAGAGGGGGCCCGCGCGGTACTCCTCAAGGTCGGTTCCGCAGATCCCGCAGAAGGCAACCCGCAAGACCACCTCCCCTGGTCCCGGAGCGCCGGGCTCAGGCACCTCTTCGATACGGATATCATCGCGGTGATGCCAGCGTGCGGCCTTCATCGTTTCCTCGTGTGCATATGTTTGATCTCACCCGGTTCGACGGGCCGGGTCGAGTCGTCCTCCCTCAGACATCAGCAACCCCTCCATCAGCGGCCCAGGCCCCGCGCGGCACCCCCACCGGTCGCGGCGGGTTGGCGGTGAGGGCCGCCGGATCGAGATCGACGCCCAGCCCCGGCCGGTCAGGCACCTCCAGCCAACCGTCCCGAACCGGCCAGGGCTCACCGAGCAGATGGTCGCGGTACGGCTGGGAGGGGACATACTCGAGGATCAGAAAGTTCGGAATGGCCAGCGCCAAGTGCGCCGCTGCCGCCGTTGAGACCGGCCCCTGGGGGTTATGCGGGGCAAGGACGACCTGATAAGTATCGGCCAGGGTGGCGATTTTCAGACACTCGGTTACCCCGCCTGCGTGGCAGAGATCGGGCTGGAGAATGTCTACTAGCCGCCGCTCGAGCAGCGGGCGCACCTCCCCGCGAGAGAAAAGCCGTTCCCCACTCGCCAGGCTGATGCCGAGGGACCGGGCTACCGCGGCGACCGGGGCGATGGCGTCGGGAGCATCCGGCGTGGTCGGCTCTTCAAAGAAGAAAGGGCGGGAGGGGGCCAGTGCCCGCAGGAGCTGAATGGCCTGATCTGGCCGGCTGCGGCCATGATTGTCGAACATGATATCCACCTCGGATCCCAGGCGCTCCCGCAGCACCTCGATCCGACGGGCGTAGACCGCGATCAGCTGGGGATCGGGCAGATGCAGATCACCTGCCCAGGCGCCAGTCTTCACCGCGGTGAAACCAGCAGCCCGGGCGGCTTCGGCCTCGGGGAGAAGCGTCTCGGGGTCATAGATGCCGACGTGGGTGTAGAGGCGGATTCGCTGGCGGGTGGGACCGCCCAGGAGCCGGTAGACCGGTACCCCCAGCGCTTTGCCGCGCAGATCCCACAGCGCCTGGTCGAGAGCGGCGAGGGCCGAGTTCAGAATCACCCCTCCGCGCCAGAAGCCGTGGCGGTGAAGAACCTGCCAGGCGGTCTCCGAGGCCAGGGCGTCACAGCCGATCAGCATCTGCCCCAGCTCGTGGATTGCCACGCGGACGGTCTCTTCTTTCCCCTCGACGGTGCCCTCGCCCCAGCCGGCGAGGCCTTCGTCAGTCATTACCCGGACGAAGACCCAATTGCGCAGCCCGCCCCAGGTGGCGAAAGTATCGATAGCTCGTACCTTCATTGGCTCCTACCCCGCGTTCGCGCCGGAGAGACTGCCGGCGGAGAAGTGTTTCTCAACTAGATTACAACGGCCCGATGGACCGCGAAAGGCGATCCAGCGGGCAATGGCGGCAGCCGCCCCCCGACTGCCAGAACTGGCCGGTCCGCCGACTCGGTCGCGACCCGGGGCGGGGACGTGCCGGTCAGGAGAGAGCGCGCGACGGAGCCCCTGCGCCGCCACGCGTTCCTGGGTACGGGCATCGGATGCGACCAGAGCCGCCGCCCGGTGAAGTCGTCCATCGTCCTGCCACTCCATCGACTCCATCCCCACCTCTCAACGACTGATACCCGCGCGGGGGGTATCATCGCTGGCCACCGCGCCGCCGAGCTCCCGTGCCCAGGCTTCCACGCAACGCTCGAACCAGGATCGCCCCGCGGCCGGATCGGCGTCCGCGGCATCCTGAAGCCAGCGGGGCAAGGCAGTTCGGTCGGCCGGCAGATCTTCGAGGTGCACCAGCGCGGGCGCGGCGGCCATGAGAAGCTGGGTCTCCCCCTGACCAGCGTGCCCACCCGGCATCGGCGGTGTCCCGGCCGGAAGAAAGGCGTCCAGGCCGCCAATGCGAATCCGGCCAAACACCGCCGGATACGGCCCCGTGCCTGGAGGAAGACGCCCCCAGCCGGGGCCGCTGGCGCGCCCGTCCTCGAGCGCCAGCTCGGCCGCGGCTCGGCGGAGGCAGAGCTGCTGGACCCCCTCCGCGCCCTGATGATGCTGCACCACGTAGATTCGCCGAAATCCCAGATCCAGGAGCCCGCGCAGCGCTGCCCTAGCATACGCGAAGAAAGCATCGGGCGGAAAGTCGATCTCGCCGTCCCTGGCCCCGCCGGCCCAGCTTCCTGTCGGGCCGAACGGTAGAGGGGGCGCCAGGACACAGCGGCAGCGGCGCTCGACCTCCTCGCAGAGCCGCTGCGCCAGGAGAATATCTGTCCCGATCGGGAGATGCGGCCCGTGGTATTCGACGACGCCGACCGCCATCAGCACGGGCCAGTTCGCTGCCACCACCTCCTGGAGCTCCCCCGGCCGTAGCTCGATCAGACGCATTCCATCTTCCTCCATCTCAACTGACCCGACCTTGGGATCGTCGGAT
>CADDYW010000158.1 GCA_902810745.1 Chloroflexota bacterium | reverse complement strand
ATAAGCGAACCCCTCAAAATGTCTTTCATGGTTGTAGCTACCTCTGTCGTTACCCTTTCAAGCCGGAGAGCACCACACTCTTGATGAAGTACTGTTGACCGAAGAGGAAAATCACGACGATCGGCAGGACCATCAGCGTTGCCGCCGCGATCAACGGCGGGATATCGGTTTGGTACTGGCCGTTAAAGGCAAGCAAGCCGAGCTGAAGCGTGTACTTCTGAGGCGACTGTAAGTAAATCAGGGGCCCGACGAAGTCGTTCCAGTGCCAGATAAACGCGAACAGAGCAAGCGTGATTATGAGTGGCATAGAGAGCGGTAGCATCAGTCGGAAATAAATCGTGAAGTAGCCGCAGCCATCGACGCGTGCCGCATCCTCCAACTCGAATGGGATTGTCATGAAGAACTGGCGCGTGAAGAAGATGAGGTACGCGCTACCGAAGAACGACGGGACGATCAACGGCGCATACGTATCAAGGGCACCAAGGTGCTTCCAAATGATAAACAGCGGGATGAGGGTGACCTGCGGGGGCACCATCATCGTTGCCAAAAGGACGATGAAGAAGGCGTCGCGCCCGGGCCAGCGCAGCCGAGCAAAGGAATACCCGACGAGCGTGCAACTGAAGAGCAGCCCGATCAATCCCGCTCCAGTGATGGTTATCGTATTGAGCAGGTAGCGAAAGAAAGGAAAGGCGGTGACGGCCTGCGGGTAGTTTGACCAGTGAAGGACGGTTGGAATGTACTGAGGGGGGATTGTGTAGAGCTGGGCGTTGTCGTCGAGCGAGACCATCACCATCCAGATTAACGGAAACAGCATCACGAGCGCGCCGATGACGAGGATGGCGTGGACCAAACCGCGACCGAGCAGGTGCCCGACGCGGACTGGGTGCTGAGTTGGGTACGTCCCAACCGCAGAGAGTGATTCCATGCCCATGGCTAGTCCTTCACCGCTTCATAGTAAACCCAACTCTGCGCCAGTTTGAGTTGGACGAGCGTCACCACCATGATGATCGCAAACAGCACCCACGCCATCGCCGAGGCATAGCCCATCCGGAAGAATTGGAAGGCCTGGTCATAGAGGTAAAGCGCGTAGAACAGGCTTGCATCGACCGGACCGCCGTTGGTCAGGACGAACGCTTGAGTAAAGATTTGGAAGGTGCCGATGATGCTGGTCGTCAAGACGAAGAATGTCGTCGGGCTTAGGAGCGGGAGAGTAATCTTCCAGAACATCACCCAGGGTGTCGCGCCATCTACTTGGGCAGCCTCGTAGAACGAATCCGGGATACTCTGGAGACCCGCCAGCCAGATGATCATGCTGCCGCCAACACCCCAAAGTCCCATCAGGATAAAGGATGGCTTGACCCACGCCGGATCGTTGAGCCAAAGCGGCGCCTTGATGCCGATCAACCAGAGAGCGTTTGACACGACACCGTACTGCGGGTTGAGAATCCAACCCCACAGCAGGGCGAGAGCAACGCCGGAGATTTGCGAGGGTAAGTAGTAAATGGTACGCAGGACCGAGAGCCCTCGGACCTTCTGGTTCAGTAAGACGGCGATCAAGAGCCCCGCGATCATGCCAATGGGCACCCCAACCACAACCATGTAGACGGTATTCCACAGTGAGGTGAGAAAGCGGGAGTCGTCGACAAGCAGGTCGACGTAATTGTGGAAGCCAATCCACTTCGGTGCCTGGACAATCTGGTAGTCGCAGAAGCTGTAGTAGATGCTGGCGCCGATCGGAATAACGGTGAAGAGGAGCAGCCCGAGCAGCCAGGGCGAGGCGAAGACGAGCCCCGCCAATCGCTCCTGGCTGCGAGCGCTCAAGCGCCACCGCATCGGTGTTGTGCGTGTTCCGGGCGAGACAGTCGAGGCAGTAGCCATCATGAGCCCTGTGTTCTCTGTTACTTTTGGGTCGCCCAGAAATCGTCGAGCGCCTTCTGGACACCCCTCACCGCATCGGCGAGCGCCTGCTTGACCGATGTCTGCTTGAGTAGAATCTTCTGGCCCATGCGGTTCATCTCATCATCGAATTGCTGGGAAATCGGTGACTTCACGTAGTGGAGGCGGTTCGCCTTCTCGAACAGCGGCAAAATCTGCTTGCGGCCAAGGTTCTTCTCGACGATCCGCGGGTCATTGGCCGCCTTGATGTTCCCGGATACATCTTGCGTGCGGGCCTGAACCAGGTAGCCTCCCTCGGGGGAACCCAGGAACTTGAGCCACTCCCAGGCGAGGTCAGGGTTCTTGGCACCCTTCAAAATCGAGACCATGGTGCCCCCGCCGAAGGCGAACTGTTGACCCTGCGCCGCCGGTCCACCCGGAAACATCGCGTTCCTGACTTTCATCGATGGGTCCACGATAGCCACCGGTGCCCAGAACCAGTTCCCCTCGAGGACCATGCCGATCAGCCTGTGGGGGAACATCCAGTAGTCACCGGAGCCCTGCGCGGTCTTATTCGATTGCTGAAACTCGACGGTGTTCTGGTATCCCCCAGCAATTTTGTCGGTGGCATCCAACGCCCACTGTAATGCCGCTGCTGCCTGATCTGATCCGAAGGTTGCCTTTCGCCCGTCTTCTGACAGCAACGTTGCGCCGTTTGCCTGAATGATCTGGGTCGGCCATGGGTTCGCGGTCCAGGCCGGGACGTAGCCATACCGGACGTACCGCCCGTTCTCCTGCTTTGACATCTTGGTGCCCCAGTTCACCAAATCGTCCCAATTCGTGGGTGCCTGCTCTGGATCGAGGCCCGCATCCTGAAAGACCTCCTGAGCCATGAAGAGACAGCGGATGTCTGGATGGTGGGTCATCGCCACGTACTTGCCGTTCCAGGAGCATTGATCGAGGGCGAACTGAAAGTATTGAGTCATGTCCCACTTGTCGCGCTTGATATAGTCATCAAGCGGCAGCAAGGCGCCACGCTGGCCGAGCGTTGGGATCTCGAACGCGTTGAGCTTCAACAGGTCGGGCACGTTCCCACTGGCAATGGCCGGGAGATACTTTTGGGAATTCGCGTCGTAGACATTGGTCAGGTGCACATTGGGATAGAGCTTTTGGAAGGTGGTGACCAAGTCGATCATCGCGAGACCGCCGCCGGAGGTATTTCCCCAATCGTGCCAGAGGGCTAGGTTACCTTCCATGCTCGCGACGGGCTGCGGGACCTGGCTGCGGTCGATCGCCGCTTCGGCGGTCGTCGTGGGAACCATCTGTTGACCAACTCCGGCTGGGGTGTTCGTCGGAGCGGCTGAAGGCTTGGCGCCGCCCGACTGCGGAGCGGCAGTTGGAGCACTCGTGGCCGTAGGTGCCGCCGACTGGCCTCCACAGGCGACGAGCAAGACCGGCCCGACCGTTGCAAGGAAACCGAACTTCAGAAACTGTCGCCGTCGAGTGGTGCTGCGCACTTCCATGGTACAAACCTCCGTATCAGCGTATGTGCTCCCCACTTGGACAAGTGAAGGAGAAGGGCTAAAATTGAGACACGCTCGATTATGCAAATGCGTACTGGGTGTATACAACGGTCAAACGGCCGCTATGTGGCCGTCGATGGGCCATGACCAACTATCGGACAGTGCCTCTCGAAAGCGAGGATCGATTCGTGATGGATCTCGAGGAGTTCCGGGAGAGCGTTCGAGACGTTCTTTCTCACCTCTATGACCGTCCATACCTCCAGACCCACCCGCTCGCCCACGCACTCGTCTCGGCTTCGTCTGGCGAGGTCGAGGGTCAGGCTTTGCAGCGCCGGCTGCTCGCGGCGATCGACGCATTGAAGCCCTCGGCCGAGGTTCCTTATGACTCTTTGGCTTGGCGCAAATACCGCTATCTCTACCTACGCTACGTCCAGGGCTTACCGGTGCCCGAGATTGCCGACGATCTCGGCATCAGCCTGCGTCAGTCGCGACGCTACGCCCAAGAAGCATTGGCGGCGGTCACCGATATTCTTGCGGGCCAATGCGCCGGCCGGCTATCCTCCGGGCACAGTCAGATCCCATTGCCGGGCCGAGGAGACGCCACAATCCCGGATCCATCTAGCGAGCTGTCCTTCATCGATCAGGAAGTCGCGCGCCTGAAAGCCCGCTCGCGGATGATCATGACGCCGATTCAACCGCTTTTGGTTGGTGTCGTCGCGACGATCGAGTCTCTTGCCCGCCAGCACGGTCGAGCGATCAGGCTCTTGGCCACGCCCACACTGCCGAGTGTGGCGATCGATCGTGCTGCCCTCAGGCAAGCGTTGCTCTCCATCCTTAGCCTGATCCTAGGGTCGGCGGCGCACGATATCGAGGTGTACGCCGAGGTAGGGAGTGGTAGTGCCGAGGTGACAGTTGTCGTTGGCTGCGTCCCGCACGATGTCCGAAGCAAGGAAACTCATCGCCTCTACGAAGATGATCGCTGGCATGTTGCGGAGCACCTGCTCAGAGCCCACGGCGGTACACTCGATCCACCTCTCATCGAACCGAACCGACTTGAGGTACGGATCCGGGTCCATTCGCTAGAGGAACGCCGAGTGCTCGTGGTCGACGACAATCCGGATGCGGTCGAATTGTATCGGCGCTACCTTGCCGATGGACCGTACCGGTTGCTGGCAGCCGACGACGGGATGCAGGCGCTTGCCCTTGCGGAGGTCGAGCAACCCGCAGTGGTCATGCTGGACGTGATGATGCCATCACACGACGGCTGGGAGATCCTCCAGATGCTGAAGAGTCAACCGCAAACCCAGGAGATCCCAGTGATTATCTGTTCGGTCCTAAAAGAACGCGATCTGGCGCTTGCCTTGGGAGCAGCGGAGGCGCTGGTCAAGCCGGTCGGGCAGGATGATTTGCTTCTGGCGTTGGAGCGCCACTGCTTTCCGGGCTCAGCAGGGCATCCAGGCATCCGCGCAGGCAGCGCATCAGGTCGTTCGCGGTAAGTCCGTTGTGGCGGGTGATTGCAACCAATCCAGCCGTGACGGTGTCTTCCACCGCACCGCCGGCGCTAACGACGATCACCGGAACGTCCCGTAGCCTCTCGTCGGCCTGGATCTCGCGGAGTACTGCGTAGCCGTCGACGCCCGGCATCAGCAGGTCGAGCAGCACGACATCCGGTCGGCGCGAACGCAGAATGGCGATCGCCGCATCGCCTCCCTCGACGAGCCAGACTCGGCACCCCGGGCGCCACGCTCGGATCATCCGGCCGAGCAGCCGAAGCATGTCTGGATCGTCGTCCACGACCAGGGCAGTGCGAATTGGTTTCCCGACGGCTTCCAGGACGCTCTGAATGTCAGCAGGGGAGAGCGGCTTTAGAAGGTAACCAGCCACTCCTAGCTCCCGCGCGAGATCTCGCTTGCTTGGGAGCACACATGCGATCACTGGCGTGCTATCGCGAACCGGCAACGCAGACGTTATGCAATCCCAGGCGGCGCTAACGGTTGGCGCAACCACCACGCAAGCCGAGCGCTTCGGCAAGTGTCCGTCGCCGTTCAAGGGAAGGTCGGCGGGGCTTGCGTACCCGGCTACCTGGTAGCCGTCCAGATACCGTTGAAAGATTCGCGCGGCGCTCGGATCACTCGATATCACGTGTACCTCGGGCGGTAGCCTCGGGCGTGTCGCCAGGCGCCGTTCCCACGCTTCCCAATCGCCTGGCGTCGTACCGGTGATAGCGGCAGCTTTGTGGGGAATCGTGAAGTGGAAGGCTGTTCCCACGCCAACCCGGCTTTCCACCCAGATCGAACCGCCGTGCAGCTCTACGAATTGCTTGCTGACCGCGAGCCCGAGCCCACTGCCGCCGGCGCGGCGGCGGATCGAACCATCCAGTTGGCGGAACTCCTCGAACACCTTCGGGAGATCTTCAGCGGCGATGCCGATACCAGTGTCAATAACGCTCACGCGTACGTCACCTCCGTCGACCCGCGCGTTCACCGTCACGCTGCCCTCATCAGTAAAGCGCGCGGCGTTACTCAACAGATTGATCAGAACCTGGCGAAGGCGTGTCCGGTCGGCGTAAACTTCCGGAAGATCCGGAGGCATGTCCACGATCAACGCGATGCCCTTACCGTCGAGGAGGCGCGAGACCGCAGTGGTTGCCTCATCGACAACCGCGGCAATCGATAGGCATTCCTTCACCAGTCCCATACGTCCCGCCTCGATCTGGCTTAAGTCCAGCACATCGTCAATCAGTTCGGAGAGGTGCCGGGCGTTGCGCTGGATGGTATCGAGGTCTCGTCGGTAAATCTCGGGCAGGATTTCGCCGCCGTAGGCTCGTGGAGAGTTCGTCATCATCTCACTGAAGCCGATGATCAGGTTGAGCGGTGTACGCAGTTCGTGGCTGATGTTAGCCGCGAACTCCGCTTTCAGGCGGCGGGCCTCCTCCGCGGCACGTCGGGCGTGCCCTAACTCGTTGCTCAGGTTTTCCAGACGCAGGTAGGCTTCGTTCAGGCTCTTTACCATACGATTGAGTTCGCCTTGACGATTGCGCAGTTCCTCTGCGATTGCGCGGGCTTGGTCATAGCTTTGCCAGGACCAGGCGAGCGCCAATTTGAGCGGGCGGGCCGCCGCCCAGGACAGGAACGCGTTCCCCATCACCAAGCTAACCGACACCAAAAAAACATCTGGCGCAATCACGGGGACCGGTCCGAGTAGACCCGTGGTGAGGATCGCCAAGGCAACCCCAACCGTGGCCAAGGATGCCGATATCCCGAGGGTAGCAGCAGCGACCGGCACGACCAGGCAAAAGAGTGTCGGGTAGAGACCCATTGGCCGTAACCAGGTGGCTGCGGTTACGATTAGGAGGAGTCCGATGACTGTCCACACTGCCGCGACGGTGTGACAGCGACCACGGAGCCCGTGTCCGAGGGCAACCACGGTGAAAATGAGGGGGATGATCGTCGAGATGCCAATTGGCGTGCCATCATAATTTACCACAAAGCTCACTGCGATCACGACGACAAGTAACGGAAGAACGGCGAGCACCATGGTCAGGACGTCAGCCCGGAGTTGCTCTTCCTCCGTACTGGAGGAAAAGGCGCCGACGATTCGGTCTTGGATGCGAGCGTTCATCATCCCACTCCTCGTTCACGTCGCCATCTTCGTCCTGGTTCTATAGTAAGGCCAAAGTGAGAGACGCATGGCCACGGGGTGAAAGCCCGTGGCCCGATGTCGTTTTTCACCCACCACCCATGGTAGGTTCCACCTTAGAGCCTGTTTTGAAAATGGCTGGAGCTATTATCAAATTTGGTGTAAATATCTGATGAGGGGATGTACCCTCCGGTTGTTCAAAAAGCTGGCGAGCAATCGCCATCAGAGACGGAGGGTACGTCGTGAGAAAAGAATATGCGCAGTCGGGCGAGAAAGCAAGCGAGGAAACCCCCGAAACGTCGCAGGTGAGCCAGTTCATCGGCGACGAATTGGAACGGATCGCGCGCGACGGGGCCCAGCGGATGCTGGCCGAGATGCTGGAGCTCGAGGTGAGGGAGTTTCTCCAGCGGGCGCGCTACGAGCGCGGGAACGAGCACCGGGGCTATCGCAATGGCGATGCCCCGGAACGCACGATCGGGGTCGGTCTGGGCGCTCTGAACGTGCGGGTGCCGCGGGTGAGCGACGTGCCCACGGAGGTGGCGCCCAACGGCTTCCCGTCCCAGATCGTGCGCCGCTACCAGCGGGTCTCGCGGACGACCCAGCGGACACTCTTGTACTTGGAGGGGCTCTCCAGCGGAGACTTCGAACCGGTCTTCCGGACGATTCTGGGGGAGACCGCGCCGTTGTCGGCGTCGAGTGTCGGTCGGCTCAAGGAGCAATGGCAAGCGGAGTACCGGGCGTGGGCGCAGCGCCCCTTGGCCGACCAGCGCTCCCTCTACGTCTGGGTGGATGGCGTGTATCTGGATGCGGGCCAGGAGGATGAGCAGACGGCCCTATTGGTCGTGCTCGGACTGCGCGCGGATGGCAAGAAGGAGTTGCTGGGCTTGGGGCTGGGCTATCGGGAGAGCACCGAGAGTTGGGCGAGTGTCCTGCGGGACCTGCGGGATCGCGGGATGAGGCAGCCGATCCTGGTCATCGGGGATGGGGCGTTAGGGATCTGGGCGGCGTTGCGGGCGGTCTGGCCCCAGAGTCGGCGCCAGCGGTGTCGGAATCACAAAATCTGCAACGTCCTCGACGAGCTCCCTCAGCGGCTCTGGGCCCGAGTGCGCACCGATCTGCGCCAAGCGGTCGCCGCGCCCACGCGCGCCACCTGCCGCGAGCGCCTGGAGAAGATCGCTAACGACCCGCAGCAGGCCGACCAGGCGACGGCCGGCGAGACGCTCCTGCGGGACCTCGACGACTTCCTGACGTTCTACGATTTCCCGAAGGAGCACTGGGTGCATCTGCGGACGACCAACCCGATCGAGTCGATCTTCGCCGGGGTGCGGCTGCGGACGGATGTCACCAAGCGCTTGCCCAACCGCGAGAACGCCCGCTATCTGGTCTTCAAGGTGATCGAGCGGTTAAGCCAGAACTGGATGGGAATCACCGCGGGGAGCTTGTGTCGGTTCGTCCAACGATGAACCCCTCCCTCGCCCTCCCCGTCAACGGAGAGGGAAGCTGCGTCCCCCCGTTGACGGGGGGAGCACAGGGGGGTCGATGATTCGTCGGTCCAACGGCACCGCTCCCCGCTCTAAGCAAGGAGATGGGCCGGAGGGTCTGCTCCGAGATTTCCACAACATTTGACAAGAGATCG
>CADDYW010000157.1 GCA_902810745.1 Chloroflexota bacterium | reverse complement strand
GGCTGAGGTCCATCAATCCTTGCCTACGTCACTCGCCAGGCGCGCCGCGGCATCGGCCAGCTCGCGGCCGGCTTCTGGCGCAAAGATCGTCATGCCGGACTCGTAGCCTCCTTCCGCGACGGAGTCGGGCGTGACGATGTAGCCGACGTAATCGTTCGCGTAGCCGCAGACGAGGCAGTCGGGAAGGCCCGAACCTTCGCGGATCTGGTCGCCGAGCTCGACCATCAGCTCGCCCGGCACGCCGACGAGCACGACGCCGGGGGTAAGGCTGAGCGCCTGGATCTCGACCTGCCAGCGATCGCCAGGCCACGCCTTCTGCACGTACTGGTACCGGCGCAGCGCCGCCAGGCTCGCCGAGTCGTAGCTCAACCGGGCAGCAGTCGCCCGACGCTCGGCGAGGATAGCCGGACTGATCTCGCCGGCCGCGACCTGGCCCTGCCGGATGCGCCGGAGCTGCTCGTCGGAGAGGCCAAGCCCGGCAAGACGCTCCCTTCCCCGGGCAATGCGCGCCTGGATCTCCGCCTCACCATCGAACGAGCGCAGTGCCAGCGATACCATCTGACGTCCCGCACGGAGGCGGGGTTGGTCGATCCGGTAGCCAACGCGGTTCTCGATCCCGATGCGCTCGCTCCAGAGGAGGTTGTCGGCGGCGACAAAGCTGCCGGCGGTGCTGACCGACGTCAGCACGCGAACTGCCTCGGCGCCGACGATCGTCCCGATGCGCTCCACCTCTGGAAAGATCGCGGCGACGCGTGCCGGGTTGATATCGCCGCAGGCACCATTGGCGAAGAGAACCGGTGTACCGGGTCCGAGCACGCTCTTCACGATGCGATACACCTGGCCAGGATAGTCCGCCGTGATCTGAAGGTTGTCGAAGTTCATCACTGTCGGGTGGCAGGTGAAACGCACCAGCGCCGCGATTGGCTCGCCGTCGTCCCCGTCCACCCGAAGTGCGTGGAGGGTCGGATCGGTTGGCCCGTCCGGAAAACGACGATTCTGGGCGACACCCTCGACGCGCCCGTGCCCGAGGTAGACTCGGGCCGGACGCAGCCGTGACGCGGCCGTCCGGATCGCCCCGATGACGTGGCGCGCGGTGATCTCGATCAGCGCCTCGTCGGCACCCGTGCGCAGCGTGATCAGACCGCGAGGACCCCCGTGAGTGTGGGTGGCCAGGAGCATCAGGTGTTCGGCGGGGATCCCCGCGAGCTCCGCGGCGGCGCTCCGAATGCGCTGGACCATTGCGCGGTCGAGACCGATCACGTCAACGCTGACGATCCCCGCGCGGATCACGCCGTCGTCCAGGACCAGGACGTGCGCGTAGAGGTCGTCGTGAATCCCAGTGGAAACCTCGGTGCGCGCCCCGTAGCCCTCCAGCTCACCGCCGATTGGCGGTGTGACCACGACCTCCGCCGCTCCTGCCTGCAGAGCTGCCATCAGTGTGCCTCCTCGGCAAGGTCCGCGCTGTACCGCTGGACCTTCTCGATCGCCGCCACGACGGTGGCGACGTCCGCGCGATCGCCCAGGAGCACGTTCTGCGGAAGCCAGACGCCCTCGACGGCGCAGGCCCGCTCGGTGACAGGCAGAGGTGGCGGTTTCCAGGAGGGCGCATCGGGACCGAGGGTTGCCTGGATCGCGCGCTGGACGGCCGGCACCTGGGACAAAGGTTCCCGGTAACCGGAGCTGGCCGGGATCCCCTCCGCTTTGAGCGCCTCGAGAAAACGTGCCCGCGGCAGCCCGTGGAAGCCGGCCGGATCGTAGCGGAACATGTACAGGTGCCAGGCATTCTGGGTCACGCGCTCGTCACGGCGCATCGGGGCAATGCCGGGAACTGCCGCCAGGTGCTCGTCCAGGAAGCGTGCGCTCGCGGTTCGCCGCCGGGTGTGCTCTGGCAGTCGCTCGAGCTGCGGCAGGAGGATCGCCGCCTGGAACTCGGTCAGCCGATAGTTCCAGCCAAGAATCTCGTGCTGGTACCAGGCGCCGCCGGGGACGCGTCCAACGTTCCGGTAGGACCAGCACCGCTCGAAGATGTCGCGCCGATTGGTGACGACGATGCCTCCCTCTCCAGCGGTGATGTTCTTGCTGGTCTGGAAGCTGAAGGCGCCCGCGTCGCCGAGCGCTCCGACGCGCTTGCCACGCCACTCGGCACCCCAGGCCTGACAGGCATCCTCGATCACGATCAGATGATGGCGAGCGGCGATATCGAGAACGCGATCCATATCGACCGGACAGCCGCCCAGGTGGACGGGAACGATCGCCTTCGTTCGCTCGGTGATCGCGGCCTCGATCTGGCTGGCGTCGATCAGATACGTGTCGGGCTCGACGTCGACGAAGACCGGTCGCGCGCCAGAGCGCAGAATCGCGGTGGTCGTCGCGATGAAGGTATAGGGCGTGGTGATCACCTCATCGCCCGGCTGGAAGCCAGCCGCGAAGAAGGCGGTCTCCAGGGCGACGCTGCCGTTTGCGACCGCGACCGCATGCGCGGCGTGCTGGTAGGCCGCGAACTTCTGCTCGAACTCGGGTAGGAGGCGGCCCCCGCCGTGCGTCCCCCACTCGCGCGAGCGCAGGACGTCCAGAAGGTTGCGCTCCTCCCGCTCGTCGAAGACCGGCCACGGCGGAAATGGCCGGGTGCGGACCGGCACTCCGCCCAGCAGGGCAGGTTTATCAAGACTGGTCGCCAACGTTCGTCCTCCTTCTGTTTCAAGATTCACCGTCTCTGCCACGGCGAGCAGAAACGTCGAGCCACTTTCCGGGACCGGAGACCACCCCTTGCGCCGTCTCCTGATCCCGTGACCCCCGACCTCGCTCTAGCGTCCTATCCCGACGGCTGCCAGCTCGTCCAGATGGGTCAGCACTTTCTCGAAAGCCGCGATGACCTGGCTCATCGTCTCGTCGTCCCCGAGCAGCACCTCCTGCGGCATGCCGAGGACCCGTCCCCCCAGGCTTTCCGCTACCGGGCACGAGATCCTGGTGTAGTCCACCTCTTGGGCCGGGTGACGCATGCGCGCTGCCCGGCCCGGTGGCCCAAAGCGCCTCTCGGCGAAAACGGGGTGCTTGTAGAGCGGCATCGGCGCCCGCGCCCCGCAGGGCACGCCCTCGGCGCTCAGCGCGGCGGCAAAGATGTCGGCGGGAATACCCTGCATCTTCTCTGGCTCGTAACGGAGCGAGGGATAGAGGTAGTTCTGTCGGGTGACGCGGGGGTCAGAACGCGGGAAGCGTACACCGCCGCCGAGCGCCTCGAGCGCCGCGCTCAGCCTCGCGACGTTCGCCGACTTCCGCTCGATCAGCGCGTCGAGACGGCTGAGCTGAATCCGTGCAATCGCCGCCTGGAACTCGCTCATCCGGTAGTTCCAGCCCATCTCTACGAACTTCCCACCATCGGGCCCAAGACCACGTCCGTCGTTGTGGTAGATGTAGGCCAGATCCGCGAGGTGGTCATCGTCGGTGAGGATCATGCCTCCCTCACCCGGCGTGACCTGCTTCTCCTGCTGAAGACTGAACGCCGATATCGCCGCCCACGCTGGAAGCTTCTTGCCGCGCCATTCCGACCCATGGGCGTGGGCCGCGTCGGCGACGATCGGGATACCGTGGCGGTGGGCAATATCGTTCAGGCGATCCATGTCGGCCGGATAACCGCCCGCGTGCATCGGGACGATTAGACGGGTGCGGTCGGTGATCGCCGCCTCGACCGCGTCGGGAGAGATGCAGCGTGACTCGGCATCGACGTCGACGAAGATCGGAATCGCCCCGAGCTGCAGGATCGGCGAAGCTGTCGCGATGAACGTCAGACAGGGGACGATCACCTCGTCGCCGAGGCCAACTCCCGCGGCCCGGTAGGCGACGTGCAGGGCGTCGGTCCCGCTGCCGACGGCAATGCCCCGCTTCACGCCGTGGTAGACGGCAAACTCGCGCTCGAGGTGATAGACCTGCGATGCCGTGGGATCGTCGCGGTAGTAGCCCGGCGCGCTGGACCAGTGGCGGCTCCGCAGCACCGCCAGCAGCGCTTGCTCCTCGCGCTCATCGTACTCGGGCCAGGCGGGAAGAGGCTTCGTTCGCGCTGGCGTGCCGTCCCGAATTGCTAGAGTAGACATTCGCACTCCTCCGCTTGATATCGCGATTCACCCGGCCGTGACGACTTCTCGCACGTGGTCACGGATCTTCCGCGCGGCGCGCACAATGTCCGCGACGTCCTCGGCGGAGCCCAAGAGGACGTACTGCGGAATGACGACCCCGCTTCTCTCGGCAATATCCTCCGCGACCGGACAGTGCACTTCGGAGTAATCAATCAGGCCGTTCGGGCCCGGGATCACCGCCGAGGCGCCCCGAACCGGGTTTGCACCGAAGAGCGGGTTCTTGTAGACAACCTGGCTGCGCAACGTCCCGCAGGGAATGCCTTCCGCGTTCATCGCCTTGCAGAAGTCTTCACGGCTCAGTCCATCGAACTGCTCGGGATCGTAGCGGAAGTGGTACTGATAGTAGGCTTGTCGGGTGACCCCGGACAGGCGTCGGAGTGGACTGAGCCCGTCGATCCGAGAAAGCTCGGCGTCTAGGAGGTCGGCGCTCGCGGCGCGGCGCGTGGTCAGCTCCTCCAGGCGCGTCAGCTGGGCGAGCAGGAGCGCTGCCTGCAGATCCGTCATCCGAAAATTGTAGGCAAAGGGGTGCTCGACGAGGGTCTCGTCATCCTTCTGGATGCGCCCACAGTTAATGAGCGACGCGGAGAGCTCGGCCAGGTGACGATCGTTCGTCAGAATGCATCCACCTTCGCCCGACGTGATCACCTTACTCTGCTGAAAGCTGAATGCACCCAGGTCTCCCCACGAGCCAACGCCTCGGTCGTGCCAGGTCGCGCCGTGAGCGTGAGCACAGTCCTCGATCACCGCCAGCCGGTGCTTGCGGGCCACGGCGATCACCGCGTCGAGGTTCGCCGGCATGCCACCGTAGTGAACCGGGACGATCGCCTTCGTCCGCGAGGTAATCAGCGATTCCAGCTGGGCGACGTCGAGGTTGAAGGTGTCTGGCTCGACGTCGCAGAAAACCGCAACCGCTCCAATATACAGCGCAGCCTGAGCCGTAGCGATCCAGGTCAATGCTGGAACGATCACCTCGTCTCCCGCGCCGACTCCTACGGCGCGTAGGGCGACCTGGAGTGCTGCCGTGCCGTTCATCACGGCGATGCCGTACGTGGCGTTCTGAAGCTGCGCGAACGCCGATGCGAACTCTCGGCACTTGCTTCCGGGAATGCCGCCCCACTGGCCGCTCCTGACGACCTCGATCACCTGATCGACCTCGCGCTGGTCCCAGATTGGCCACGTCGGAAACGGCTTCGTCCGTACTGCATCTCCGCCGTTGATGGCCAGGGTGCTCATGTCGTTCCTCCCGAGAATACGTAAAACGGAAAACGTGAAACGTAAGGGTGCTTGAGCAGAACGTCGTCTCGCCGTACGAGACCTGGCTGGACCGCGAACGCGCCGAGACCGAGCACACCGATCGCGGTGGACATTTTCCGCTTCACGTCTTGCATGTCACGCATTCCGCTTCACCCCTTCAGCCCGGTCAGCACTGCCCCCTGGACGAACTGGCGCTGCATGGTGAAGAAGATGACCAGCGGTGGGGTGATTGCGATCAGCGTCGCCGCCATCAGGTAGTTCCAGTGAGCGTTGCCCATCGTGCTCAGATACAGTCGCAAGCCGACCGGGACGGTGTACTTCTCCATCGTGTTCAGGTAGATAAGCGGGGCCTGGAAGGAATTCCAGTGGTTGAAGAAAGCGAAGATGGCAACTGTCGCCAGACCAGGCTTGGCGAGGGGCAGGATGATCTGGAGGAAGATGCCGAGGAGGTTGGCCCCATCGATCTTGGCCGCGTCGTCAAGCTCCAGCGGCAGGGTCATGAAGAACTGGCGCAGGAGGAAGATGTAGAATGCGCTCCCCCCGAGCCAGCTCGGTATGACCAGCGGGTAATAGGTATCGAGCATGCCGAGGTTTCGAAAGATCAGGTATGTCGGCACGAGCGTCACCTCACCTGGCAGCATCATCGTGCTCAGGAGGATCAGGAAGAGCACGTCGCGCCCCGGCGCCCGGAGCCGGGCAAACGCGTAAGCGACAGTCGACGCGGTGACGACGGCCCCAACGACGGCGGTGAGCGTCACGGTGACGCTGTTGATGAAGAAGCGCCAGTATGGGATGAAGACGATCGCCTGGGGGTAGTTCTGCCATTGCAGCGTGCTGGGGATCCAGCGGATCGGAACGAGGAAGACCTCGCCGTCCGTCTTGAGGGAAGTCGAGAGCATCCAGGCGAGGGGCACCATCATCACGAATGCGCCGACAAGCAGGAGGATAGTGGCGCCCCAGACCTGGAACCGTTGCCGGAAGCTTTTGCGATTCCAGAAAGCAGTTCGCACGGTCGGGACGTGGGCCGCTACCATCGGTTCGAGCTTGGCCATTGTCGTCAGCCCCTCAGCTTGCCTTCGTAGTAGACCCAGGCCGCAGACCAGCGAATGATCAGCAGCGTCAGGGCGAGGATGATGAAGAAGAGCAGCCAGGCCAGCGCGCTGGCGTAGCCCATTTTGAAGAACTTAAAGGCGTTGTTGTACAGGTAGAGCACGTAGAAGAGGCTGGCGTTGGCCGGGCCGCCCTGGGTCATGACGTAGGCCGACGTGAAAGTCTGAAACGCGCCGATCACGCTCATCACGAGGGTGAAGAAGATGACTGGCGAGACCATCGGGAGGGTCACGTGTCGGAACTTGTCAATCGCGCCCGCTCCGTCGATCTCGGCTGCCTCGTACAGGTGTGCCGGGATGCTCTGGAGCCCGGCGAGGTAGATGATCGTCCCACTCCCGACTCCCCACAGGCTGAGCAGGATAAAGGCTGGGATGACCCACGTCTCACTGAAGAGCCACTGCGGTGGATTCTGAATTCCAAGCGAACGCAGGAAATTGTTGACGACACCAAAATCTGGGTTGAGTATCCACATGAACAGCAGGGCCACCGGAACGCCGGAGATGACCGACGGAAGGTAGTAGATGGTTCGGTAGATGGCGACCCCTCGAATCGGCAGGTTCAGCAGCAGCGCTAGGATGAAGGCCACGATAACACCCAGCGGTATAGCGCCAATCGAATACAGCGTCGTAACCTTCAGCGCCTGCCACACGAGGTCGTCGTTGAAGAGCATGTGCTGATAGTTCGCCAATCCTACCCATTTGGGGGCGACGATCACCGGGTAGTCGGTGAAGCTCAGGATTGCCGAGGCGACGATCGGGCCGAGCTCGAGGGCAATGAGCCCGATGAGCCACGGGCTGGCGAACAGATAGAAGGCAATTGCCTCCTGGCGCACCAGCCTGCCGCCCCGGCGGCGCGGGACTGCAGCCGCGCCGGGCGAAGTTGCTGCCACAGCCACCCTCCTCGGGAGTTGGTCCGGAGGCAGCCGGAGACCACCCCGGACCACTCTGAACCTAACCGACGTTCTTGGTCTCGTCGATGATCTTCTGGACCTTGGGCGTCATGGCCTTGATGCCGTCTGCCGCGGTCTCCTGCCCGAGGAAGATCTTGTCGAGCTCGGGGCTCATGACCTGGCTGTAAATTGGACTGAAGTTGACGGTCCAGTTTTCGAGGTCGAGAACCTCGTACCTCGGGGCATCGGTGATGACCTTGAGCTCGGCGTCAGAAAGCTTGGGCAAGTTCTTCTTCTGGACTTCAGCCCAGTACTCGCCCAGCGAGAGCAAGCTGCTCATCGGACCGTACTGGATCGGATAAATCTTCTGGGCCTCCGGGCTCACCATGAACTTCAGGAGCTGCCAGGCACCCTCGAGGTTCTTGACGCCCTTGATCATACTCCAGAAGTCGATCCAGAGGTGCTGCATCAGCTTGGCACCCCCGGGCGGCTTCGGGATGATGCCGATGCCCCAGTCGAAGGAGGTGATCTTGGCGTAGTCAGGCAGCGACCCGATGCTAGTGGCGTTCATGGCTACCTTGCCGCTCAGGAACAGGTTGGGCGCGCCAGCCTGGAGTTGCTGCTGCTGAGCCGGCGTCGGCGCGACCTTCTGCTTGTTGATCATGTCGGCTCCCCACTGGACAGCAGCGGCCACTCGAGGATCGCTCTCGCCAGTCCAGTTGAGGCAGATGCCGGTATCGTAGACGTCGGGCGTAAACCAGTCACCGCCGAAAGCTCGACCGGTTGGCCAGCCCTTCTCGTAGGCCGTCGAGCCGAACGCCGTGACCTGACTGCCTGACCTCTGCGTGGCTTTGGTGGCGTACTCGAGGTACTTGTCAGTGGTGAAGGTGGTATCGCTCCAGTCTGTCGGCAGGTCGGGCAGCCCGGCCGCCCGAAACAAGTTCCGGTTATAGAACGTCACGTACGACCAGTAGTCCAGCGGGAACGCCATGAGTACGCCCTTCCAGCGGCAGCCCTTGAGGGAGTCGGGCGTGAAGTCGTTGAGATCGACGTTGTCCCGCTTCACGAAGGAGTCGAGTTCCTGACTGAGCCCCTTCGCCGCGTAATAGCGGTAGCCCCGGTCGGAGAATGGTGCATAGATGGCGGGTGGGTCGCCGGATGCGATCATCAGGTCGAGCTTGGTATTGTACTCGTCCCCGCCGGGGACGAAGATGCGGTTGACCTTGATTCCTGGATGCTTTTGCTCAAAGAGGTCGAGGACCTGGTTGAAGTACGTCTCCTCTCCGCTGCCGGCACGCAGGAGCGCCGGGACCGGGGCGCCTGACACTGGCTGAGCCGTAGCCTGGGCCTGTGGTGTGGGCGTCGCGGCCGGCTGGGCCGCGGGTGCGCTGGCCGGTGTCGCCG
>CADDYW010000156.1 GCA_902810745.1 Chloroflexota bacterium | reverse complement strand
CTTGACGTCTTACGGGTCGCATCTTAGCATGCTGGTACTTCTTTTCGCAATACCTCAATTACGTGGAGGATTTTTCCTTGACCCTCTCGCCTCCCCCACTGCCCGGGATCGCCCCGTCGGCCTCGGTCCTGGCACGCCTCGACGCGCTGCTGCCCGGCTTACGCGAATCCGAACGCAAAATCGCCGAGTACGTCGCGGCGAACGCTGCGCAGATCGTTCATCTGTCGATCACCGAGCTCGCGGATCGGACCGATACGTCCGAAGCGACGGTGATTCGCTTTGCCCAGCGGCTCGGATACGCGGGCTACGCCGCCTTCAAGATCGCCCTCGCGCTGGATCTGAGTTCGACAGCCACGCCGCCTCCTGGCGAGCTCACCTCGAGCAGCGACGTCGCCTCGATCAAGACGCGCGTCCTGCAGGTCGCGATCGACAGCATCACCGATACCGGGAAACTTCTCGACGATAACACGCTCGTCCGCGCCGTGGACGCGCTGCAGACCGCGCGGCGGATCGAAGTTTATGGCGTCGGGAGCTCGGCCGCGGTCGCTCAGTACGCCTACGCTCTCCTGATGCAGATCGGTATGCCGGTCGTCGCGATTACCGATCCACACCTTCAGATCTTGTCCGCGGTCCAGCTCTGTCCTGGCGACGTCGCCTTCGCGATCACCGTCTCGGGCAGCACGCGCGACACGGTCGAGGCACTGCAGGCGGCGCGGGAGGCGGGCGCGACCTGCATCTGCCTGACCCGCTACGCCCGTTCGCCGATCGCCGGAATCGCCGACATTACTCTGCTCGCGGCCGTACGACCGGCGACCGTCGGCGGACATCAGCTCACCGGACGCGTCGCCCAGATCGCGGTGGTCGACGTTCTCGCGGCAGCACTGGCGCTCCGTCGTCAGGACGACAGTTTGCGTGCCCTGGCTCGCGCGCGTCAGGCGCTCAACGCCGCCAAGAAATATTAGAGAAGGAGGATCGGTGAGTCGGAAAGTCAAGGTCGGACTGGTCGGGCTTGGGAGCCTGGCACAGCGGGGCATCCTGCCGCACACGTTTCAGGACGATGCGCGGGAGAAGATCGACGCGGTCGCGGTGTGCGACAACGTCCCGGGGCGGGCCGAGGCGGTTGCCGAGAAGTGGCGCTGGCGCGAGGCATACACCGATTACGACGAGATGATCGCGCGTGCCGACATCGAGGCCGTTCTGATCGCGACGCCGATCCCGCTGCACTATCGGCAGGTCATGACTGCACTTCAGGCCGGAAAGCACGTCTACGTCCAGAAGTCGATGACGACGACGCTGGCCGAGGCCGACGACGTGGTCCGGACCGCACGCCGGAAGGGACTGAAGCTGTGCGCCTCGCCCGGCGAGATGCTGCGCCCGCCATTTCCGCAGATCCGAGACCTTGTTCAGAAGGGGATGCTCGGGCGGATCTACTGGGCACTGGCTGGTATGCAGTCGAGCGGCCACGAGAACGAGGCGTTTCGGCGTGAAGACGATGTCCTCTCGAACGTCGACCCGACCTGGTACTACAAGCCGGGCGGTGGCCCGGTCTATGACATGACCGTCTACTGCCTGCACGAGCTGACCGGCATCCTGGGACCGGTCAAGCGGGTGTCGGCAATGTCGGGGATCGGACTGCCGGTCCGCCACTGGAAGGATAAAGAGATCACCGTCGAGATGGACGATAACACGATTCTCTCCCTCGACTTTGGCGAGAACGTCTTTGGCGTCGCCTTCGGAGCAAATTGCCGCGGAGGAGTGCTGCCGCGCCTGGCGATCTTCGGCACCGAGGGCACCGTCCAGGTTGCCGGCTCAGGCGGCCGTCGACCGGGAGCGCCGGCGGCAGGTGGGTATCGGCAGCGCGTGACGCTCGCCAGCAGCCACGTCGAGGGAGGCGAGATGGACCTCGATCTTCCCGAGATGCCCTATCGCGTCGGGCCACACCGCGAGATCGGCGAGGCGCACGGCTACGCCGACGTCATGCACCTGATCGACTGCATCCTGGAGGATCGCGATCCCATCCCCAGCGGCGAGCACGCGCGCCACGTGATCGAGGTGATCGAGAAGGGCTACCGCGCGGCGCGCGAGCGACGCACGCTGGAGGTCGAGACGACGCTGGACGTTCAGCAGGTGGCCGGTTGAGCAAAGCGCAAAACGCAATGCGCAAATGGAGCTCGTCTCAACGCAGGGGCACTGCGCATTGCGCTTTGTGAATGGCGCATCGCTTCATCGAAGAAATACGTAGCAGAGGAGGAACCCCGTGGGAAGTCCGCGAAAACTCCGCTTCGGCGTCGTCGGCATGAGCAGCGACCACGTCTGGGCGATGGGCGATGGACTCGCAGCCCTGCCGGAGGTCGAGCTGGTGGCCGGAGCCGAGCCGTACCCCGAGCTTCGCGAGCAGGCGACCCAGCGCTGGAAGCTTCAGCGGACCTACGCCGATTATGGCACGTTGCTCGAGCGCGAAGAGGTGGATGCTATCCTCGTCTGTACTGACAATGCGACCAAGGCGGACGTCGCTGAGGCCGCGGCGCGTCGTCACGTCCACGTCTATCAGGACAAGCCCATGGCCGCCACGCTCGCGCAGGCCGATCGCATCCTGAGGGCGGTCGAGGCGTCCGGGATCACCTTGATGGTCGCCTACCACTCGGCGTTCAATCCGTTGTACCATCAGATCAAGTCGCTGGTATCGGGTGGAGCGATCGGGACGGTCTATCTCGCCCGCGGCGCGACCGGCCACGGCGGGCCGGTCGAGTTTGGCTGCTCGAAGTATTTCTGCGAGTGGCTGTTCGACCGCGCGCGCAATGGCGGCGGCACCTTCGTCGACGAGGCCTGCTACCTGATCGACGGCTTCGTCGACTACCTCGGCGGGGTGACCGAGGTGAGCGCCTTCACCGCGCAGATTGGCTACCGCGACTACCTGCCGGCCGACGTCGAGGACAACGCCGTCGCGATCCTGCGATTCCAGAGCGGCGCGCTCGGGGTTGTCGACTCGAAGTGGGGTCAGGTTGGACCCGCACCGGTCCGAACCTCCTACCACGGGAGCAAGGGCACGTTGAGCAGTGGTCCCGCTGGGACCGAGCTGTACAATACGACCGGCATCGGCCCACCGGCGGGCTGGGAGCCAATCGATCTTCACGGCCAGGCTGGCCACGGCCGCCAGCCGGCGAATCTCCAGGGCTGGCGTGCGCCGGCTCAGGGACGCGGAACGTCCGGCAGCGGCGGTGCCGAGCAACGATACTTCGTCGATTGCCTGCTCCGTGGCCAGCCGATTGAAGGTGCCGCGAGCCCACGGCTGGCCCGCGACGTCCAGGAGGTCATCGAGGCAGTCTACCGGTCGGCGCAGACTGGATGTTCGGTCCGTTTGCCGCTCATGTGATCTAAGGCCTGACGAACGGGGGATGAGACACATGGCTCTCAAGGTTGGAATCGTGGGCTGCGGCGATATTGCCCAGTGGAACTATCTTCCGGGCACGAAGGCCCTGGCCGGAACTGTCGACATCGTCGCGACCTGTGACCAGATGTTCGTGCGCGCAGACCAGGCTCGCGAGGAGTACGGCGCCGAGGAGTGTCGGGCGTACGACAACCTGGACGCGATGCTGCGCGATCCGGAGGTCGAGGCGGTCGAGATTCTGACACCGTGGCCGCTGCACTATCAGATGGCGCTCGCCGCGCTGCAGGCCGGGAAGCACGTGTACGTCCAGAAGCCGATGTGCCAGACGCTGGCCGAGGCGAACCGACTCGTCGACGAGGCGACACGCCGTGGTCTGGTTCTCGGGGCGGCGCCGCCGTCGATGGTCAGCCCGACCAATCAGCGCATTCGGACGCTGGTTCGCGAAGGGGTCATCGGCAAGGTGGCGCTCGCATTTTGCCACTCATCGCACGGCGGTGCGACCGGTGGCGGCCGTCTGACCGACTCGGAGTGGTTCTTCATGCGCGAGGCTGGCGTCTGGACCAGCCTCGTCGACATGGGTGTCTACGGCCTGCACACCGTAACCGGGATCCTCGGCCCGGCCAAGCGCGTCACCGCGTTCAGCGGCATCGCCTATCGTGATCGCGTGTTTTACAGCCCGGAGCGGCCGGAGCCACGGCCGGTGGAGATTACCGCGCACGACAATGGGATCGTGATGCTCGACTGGGGCGAGGGAACGATCGGCACGGTCGACGGTAGCTTCACGATGGTCACGCGCGAAGGGCCGAGCCTGGTCATCTACGGGAGCAAGGGTGTGATCAGCGCCGCTGGTCGCCAGGGGACGTTCCGGTTGTACCAGAAAGACGACGGCGGGTCGTATCCCAGGGGCTGGAGCGAGGTCGACGCGAGCGGCGCGGTCGTCGTCGGGGGATCAGCGCCAGCCGAGCGCGGGGGTGGACGGCGCGTCGTCGTCGACGGCCGTCCGGTCTCCGGGCAGATCAGCGGACCGTCGCCCGACATCGCTCACTGGGCAGAGTGCATCGCGAGCGGCGCGAAGCCAATCCTGAGCGCGGAGCACGCCCGCCACGTCGTCGAGATCATGGAAAAAGCAGTGACGGCGTCGCTGACCGGCCAGGCCCAGGAGCTGACCACGACATTTTGAAGCGAGGAGATGCTGATGAAGGCCGCGCGCTTGTATGGCGTTCGGGATCTGCGCGTCGAGGAGGTGGCTGACCCCGAGCCAGGCCCCGGCGAGGCGCTCATTCGGATCCACACCTGCGGGGTCTGCCCGAGCGACCTCCGGAGCTACCTTGGCGCCCGCCCTGGCAGTGGCGCGCTGAGCCTGCCGCGCACGCCCGGCCACGAATGGGCCGGTGTCGTCGTCGCGCTCGGCGAGCCAGTCGACGACGCGCCGGCTGACGGCCAGGCCCCGTCGATCAAGGTCGGCGACCGCGTCGTCGCTGACTGGCGCTACGTCTGCGGGCGCTGCTACCAGTGCCGCCGGGGCGTCTTCAATTACTGCGAGAACCTGCGGCGCGGCGTTCGCGGTGGCTTCGCGGAGTACGGAATCGCGCCGCTCTCCCAGCTTCGCGTGATCCCGGACCACGTCTCTTTCGAGGAGGCGTCATTCTGCGAGCCGCTGGCGTGCATTATCAATGCGCACAGCTACACTCAGATCTCGCTCGGCGACGACGTGGTCATCGTCGGGGCCGGGCCGATCGGATTGATGCACCTGCAGCTCGCAAGGAACCGCGGCGCGCGCGTGATCGTGAGCGACCCGATCGCGACGCGCCTGGAGAAGGCACGCGAGCTCGGGGCGCACGACGTGATCGATGCCTCGGCGGCCGATCCGGTCGCCCGGGTGAATGAGCTGACCGAGGGACGCGGAGCGAACGCGGTGATCATCGCGGTTGGCGCGGCGGAGGCGATTCGCCAGGGGCTGGCGATGGCGACCATCAACGGCTGGGTGAATATCTTTGCCGGGACATACCCGCCGGTCGAGCTCCCCGTCGATCCCAACCTGATCCATTACCGGCAGCTTCGCGTGACCGGCAGCCACGACTTCACGCCGCACCACTTCACGACAGCGCTCCGGCTGATTCAATTTGGTATCGTTCGGGTCGCGCCGTTGATCAGCCATCGCTTCGAGCTGGACGACGTGCGCGAGGCGTTCGAGACGACGGCAGGTCGTCACGGACTGAAGTCGATGGTCCTACCGACGCCCTGAGGCAGTGTAAGCGATGGCGGATACCTACCTGCTCGGAATCGACCTCGGCACGACCACCTGCCGCGCTGCGATCTTCGATCTGGATGGCCACGAGATCGCGGCTGCGTACCGGGAGACGCCCGCGCGCTATCCCCGTCCCCTCTGGGCCGAGGTGGATCCCGAGGAGTGGTGGCAGAGCACGGCGCTGGTGGTGCGGGGTGCGCTGCTGAGCAGCCACGTCGCGCCGGACAAGATTCGGGGGATTGGCCTCTCGGGCTTGATGCACGCGCCGGTGCTCCTCGATGGCGATGGACGGCCGGTGACGCCGTCGATGCTCTGGATGGATCAGCGCTGCGCACCACAATGCGAGAAGCTGCGGAGCGAAGCCGCGGCGCTTGGTCGGGCGTCCGTGCCGACGTTCAGTACCGGGCAGTCGGCTCCCAAGCTGCGCTGGCTGGCCGAGATTCAGCCCAGTACGCTCGCGCGAGCGCGGATGCTGATGCTGCCGAAGGATTTCATTCGCTACCGCCTGACTGGGGTGGACGGGACCGATCCCTCGGACGCCGGTGGTACCGGCATGTTCGATCGCGACACGGGGGACTGGGATTGGGACGTCGTGCGGCTGGCCGGCGTGCCGCGCGAGCTGATGCCGACGATTCGTCCCTCCGCGTCGCTGGCGGGTGGCGTAACGCCCCGGGCGGCCGAGGAGACCGGGCTCCGGGAAGGCACGCCGGTAGCAGTTGGCGGAGCAGATACGCTCTGCACGCGCCTGGGGGTTGGTCCGCTCGCCGCCGACGAGGTCTGCATCTACCTGGGCACGGCCGCCTGGATCGCCATGATGGGGCCAGCGGGACCGGATGGGCGGCCGGCCGTGCGTGGTTTTGGCGCGACCTCGACCACCGGCGCCGCGCTGCGCTGGGTGCGTGACCTGCTCGGAGTCACCGCGGAAGCGGTCTCGATCTCCTACGATACTCTGACGCGGCAGGCGGCCGACGTTGCGCCCGGCTCGGAAGGCCTGATGTTTCTCCCACACCTGATGGGCGAACGAGGCCCCACGGCCGATCCTCTTGCTCGCGGGGCGCTGGTCGGTCTGACGCTGCGTCACGGACGTCCCGAGGTCGTGCGAGCCGTCCTCGAAGGAACGGCGTTTCATCTCCGCCGATTGATCGAAGCCCGGTCCGCGGCGCTTCGCGGAGCAGGTTCCGGACCGACAGGGGGTGTCGCGTGCGGCGGTGCAGCACGCAGCAGCCTCTGGATGCAGCTTCTGGCCGATGTGATCCACCTGAGGCTGCGGGTACCAGCGGTAGCCGAGGCAGGCGCGCTGGGCGCCGCCATGCTCGGTGGGGTGGCGGCCGGTCTGCTCTCGATCGACACCGCGCCATCGCGGATGGTGAGATTTGCACGGACCTTTCAGCCGAGCCCGACGACCGCGTCCCGGTACGATGGCCTCTACGCGCGGTACTGTGCGCTGGACGACCTGCTGGCACCGTGGTTTCGTCAGGGGACTCTGGACGGAGACGCCCGGTGAGCTGGAGACGGAGGGTAGAGCTCTCTTTCACTTATTTTGGTGTTGATCGACGAGGAGAATGGGAAGAATGTTGACGAGTGAGCGATCCAGCGATTCGCAGGTGGTCGTGCAGACGGGGCCAGCCTGGACGAAGCGGCGGATGCATCACATCTTCGCCCGGGATGGGCGCGCGGTCATCGTGGCGATGGATGGCGCCCGCAACGGACCATCGCGCGGGCTGGAGCGAGCGGCCGACGCGGTCGCGAAGGTCGTGGCCGGGGGCGTCGACGCGATTCTGACGACCTATGGGATGGCGCGGGCCGTTGCCAGCGTGCTCGGCGGAACGGGCCTGATCATGGCGCTGGACAGCGAAGGACCCATCGCCGATTATGGCGTCGAGCAGGCACTGCGATTCGGGGCCGACGCGGTTGAGCTGAAGGTGTTCCCCGGGAATCCGACCGAGACGAAGCTCGGCGACCTGCGCCGGCTTGCCGCGCGCTGCGCCGAGTGGGGTATGCCCCTGCTCGCCGAGCCGATTCCGGTGTCGTTTCAAGAGACGAGTGCGCACACCGTCGACAACGTCGCCAGGGCCGCGCGTATCGCCGCGGAGTCTGGCGCCGACTTCGCCAAGGTCCACTACGTCGGACCGGTCGACGCCTACCGAAAGGTCACCGAATCGTGCTACGTGCCGGTGCTCGTCCTGGGAGGGCCAGCGAAGGACGATCCACGCGAGGCGCTGCAGATGGCGGCCGACGCGCTCGAAGCTGGTGCCCGTGGCGTGGTCTTCGGGCGCAACATCGTCACTCACCCGCGTCCGGATCGGATGGCCGCGGCGCTCGGCGAGCTGATCCACGGCGGCGCGACGGTGGACGCGGCGGCGCGGTCGCTGAATCCTCCTCTGTAGCGGTGCGAGCGACAATGAGCGTCGGGCCAGCGTTTCTCTTCGATCTGGATGGCACGCTCGTGGACAGCGTCTACCAGCACGTCCTCGCCTGGCAAGAAGCACTCGAGGCGGCTGGTATCGGGCTATCCGTGTGGCGGATCCACCGGCGGATCGGCATGAGTGGCGGACTGTTCATAAACGCGCTGGTTCGGGAAACCGGCCACCGGGTGACGCCGGATGAGGCCGCACGTCTGCAGGAGCTTCACGCTCGCGCGTACGCCCGGCTCGCACCGAGGATCCGCCCGCTGCCCGGCGCGCGCGAGCTTTTGACCTATCTATCGGAACAGGGTGTTCCGTGGGCGATCGCGACGAGCGGTCGGCTGCAGAGCGCTCGCCCGACGCTGGAAGCCCTCGGCATCGCTCCCGACGTGGTCGTCGTCACGCGCGACCAGGTTCCCCACGCGAAGCCAGATCCCGATCTCTTTCTCGTCGCGGCGCAGCGTCTCGGCGTCGAGATTGCCAACGCCGTCGTCGTAGGGGACAGCGTCTGGGATCTCCTCGCCGCGCAGCGTGCCCGGGCACTTGGCGTCGGGCTGCTCTCGGGTGGCTACGGCCAGGACGAGCTCGAGCGAGCCGGTGCCTACCGCGTCTACGACGATCCGGCCGATCTGCTCCACCATCTGGACGAGGTCGGGGTTCGCCCAGCCGAGTGAGCGGGAGCGGATGACCGCCTGCCCGATGGGCGTGTGCCAACCGTGCCGGGCTACGATCCCGGAGCCACGATCTCAGCCAGGCGTACCGGCCGATGCTCGGCCATCGATCGGTACGCGGCGAAGACGAGGGCA
>CADDYW010000155.1 GCA_902810745.1 Chloroflexota bacterium | reverse complement strand
GTGTCTCTATGACTCAGCCACGATGGTGGCTCGCGTGCATCCTGCTCTTGGGGCCCATCACGCTCGCCGAGATCCCGCCGGCCTCCGCGCATGCGTTCCTCAACGCGTCGACTCCAGGCGCCGACAGCATCGTCACCACGCCGATTAAAGAGGTCAAGTTATCGTACTCGGAGCCGGTCGTGATCCGCTTCAGCATCTTCAAGGTCTATAAAGTAAATGTAAATGCCGCGCTCGGCGCCGACATGCGGGCCCTGCACGCCGCCGCGGATAGTCTTGTCGCCGCCGCCCTGTTGAAGCGCGGCGACGACGCGGCCCGTAGCGACGCGGGCCTCGCGAACACGACGCGCACCAGCAGCGATATCGTCGTGCGGCTCAGGGATCTGGAACCGGGTGCGTACGTGGTGATGTGGCGCGTCCTGTCGGTCGACACACACACGACGCAAGGGTCGTTCATTTTCGTCTACGCGCCGGGAGCCGACTCATGAGTTGCGGAGGGCCAGGAACCCGCCAGAGCGTTCTCCTCGCCGGTGTCCTGGCTCTCGTTCTTGGAGTTGCGGCCCCCGTCGTAGGGTTTTGGGCGCCGCTTCGTCTCGCGCCGGCCGGCGGCTCGTCCACGCTGATACCCGATGCGGACACGCCCCGAGTGCCAAGCGGAGCAGAATCCGACCCGTTGCTGTCGGGCGCTCCGTGGGAACCACTTCCGCTTCCCTCCAGCCCAATCGCCGCCGTCGTACAGGGCACCGGGCTCCACGCGATCCCGTCGCCGATAGCGGTCGGGCTGCCGGACGTCGACGCCCTGGAGCTATTCGGCTCATGGCTCGCCGATGAACCCCTTCGGCCGCGTGGCGAGGTGGCTGGATCGTCGTACGGCCCTCTTGACATCCCCGCAGGCACGTCCGGCCTCGATGTGGCTCCCCGACCCGCTCTGTACGCCCTGCAGTCTGCCGTCCCGGCGGGCCAGGACCAGTCGGGGTCTGTCTTCCAGATCTCCGGAATCCTGATGTACAGGCTGTTCACCAGCGGGTTGCCCCCGGCGGATGCAGTTGTCGCCGGAGGGAACGTGAACGCCCTCACCCCCACGCTTGCGTTTCCAACGATCCACGACGGCACAATCGAGACCGCCATCACTTGGCGGTTCAGCCCAACCGTCAACCTGTTCGTCGATCTGGCGCTGGAGAATACGACCGGTACCCCTGATCTGAGCGCCTCGGATATAGAGCAGGCCTACTTCGACGTGCACGGTCTCTTTGGTATACCGGGATCCCGCCTCCTCGTGGGCCGCGAGCGGATCAAACTGGGACTTGAGGGGTTGCTGCTCGATGAAAGCGTCTTTGACGGCGGCCGTCGCGACGGCATCGAGGTCCAACTGTCCCAGCTCGGCCCGGTCTCGCTGCTGGGCTTCGTTCAGTACGCGCTGGACGATGGACTGCAGGTGGGGAACTGGATGTCGACCCGCCGGGTGTGGGGCGCCAGCGCCCAAGCGGAGTTGTCCGGCTGGACGGTAAACGTTGCCTTTCGGACCGACACCGCCGGAAATGCCGCGGACGCCGGGACGGTGCTCTGCCCGGGCACAGGCTGCAACATCGGCACGGGCTGGTCCGCGGGGGTCGAGGGAAATCTTGCCCGCGGCGTGAGTCTCGTCGTCGAAGTGGCCACGTACACGCTTTCGGGCGACGTGGCCCGATGGTACTACGAGGCGAGCGTTGCCTTCGACCTGCAGCAGCTGGCGCTGCCCGCGCAGCCGGTGCTGACATTCTGGTACAAGAGTTTTGATCCGTACACGCTTCCCCTTGACGCCCCGCTCGGGCATCTCAAAACCCCCGGTGATTTCGGGATCTTCAACACCAACGACAATCTCACGGCGGTTGGCGCACGTCTCGACGTCACGGTCTCTCCCGCGCTTTCGCTGTTTGGACTGGCCGAGTGGGGCACGTACAAGGGCGGCGGGCCCAACTACAACGTGCTGTCGGCCGGGGTGATCTACAATTTCTCGGCGAACACGGTCGCGAAAGTGTCCTATAACAGCTATGTGGTCGATGGGGGCATCGTCGTTACGAGTCCGATGTCGGGCCTCATCCTGGGGAACGCGGAGGTCCTGAAATTCGAACTGACGCGGAGCTTCTAAATCTAGCGCGCGTCACACGCGCAGACCGTTGTTGCTGAATCCATGCAGGTAGCGGCGAAGGCCGCGCTCTTTCTGGGCGTCGTGCTCCTGGTGGGCGGGGGGGTGTTCGCCCGCTGGGTCGCGCGGGATGCGGTACACAGGGACTTGTGGCGGCGGCTCCGCGCAGGGATATGGG
Source organism: Chloroflexota bacterium (assembly GCA_902810745.1). Taxonomy (GTDB): domain Bacteria; phylum Chloroflexota; class UBA6077; order FW602-bin22; family CADDYW01; genus CADDYW01. The sequence continues at coordinate 6,565 of CADDYW010000155.1, read as the reverse complement.
CCGGAGCGCTCCTCCTGGTGGCGGGAAGCGCGCTCGATGTCATTGACACGGTCTCGCGTGCGCTCGGCAGCTTTGACCCGTCCGCGATCCTTCCGTATCTGTCCGAAACGCGGCACGGCAACGCCGTTCTGGCAAGAACGGCGGCCGTTGGGCTCCTGCTCATGCTCGGGATGGGACATCGCCGGCCGGCCGCCGCGGAGCGCGCCGCGTTCGCCACGCTGGGGCTCGGGGCGCTGGCCACCATCAGCGTCGTCAGCCACGCGGGAGCGCAACCGGGATTCCTCCCGGTATCCGCCGATCTCGGGCACCTCGTCGGTGTCACCACCTGGGGCGGCGCGCTGGTATACGGAGCGTGGCTCCTTCCCTGGCGTGCATCCCGTGCGGCGGGTGCCGCCGTGGAGGGCGCCGCGGCTCGACTCTCGACCCTGGGACTGTACAGCATCACGCTGATCGCGGCAACGGGCGTCTACGCGGCCCTCGTCCAACTGTGGGGCCCGCTGGCGCTGACCGACACACCCTACGGCCGTGTCTTGCTCGTCAAGCTTGCCGTCGTGTCCGGCGTGGCGGCAATCGCCGCGATCAATCGCTGGGTGGTACTCCCGTCGCTCACACGTGGCGCGGCGGCGCGTCTGGGCGGTTTCGTCAAAATCGAGTCGCTGCTGCTCCTTGCTGTGCTCGGTGTAACGGCCGTGCTCGTGTCCCAGGCGCCCCCCGGCGCGCCCCCGACACTGTCGCGGCCGTTGACCTTCCAAAATGCGGTGGGGCCGTGGATGGCCCGCGGCACGGTCGAACGTCGGGACCCGGGACGCTTCGCCATCGATCTGAGGCTTCAAGGCACCTCGGGCGCACCGGCACCTACCGTCACTGCGGTGGACCTCACGCTCACAATGCTGGATATGGAGATGGCGCCGGTGAGGACCCGGCTCGCGCAAGTCCGCCCCGGCACGTACCAAGGGACGTTCTTTCTCCCCATGACCGGACAATGGCAGATGATCATCCACGCCGGGGGCAGCACGGCGCGGGTACCGATCCGGACGGACGAAGCGGTGTTCATCCAACCGTTGAGCCCCTGGAAGGCCGTCCTCCCGGGTGTTGCGGTCGTCCTCGTGGGGTTGGGCCTCGTGATCGCCGGCTTGCGCCGGATGGGCGCAGGAGCCCGAGGATCCTGGTGGGAGCTCGGAGCCGGGGCCACGCTTGTGATCGTCGGCGTCGGGTTGGCCGTGCGTGCAGTCAGGTAGCATGAGAAGGTCGGTACTGTCAAAATCCCCTCGCGCCACTGACGCGGACGCTCAAGATCGTACTCTTGGCCTGCGGGCGTGCCGGGTTGCGATCACGCTGACGTTGAACCGTCACTTTCTCGACCTGTCTGGCAACCTCGGCCACGGCCGGCGAGGAGACGGGCACCATACTCCACAAGGAGCGCTCCGTACCGCGGAAGCTCAGTGTTGGTGAATCGCCGGTACACTGTGACCTCAGCTATCGCACGAGCGGCACTGCCAACTAATTAGGTGCAACATCTGCTGCCAGATTGCTGCCAAGTATGTTGCGACACTGCCAACTATAATGGTTACCTAGAATGGTGTAGTCGTGTAGCGACTGCCGCCGCAATGCGGGCATATACATACGCGGTAGCATGGTGACGACTTCCCATCCGTGTTTGGCGCACAGCGCAATAACCGGTTGCCTAGTGTAGGTGCGACGGTTGGTGCGGATGGTTTCGCCGATAGGAACGTGCTCGGGCGGCTCGCCGGCAATACGAAGGATGCCCGTGGTGCGGTTTAGCGTCACCCCGGCTGGCGCACAGACTCGGTGGCGATGCTCCTCGCTGAGCCGCTCGAGTTGATCCGGGTAAGCCGCCACCGCCGCCAGGCAGTCCCGCAGCGATGCGCGCTGCCCGATGGCTTGCGTCAGGGCGGAGTAGGAGATGACGGGGCGCGTTGCCAGCGGAGCGTGGCGAACCGCATACTTGTACTCGTCCTCGAAACCGCGCCAGAACCGTCGCCGGATCGTGCAGTCTGAGGCGACCGCAGCCAGCAAGAGGCGGCCGAACCCGAGCAGCGTGACGCCCGATCGGATGTGACGATTGATCGTCAGTTTGGTCAGGGACTCGTAGCGCCCCTGGATCCGGCAGTAGAACGCGGCGGGCGCGTCCAGCCCGATCGTGTAGTGGAGGAGCGGCGACGGCTCGGCCGTGATCGCGCCGGTCGTTGGATTGAGGGTGAGTACCCGCGGCTCGTCCATTGTGGACGATATTACGAAGGCGTGGCGCCGGTGCGCGCGACGACCTTCCACGCGACGTCGGCCATTTTCCAGAACGGCATCGCGAGGAGCTTCTGTTGAGTGGCCGGCGAGAGCCCTCGGTAGACGGTCAGGATCGCATGCGCGGTGCTGGCGTCGAGGAGTTCGCCTTCCCGCTTGGGGAGCCGCTGGGCCTGGCCGGCTTCGACGAATTCGAGGACCTGTAGTGCGGTCAACACGATTGCCGTCCGGTCCGATGGCGAGGCGATACGCGAGCGTGCGGGCGTCGAACCAGCGCTCTAAGGTCGTCTAGGTTGGCCTCAGCGGCGAGCATTACGGACCGAGCCGTCGTGCGATCCGGAACATACGCCAGTGTGCTGCCGTCCCGGTTGGCGACGCGGTGCCAGCCTGTTGGCGATGAGGAACGGAATTCTGTTAACTTGGGCGGCCGCATCCCGCGCGATCGCCTCAGCCTCCGCGATTTGCTCTTGCTCCATCTCGGGAAGAACGGCTCGTCGCTGTCGGATTCAATGCCCCATACACTGGACTCGGCGAGCCGCGCCCCGAGGCTCTTAGCCGCCGTAGCTGGCAAGAAGATCTCGACAAGTACACCGAGGTAGTGCCATTCGTCCAAATAGTAGTTGGCCAGCCGCTGGAGGTCCTCGCGGGCGTACCGGAGTTCTTCGCCGGTGTCGAGTGGAAGATGCCGATTGCGGTAGTGCTTGAGGTGGTCCAACAAGATGCGTGTGTGGGCCGTGATCTTTCGAAGCACATCCTCGGGCACGGGGATCGTGTCGTAGGTCTCGTCCTTCACGAACTCGCCGTCGGCGATTGGATCGGGCTGGCCGGTGTCGTCGTACACGCGCCGGATTCGGTAGATCAGGCCGTGGCGGCGGAACGTGCGTTCAGACTCAACGTTGAAGTCGGACACGGGGAAGCCTCCAGAAGACCTATGCGGCCCGAAACGAGCGCGGCCGGGTTCCGGCGCCCTACGGGGCGCCGTCAGAATCGGGCGAGACGGCGATTACGCCGGGAGCGATTCGAGAGAGCGAGTGGCGGCGTACGCGACCGGATCGGATAGGAACCGGTGAAGTACGCGCGCGGCGTGCAGATACACGTCCTGCGCTGTGCCGAGGTCGTCCCAATCGGCTCCGCCGGGCGGGCTGCCGAGCTCGCCAGCAGGTGTTCATAACTGAGCACAACCTGCTCGCATGTCGTGAAGGTTGGCGCGGCCAGCACGATCCCGAGTTGAGCGACAATGTGTGCGAGCGGTTCGAGACCATCCGCAGTCATGGGATACAGGCGAGCCACTGATTGCCATCCGTGCGTCTGGCATTTCAGGCGACAGATATAGTCTCCCCAGGCGACTAGCGGTCGGGTGGGGACCGATATTTCGGCCGTAGCGGCCAGCATGGTCCGAAACCGTGCGGGCGCCCAGGGCTCGGGCGGTAAGGATGAGATTTTGCACGGGTGAGTCCCACGTGAATCGCAGCCGGCGCTCAAAGACGTGTTTCGCGCTCGTCCACGTGCGACACGTCGGACTGACCGCGGCCAGAAGAACAGACCCCAACTCTTCAGCCCTTACTGCGTAACTGGTGCTGTAGTGACCGGAGGAGAAGTAAGGATCCGGGACGTGATGAAGCCGCCCATGCAGCCAGCGGGGGATCAGGAGTCGCGTGCCGCTCCCAGAGAGGTCATGGGCGATCCACCCGCGATGCGGGGTCGCCGTGACACGTCCAGGGGCAGGATCGGCGTACGAAACGGTCACGTCGCGGGCGTCTCGGCAAGTACTGTCACAGTACCGAACGGCGGCTGTCGGTGGTTCGGCGTGAGCACCCAGAGCACTGGATAGGGCGGGGCTTCGTCCGGGTAGTCTCCCATGCCGTCCGTCAGGAAGACGGCGGAACTGGGTAGCAGGCCGCGCTTCTCGACCTCCTCGAACACCGGCCGGAAGTCCGTGCCCCCGCGTCCTTGGACCTCAGTGGGCGCGGGGTCCTGGCTGGTCAGTTCCTCGAACGCGTACACCTGCGCGTCGCAGGTGACGAGGTAGACGTGCATGTGCGGGTACGCCTGGAGGATCCCGCGCAGCTCGCTCATGAACGTCCGCAGCTCGTCGCTGCTGATGGACCCAGAGGTGTCGATCGCGACCACGAGGTCCTCGACCTTCTCTCCAAATAGCGTCGGGAGATACAGCCCGTAGGCGCCGAGCAGGCGCCGGTCGGGCCGGAGCCAGTCGTGATCGTACGCGTGCGGCTGGACGAACAGCGCGAGCAGCGTGCGCCAGTCCTGCTGGGGACGGAGCAGGTCGTCGACGATCTCGCTGATGCCGGCAGGGCAGCGGCCCTGCGACTTGGCGACCTGGGCTGCCCGGATGAGGCGGTCTTTCCATATCTTCGCGAGATCGGCCCCGGTGGTCGCGCCGTGTCCCGGCTGCCCGTTCGGGTCGCCTTGCCCTGAGCCCACCCCGGACATCGGCGGCGGCAGAACGTCGCCGGCGCCGAGTGAAGACTGTGCGACTGCGTTGACCAGTGCCCGGTTGACCTTCTTCCGAAGCCGCTCGTAGATCTCTTCTTCCGACAACTTCTCCAAGCCATTGGGCATCTTGACGCAGTCGTCGGGAAGATCAACCTGGTTCTGCGTCAAGATGAAATTCGTCACCATGTCTACTGCGATGTTGAAGAGCAATGGGTCGCGGTGTTGACGCCGCCACACATGGCCTAAAGCCGCGTGCATCGTTTCGTGAGCGAGGACGCCCAGGACGAGGTCGCGTGCCAGATCCTGCTGCAATTCGCGCACGAACTCATGTACGTAAAGGAGCCGCACGCCATCCGTGGCCATTGTCGGAAAGAGCCCGCGTCCCGTGAACCACGCGCTTGGGTGACCTTCGGACCTCAGGTACGCGATCAGGAGACCGAAGAACGGGTACTTGGTCAGGAGCGCCGCCTTCTTGATGCGGATGATTTCATCAACAGAAAACTGCACCGAGAGATTCGCCATGGATGTTCCTTATGCTAGAGGGCAGAAAACGTTGCGGGGAGAGAATCGGGCCTACAAGTCGAGGTTCAGTCGCTTGGCTTCTTGGGCGGTGAGGCGGCGGACGGCGGGGTCGGGGGAGCGAAGCGCGTCGAGCAAAGATCGCCGGTGCTCGTAGCGGGCGCCGGTGGCCACGAGTTCGCTATCCGGGATCGTCTCGACGTTGAGCCAGGCCGCGAGGGCCTCCTGATTGTTCACGATCACAACACCGTTGCCCTCATCCCATTGGCCTACCGGGACCAGATAGGTCTGGCTGGTCCACATCCTGGCGATCGTCGGGAAGTCCGTCGTGTGGCGCCCTGCGGCAATTGCAACACGGTCGGCGAACGTCACCATGTTGCTGGCCCCGTGGACATTGCCTTCGTAGTCGATGCGGACTTGGCCGTCGTCCCCAAGCGTGCCGACGACGCCGCTTCAAGCCGCGATCGTGTAGCGAATTGGCGCAGTCGGTGCGGGAACGTAGACCGTCAGCATACGGTACGCTTCGTGGCTCGGGTTCATCGTCCTGGGCTCCCGAGTGTGTCCCTATGGTGCTGATCGGGTGCTTCACTATCACGGCCCGCGCGCGATCGGTAGTGCCCGTTGCTGTCCATCCCAGGTGGCCGATGCTTGGCCCCTCAGGCCGCCGCGTGCCGCTTCTCGTGCGGGGCGATGGCGCCGAGGAAGCCTTTGTTGGCCTGGCACCATGCGTTCCACGCCGGCTTCGTCTCCGGCGCCTCGAAGCGTCGCGTGACAGCCGTGCGATCTTGGTTGCTCATGACGGCGCTGCGGACGGCGTACACCTGAAGATTCTGGTCGAGCTTCGGCAGGTACTCGACGAAGTGCCGCAGCGTCTTCGCGCTCGGCACATGGCCAACCAGAGCGGCGACGAGCGCCCACGCGGCGTCGATGTCCGTCGGAGGCTCGGGGGAGGCCGTTCCGTTCATGATCGCCTCGGCGTCCGGGATCTGGTCGAAGAGCCGCACGTACGTGCAGAATTGTGTCCCGATCCCTGGCCCGACCTGTCCCTGGGCGATGATCCGCAGGGCGTCCCCAAACGCGCTCTTTGCGAGTCCGTCCTCGCGCAGCCGGCGGACGTGCCAGCTGAGATAGGTCCACGACCGCGGCGTCGGATTGGGCTTGCCCCGGTTTCGTGGACACCCTGACACTGGAGGCAACAGCGTCGGGAAGGAGTCCACGATGCCGAGAAGCAGACCCCCTTACCCCCGGGAATTCCGGGAGGAGGCAGTTCGGCTGGCCCAGAGCTCGGCTCGAGCCATCGCGCAGATCGCCCGGGAGCTTGGGATCGCCCATG
>CADDYW010000154.1 GCA_902810745.1 Chloroflexota bacterium | reverse complement strand
CCGAGGGCGGAGTGTTGTGGATATCGCAGTCGATCAACGCTGGCATGCCCCGAACCCCTCTCGCGCCGCGCGCCTGAACTCACCGCTTCGATCATAGGCACGGAAAGGCAAGGTGTCAATCACGCCGTGACTCGGACCACCGGCGCCAACCGTTACTGGCACGGCACGTGCGTTCGCACGTCCGTCGGATCGATCCTCGTCCGTCGCCGCTGACGACTGAAGTCCAGTGCGACCGCGCACCCCGACACGCGCGGCGACGGCTCCCTCGGGAAGAATCCAGTGCGAGGTAAGGTGTATGGCAACCCAGCAAGCAGCGCAGGCTCCCACCGCGCCAGCCCGAACGGTCGCGGAGTTCGTCGTGGCTCAGCTTGGCCTCTGGGGTGTTCGACATATCTTCGGCGTGCAGGGCCGCAGTATTCTGGGCATGCTCGACGCCGTGCGGCGCCAGGATGCGATCAGCTACGTCGAGACGCGCCACGAAGAGGCCGCAGCCCTGATGGCATCGGCCTACGCAAAGCTGACCGGGCGGCTCTCGGTCTGTATCGGCTCGACCGGCCCCGGTGTGACAAACCTCCTTTCCGGTCTCTACGATGCCGAGGCCGACGGCGTACCGGTCCTGGCGCTCTGTGGTCAGGAGAGCCGCATGTCGATCGGGCGCGGTGCCTACCAGTCGATCGATCAGCACTCTCACTTCGAGACTTCCAGCCACTTCAACCACGACGTGATGGATCCGAACCAGACGCCAGAGCTGTTGATGCTCGCCTGCAAGGCAGCTATCGAGAAGAACGGCGTCGCGCGCCTCGGCATCCCGTCGGACGTCGAACGCGTGCCGGTGAGCGGGCGACTGATCGGACCCGCGGGTCACCTGGTTCAGGAGCGATGGGCCGCCCCCTCCCAGCGGGTAGCCGAGGCCATCGAGATGCTCAGTGGCGCAGCGCGACCAGTGATTCTCGTTGGCCGAGGAGCGCTGCACGCACGAGACGAGGTGAATCGCTGCGCCGAGGTCTTCGACGCGCCGGTCGTGACGACCTGCCCGGCGAAGGGGATCATGGCGTGGCAGAACCCGCACTCGATGGGGGTAGTTGGGCGATTCGGAACGCCGATCGCCGACGAGACCGTTCGCCAGGCCGACGTCCTCCTGGTCGTGGGGTGCTCGCTTTCCGAGAACACCACGAATGGCTGGACGCTGATCGCGGATGCAACCCGGATCATTCACGTGGACGTTAGCTCCTGGAAGATGGGACGGAATTACCCGGTAGCCCTGCCGATGGTCGGCGATGCCCTGCTGACGCTTCACGAGATCAACCGCCAGGCGATGCCGATTCACCACCCGGACTATACGGCGCAGCTCACGGATCGAAAGCGAGACTGGATTGCGCGAACTGATCAGAAAGCGCAAAGCGATGCGGTCCCGATTCTCCCACAGCGGCTGATGCACGAGCTTGCCCAGACCTGTGCCGACGATGCGATCATTACGCTGGACGTCGGCGATCACGCGGTCTTCTTCTGCCAGCAGTTCCCGATCCGGAACCAGACGACGCTGCTCTCCGGACGGATGGGCGTGATGGGATTCTCGGTTCCGGCGGCGAACGCGGCGAAGCTGGCGTTTCCCAATCGTCAGGTAATCGCATTGTGCGGTGACGGCGGCTTCAGCTCGATCATGGGCGAGTTCCTGACGGCCTGCCAGTATCAGCTCCCGATCGTCGTCGTCCTGATGAACAACAGTGAGCTTGGTATGTCGGTGACCGAGCAGATGCACGATCGCTTCCAGCCCGCTGGTTTCTACACCAAGCTGGTTGGCTGCGATTACGCACGTTTTGCCTCTGCCTGTGGAGGAATGGGTCTTCACATCACGAAACCGGCTGACCTGCGGCCATCGCTCGAGAAGGCATTTCAATCGGGAGTGCCGACTCTGGTCCAGGTCGACGTCGACCCGAACGAGCATCCCGCGTTCAGCGCGTGATCTCAATCTCGATGGGACCGACGAGGAGGTCCGGAAGGCCGTCGAGGTCGCCGCTGATCGTGGCGCGAACCCAATCAGCTTCGATGACGTCGGCGGCGACGGCTTCCTCTTCGGTCTCCCAGACACTTTCAGATACCGCGCGGTCATCGGCAGTGGATATGAAGCGGTAGCCGACGAATCCCGACTGCTGCGCGAGTGCTGGTACCAGCCGCAGGTCGACGAATCGCCTGACCCGGCCAAGCGCGCCTCGGCGCAATCGATAGATTCGGACGCACTGGTAGTACACGGCTATCTCCGGCGTAGCGAGAGCGTTCCGACTGCTGCGCTGGCCACGTCTGCAACGCGGATCAGATTGTTGTTCGTGTCGGCGATGTAAACGCGTCCGTTGGCAGCGCTAACGCCGGAGGGCTCGCGGAAGCGCGCGTCGCGACCGATTCCATCCCGGTCGCCAGCTCTGCCGTCACCCAGCCAGGTCGTCGCGGCGCGGGTTCGTGGGTCGATCATCTTGATCTTGTTGTTATAGCTATCGGCGACGTACAGAACGCCCTGGCTCCACGCGACGCCGAGCGGATGCTGCAGCCTCACCTTGTCGCCGACGCCGTCGACATCGCCGAACTCGAACAGCCCCTGGCCGACGATCGTTCTCACTTGGCCGCTTGGGCCCAGGTCCACGGCCCGAATTGAGCTCGTCTCGCTGTCGGCCACGTAGAGCGTTTCGCCATCCAGCGTCAGGCCGCTTGGCTGGGCGAACCACGCCTGGTCACGAGGGCCATCCTCAAGTCCCTCGTAACCGGTCCCAGCGAAAACCGCGATCGTGTCCGCGCGGAGGTCCATCGCCCAGATCTGGTGGAAGCCGGCCATGGCGACGTAGAGCGTATCGTCTCGTAATGCCAGGTCCCACGGGGAATTGAGGCTGACCTGCCGCGCCGAGCCCCCCTGATGGAAGGACGTCGCCTGCTCGCCGGTTCCAGCGACCGTGGTCACCGTTCGTGATGCGAAGTCGAGCTGGCGGATAGCGTGATTTTCCGTATCCGCGACGAAAAGCACGTTGCCGCGCAGCGTCATGCCCTGCGGCGCTTGAAACCGCGCCGCGCCAAAGTCTCCGTCCTGGAGCCCGGGCTCGCCACAGCCGACGACGTCGGAGATGACACCGTCGAAGCCGGCGACGAGGATCAGGTTATGGCCGGAATCAGCGACGAACAGCCGATTGGATGTCGCGTCCGCGAGTACCTTGCCCGGAAAGAGCAGCGGTGATGCCCTCGCCTGCTGCAGCTCGGGGCGTGTCGGGAGCGGCTGATGAGTGAGCAAACCTTTCTGATCGAACTCCGCGACCATGTCTCGCAGGATCTGGTCGAGGACATTGAAGGTGATCTCCCCCTCGTGCTTGCCGATGATGCGACCAAGAGGATCGATGAAGAACAGCGTCGGCCAGGCGCGACCTGCGTACGACTGCCAGATGCGAAAGTCACGATCGTTGACGACCGGATGCTCGATCCCGTAGCGCATCACCGCGGCGCGAAGATTCTCGGTTTCGCGCTCAGCCGGGAACTTGGGCGAGTGAACGCCGATGACGACGACCTCGCTCGGGTACTTGCGCTCGACCTTCCGCAACTGCGGAAAGATATGCATGCAGTTGATTCAGCAGAATGTCCAGAAGTCGAGAATGACGACGTGGCCGCGCAGGTCAGCCAGATGCAGCGGCTGGCTCACGTTCAGCCAGTCGAGGCCCGCGGGAAAGTCAGGAGCGCGGACCGTTCCCATCCAGCGTTCTTGCATGGTGCTCTCCTTCCTGCTGCTCATTGCGCACAAGTTGCGCCAGTGCGGTGGATCCGTCGGCACTCAGCACTGCCTTGCCGGTCGTTCGTCTCGGACCGCTATCCCTCCTCGGTCGTGCCTGTGCTGCCAGCCTCGCCAGCGGCGCGTCTGCATACATTGTCGCACAGTGCTGCTGCTGGGACCGTCGCGTGCGCTCGATCTCATTGCCGCGTCCAGGATTTCCCTGCTGCGAGCTTGCTTCCTGGCTGAAACGGAGTCGGGATGCGCCGGTCTGTATTTTGCGTCGTATTTCCTCTCCAGTCCACGGCAATGGGGGAACAATGCGGCAAGTGAAGTGGCTGCTCCTGTTTCTGGCCGCGCTGCTCGTCGTCGCGGGCTTGACCCGAGCGCTGCCGGGGCCGGCTGGCTTCTCGAGTCGATTGACCGTCGCCAATCAATCCTATTTCCTGGCTGGCGTAAATTATCCCTACAAGACGCCCCAGGACTTCGGCTCCGACGCCTGGGGCTACTCCGGTGCGGCGCAGCCGACGACGAATGCCGAGATCGACACCGATTTCGCGAACCTGGCGGCGAGCGGCGTGCGCGTGGTGAAGTGGCGCGTCTTCAACGACGGTCGCTCCAGCCCGCAGTTCAACCAGGACGGGTACGTCGTGGGGCTTGGCGACCACTTCTACTCGGATCTCGACGCGGCGCTGTCTATCGCGCGAAAGCACGGGATCTATCTGGTACTGAGCTTATTCAACAGCGGTTTCTGGACGACTGACTGCACCCAGCAGGGTGTTCACCTCGGTGGCCACGAAGATACGCTGACCGATCCATCGAAGCGCCAGGCACTGCTCGACAATGCGATCATTCCGATGCTGCGCCACATCGGCTCGAATGATCGCGTTCTTGCCTACGAGATTATCGCCGAACCGGAATGGGGTATCACGGAGCTGAACCAGCAGCAGGACAATCGCGCGAAGGTATCGCTCGCGGACGTGCGAGCCCTGGTTGGAGAGATCACCGCGGCGATTCACTATTACACTCCCGCGCTCGCGACGGTCGAATCGAATCGTGCATCCTCCATGGAGACCTGGCGTGGGCTCGGGCTCGACTACTACAGCTTTAGCTGGTATGACTGGCTCGAGCCCTGGGAGCCGCTAAATCGCCCGGCTTCGTCCTTCCACCTCGACCGTCCGATCGTTCTTGGGGAGTTCCCTAGCTATGGGAGCTCGTACTACTCCCTGCCCCAGGTGTACAACGTCGCTCTTCAGCAGGGCTACGCGGGCGCGTTCGCCTGGAGCTACGGAAACGGTGACCAGTACTCCCACTGGGACCGCGTTGCTAACGCCTATCTGAGCTGGGTACGGAATCACTGGTCCCTCGTCGACGTCGTCGGCCCACCGTCCCCGCCAACGGCTCCCGTGCTGCTGCGACCACCGCCGTACCTGTTCCAGGACGTCAAGCTTCTGGGAGAGCAGGATGGTGTCTGGCTTCAGGCGATCGTGGGGGTGGCAAAGCCAGGAACGTACCATCTGCAGTGGTTCTTCTACGATGCTGCCGCGGGTCCCGGCAGTGCGAGTGATGAGCAGACGCTGTCTTTCGCAAACACGCCTCTCCATCTGACGGTTCCGCTGGGCAGCCTGGCGCAGAACCGCACCTACAAGGTGAGCCTGGGAATATTCGACCAGAACTATCACCTTCTCAAGTGGTTCGACAGCGTCGCGGTCGTCAGAGTGGACGGCGGCGTGCCGCGGCTGCAGTCTGGAGTGGTTGAGGATCCGTGCGGTCGTGAAACCGGGCCGGGGGCGGTCGGGGGATAGAACCAAACGCTACCTGGCACTGGCTTTGCTTTCCGCTCACGAATGGCTATGAAGCAATCGGCGAAGATCTGGATCGTTGCCGTCGTCATTGGAATCCTCGTGCTGCTTGGCGTCGGAGCGGCACACTTACTGGCGCAGGCGCCGGGGCCGAGGGGAGTAGTCCTGGACCCCAACCCGGTGCTCCAGGACGGGCAGGTTCGCATTTCGGTCGGCGGGTTCTACCCGCTGGAGCCGATTGCGATCCGAGCCACGGAGAAGCAGGCCGGATCGAAGGAAATCGATCTCCGCCAGACCGAAGCGAGTGTTCAGGGGGCACTGGACGGGGTCTACGTTGGCCTGCCGGATCAGCTCGAGTCGGGAACCCACGTCCTGCGGCTCGTCGGGCAGTTCAGCGGCCGGCACGCGACTGCTACCCTGTACGTCCGAGCGAAATCACCCTGGATAACCCTGAATTCGAGCGAGGGCAAGCCACACGGAACGATTGGCCTGATCGCAGGGGGCTTCGAACCGACAGAACAGCTCCGCGTTTCGCTTGAGCCACGGGCGCTTCCGGCAACCCGCGCTCAGCAGTCGCCGCCACCGGGAGTGGCACCGGTGACGATGGCCGTCCTGGCAACGGATCGCGTCGGCAACTCGGCGTGGTCATTGGTCAAGCTTCCGCTGGTGAAGCCAGGCGACTACACGATCGTGGTTCGCGGCGTGTCCAGCGGGCAGCAGCTGAAAAAGGATATCAGCATCACTGCCTATCACCCGTCCGTCGAGCTGAGTCCCTGGGCGGGCCCGCCGGGTACGAAAGTTCAGCTGAATTCGCGAGGCTTCGAACCGGGCGAGAAGGTGCACGTCTACCTCGGCGCCGCGCCTACCTCGTCGGCGACCGTGACGGCGGATCAATACGGGAACCTGTGGGGTGCGGGGCCGGTTCGCATCCCGTACGCCGCGTTCCATGGTTCATTGACGATCCGTCTGGTGGGGGAGGACAGTACCGCGCAGACGCAGGCCCAGTTCAACGTTCTGGCCCCAAAGCCGTGGCTGGAACTGACCCAGTACTGGGGGGCTCCCGGAGGCTCGGTGGAGTTCAGCGGTGGTGGATGGGCCGGAGGCGAGCGCATCTCAATCCACATCGGTAGCTCCAAGGCTCCTCCGGTTGCCTATGGCAAGGCGGACGACTATGGCTGGCTTCACGGCACTGGCCCGGCAACGATTCCGAAGGATGCGGTCTACCAGGTGATGTTCGTCGCTGTCGGGGAGCAAAGTCACAGTGTTGCCACGGCGACGTTCAAAATCGTCCTTCCGTTTGGCTTGCGACCGGACGGCGTAGCGCCACCTACCCCCACCGTGGGCCCGTCATAGTGCAGAAGCGGAGACTGGTCATGTCAGAGCGTCCTGGACTGGCTATCGACCTTGTTCCAGATGGCATCACCGCCGGAGTAGTGGCTGGTGCACTCATAATGGTTGCGCACATGCTCGCAGCGTTCGTGCTCGGTGGCAGCCTCGAAGGTCCACTGCGCCTGGTGTCGTCGCTGGTGCTCGGACCCGCTGCACTGTCGCGCATCTATCCGTTTCTCTCAGCGGCAGTGATTGGATCGGTCATCCACTTCGAGTTGTCCGCGCTCTACGGTGTCTTCTTCGTGGTACTTCTCGGTCGGTTGCGCCGTCTCGACATTCGTGCTCCCCGCCTGCTGGTGACCGGCGCTGCCTTCGGTGCCATTCTCTGGGTGACGAACTATCAGATTCTTGCCGCCGTCTTCTTCCCCTCGTTCGCGGTCGTTAGCCCATTCTGGCTGGGACTGGTCGAACACAGTCTCTTCTTCGGAATGACCCTGGGACTCTACGTCGCTCTGGTCAGGCCGGGTCGCGTAGGCCGAGAGGATGAGCAGACCGTCGCGCCGTAGACGGCGGTGAGGTACGGGTCGCGTGAACGCGTCTTCCTCCGCGGGTAGCTGGCCGCGTGAGTGCTTGGCCTCACTGCGAGGCCGCGGCAAATAGCTCCGGAGGGCGACGTCAGAGAGAAAAAGCCGGGGGATCCTTGGTTCGAGGTCCGTGGATCCCCCAGAGAGTAGGTGCGCGGTAGCACCGTGGAAGTGGCTGCAGGCCAAGCCTGGGAACGCCGCCGAGGCGTTCCCAGGCAACGCACGTTCAGGGTTGCGTCGTACCCTACACCTCGTGCCAGGCGATAGCGCGTGAGGTAACGCGCAGATCGACCTGGGATCAGAGCGAGGCGAAGATCTGGACGATGGAATGGAATACCTTGCCGATCACGATTATCAACGTGTTGTTGGTCGTCGAGGACGCTCCGCCGGTGCCCCCGGCCGTGCCAGTGGCGGTGGCGGTGGCAGTCGCGGTCGGTGTCTCCGAACCGCTGGGCGTCGCCGTGAGGGTCGCGGTTGCCGTTGCCGTCACACTGGCGGTCGCCGTGGGTGTATCCGTGGCGACTGGTGTCACGGTCGCGGTCGCGGTCGGCGTCTCTGAACCGCTGGGCGTGACCGTAACCGTCACGGTCGGCGTATCGTCGGTGTCATTCTCTCCGCCTGGCACGCAGCTCTTGTCACGCGCAACCGCGCTGACGTCTTTCCCGTGCTCTGGACCCCGTGGCGCCGAGTGCGCGACCTCGCTCACTTCTTCGCCGTGGTTGTCGCAGGCTTCGGGGGTCGTCGTGCCGGTAGCCTGAGGAGTCGCGGTGCCAGTAGCCTCGACCGACGGCGTGGTGGTAGGCGTATCCACGCCGCTGACCTCGTTCGCATCGGCATCGTCGTTATCCGCGGAGTCACCGGACCGCGAGTCGAGCTGGTGACCGCCGCCAACCGTGTGGTGTGAGCTGCCTCGCTGGCTGCTGCCACCACGGCCGTTGCCTCGCTGCGATACGATCGTGGGAGATCGATGCCCATGGCCCGAATCGCCATTGCCGCCACGATCTGCGAAGACGCCCGCGACGAGACTCAAGGATAGAACGACGGCTAGGCTAAATGCAAGGATTGCTTCTCGAAACCTCAACCCCATACCAATTTTCCCCCTCGCGAATAGTACTCTGCCTTGCAGCCGTCAGGCATCGTCTCTCATGGGACGACTGGCTGTCTATCACACAATGGTCCTAGGTAAAGAGGGCTGGCCCGACAGTCCCGTCAATACTCAGTTCAGATGGGGGTGTGGGGGCAGAGGTAGCGGGCCTGAGCTCGAGCACCGGGCAGGATGAATACGCGGGCAGCCGTCCCCTCCCCTCTCCCTCTGGGAGCATATGGGAGGATCAAAAACTGTCCGTTTCGGGAGAGATCGGTTATGGTAAGAGACCGAGGAGAGGGCCGACCCGTCGCCGTCACTCTCCTGGGCGGAATCACCGACGGGTTGGCCCGTAC
>CADDYW010000153.1 GCA_902810745.1 Chloroflexota bacterium | reverse complement strand
ATCGAGGCAGACCGCCATCGCGTCCGGCTGCTTCCCCGATGCCAGGCCAAGCTCCCGTCGTTCCCATTCGCGCCCGTGCCTGGCAATCCAACCTCCGAGACTCGACACTCGCTCCCCTGCCCTCACCTCAGTACCCAGAACTCAGCACTCAGCACTCATCCGTCGTCACCTCACTCGGCGCTCTGCCAACGGGCGTAGATCCCCGCGGGCAGGATACGATCCGAACTCTGCTCGCGCAAGCCAAGCTCGCCCGCCTCGATCGATCCGTCGCGCCCACGCATCAGATCACGGAGCAGGTTTGCGAGCATCAAGCTGGACGCGTCGATCGCGTAGGCATTGATCAGGACAAGCAGGGGGCGGTCGCTCAGCACCTGCTGGCAGAGATCGAGCAAGACCGGGACCGACTCGTAGAACCGCCAGATCTCGCCCTTCGGTCCGCGGCCGAACACTGGCGGATCCAGCACCAGCGCGTCGTAGCGAACGCCCCGACGGACCTCGCGCCGAACGAACTTGATCGAATCGTCGAGAATCCAGCGAATCGGGCGATCGTCCAGGCCAGAGGTATGCTGATTTTCGCGGGCCCAGCCCATCGCGGGCCGTGACGCGTCGACGTACGTGACCTGGGCGCCAGCGCGGGCGGCAAAAAGTGTCGTCAGGCCGCTGTAGGCGAAGAGGTCGAGGAGCTTGATCGGACGCTCGGCCTGTTTGATCAGCTGGCTCATCCAGTGCCAGTGGACCGCCTGCTCCGGAAACACGCCGGTGTGTCGAAACGGCGTGAGCCGCGCCCAGAACGATAGGCCATCGTACTGCATCGGCCAGCGCTCGGGCAGCGGGCGCTTCTGGATCCACGCGCCGCTCTCTCCCCCACCCTTCTCGAATGTCGCGTCCGCTGCCTCCCAGCACGACGCAGGCAGCCGCCGCTTCCAGATCGCCTGCTGGTCTGGCCGTGCCAGCGTGTACGGCCCGAAGCGCTCGAGCTTCGCCCCCGCGCCCGAATCCAGCAGCGCGTAGTCGGTCCAGCCGGACGGTACGCGTAAAGTGATGAGTGATGAGTGATGAGTACTGAGTGCTGGGTGCTGAGTGCTGAGTGATGAGTGCTGAGACCTCGGAGCCGAGGGTCGGGGTGGATGCTGTCGATGCCGGCTCACGTCTTGTCCCGGTGTCTTGCAATCGATACTCTGAGTCCGCCGATAAGCCGGCCAACCTCCTCGGCCTGGAGAAGAAGTGTGTCGAACACTTCTCTGCTCAGGTAACCGGCATCCAACGCCACGTAGAGCTGTGAGCGCAGCTCGGCGCACGAGCCTTTGGCCATGGACAGGAACTGATGGAATTCCGCTGGCCTTGCCCTCTCGAAGCCCTCGGCAATGTTTGACAGGACGGAGACGGCCGCGCGTCGGATCTGATCACGCAGTGCAAAATCGGACGAGAACGAGCGAGAATTCGTGACCTGGTAGACCGCTGCACTCAGCGCACGCGCTCGCTGCCACGCGACGAGATCCTCGAAACGCGTCACACCGCCGGTCATCAAGCATCCTCCGATCAGAGTAATCAACGGACGAACCTTCGTGCCGTGAGCAGGTAACCTCACGTATCCAGCGGAACCTTCCCCTGTCCTGACGGCGCCCAGGTCGGCGTTCGCAAGCTATCGTACAATCGGCGGATCCCCTTCGGCTACGGATCACCGCCAGCCCCGGATTGCCGCTTTCCACCTACGGCCTCGAGCACTCACCACTCAGTACTCATCGCTCAGAACTCAGAACTCAGAACTCCGCACTCATCCCTCATCCCTCGTCCCTCGATTACGAGATCGCCGCGCCTTCGGGCATCCGGCGGGCCTTCGCGCGCTCCTCGGCGGTGCGGAGCTTCTTGCGCAGGCGGATCGAGCGGGGAGTGAGCTCGACGAGCTCATCCGGACCGATGAAGGCGAGCGCCTCCTCCAGGCTGAAGATGATCGGCGGGGTAAGTCGCACGGCGATGTCGGCAGTGGAGGCACGCACGTTCGTCAGCTTCTTTTCCTTGGTAATATTCACGATGATCTCGTGCGGATGCTGGGTCATGCCGACGATCATGCCCTCGTAGACCCTGGTCCCCGGTTCGACAAAGGTGCTCGCGCGCTCCTGGATGTTGCCGAGCGCGTAGCTGGTCGCGACGCCATCGCCGGTGTTGACGACGGCGCTGCTCCGGGGAATGGTCATCGGGCCGGCCCATGGTCGGTAGCCGACGAACTGACTGTTCAGCGTCCCCTCGCCACGGGTGAGCGTGAGAAACACGCCCCGGAGCCCAATCATTCCGCGCGTCGGGATGAGGTACTCCAGCCGCACGCGGCCGTCGCCCTCGTGGTGCAGGTTGATCATCTCGCCCAGTCGCTTCGCGAGCTGCTCGGTGATCGCTCCGACGTAGGACTCGAGCGTGTCGACGATCAGGTGCTCGAACGGCTCCATAACCTGCCCATCCACCGTTCGCGTGATCACCGACGGCTGCGACACCTGCATCTCGTACCCTTCGCGACGCATCGTCTCGAGAAGGATCGAGAGGTGGAGCTCTCCTCGACCGGAAACGAGGAACTCGTCAGCGCTGTCAGTCTCCTCGACGCGGAGCGCAACGTTGGTCTCCAGCTCTTTGAACAGGCGGGCGCGGAGCTGACGCGAGGTACAATATTTCCCTTCCTGGCCGGCCAGCGGCGACGTGTTCACGCCAATCGTGATCTTGACCGTCGGCGGCTCGACCTCCAGCCGGGGAAGAGCCTCCGGCGCGTCGGCGCTGGCGATGGTATCGCCGATCTGAACGTTCTCCAGCCCGGCGATGCCGATGATGTCGCCCGCGCGGGCCTCGTCGATCGGGATGCGCTTCAGGCCCTCGAAGGCAAAGAGCTGAACCGCTTTCTGACGGATGGGCACGCCATCCGCGCCGATACAGACGAGTGGCTCGCCGGCGCGAAGCCGCCCGCGGCGAACGCGACCGATCGCCGAGCGGCCGACATAGTCGTCGTAGGCGATATTCGCGACCAGAAGCTGGAATCCTCCCTCGAGGTCGACGACTGGCGCGGGAATCTCACGCAGAATCGCGTCGAGCAGCGGCAAGATGTTGTTCCCTGGCTGATCTGGATCCAGAGTCGCCAGGCCAGCACGCGCGTTGGTGTAGACCACCGCGAAGTCGAGCTGCGCGACGTCGGTCGCCAGCTCGAGGAAGAGATCCTGGATCGCATCATACACCGCGCCGATGCGCGCGTTCGGCCGATCGATCTTGTTGATCACCACCAGCGGCTTCAGGCCGAGCTCGAGCGCCTTCTTCAGCACAAAGCGCGTGCCGGGCATCGGGCCGTCAAGCGCGTCGACGAGCAAGAGGGCGCCGTCGGCCATGTTCAGCACCCGCTCGACCTCGCCGGAGAAGTCGGCGTGGCCGGGCGTGTCGATGATATTGATTTTGACGTTCTGGTAGCTGATCGCGGTGTTCTTCGCGAGGATGGTAATGCCGCGCTCGCGCTCGAGGGCGTTCGAGTCGAGAATCAGGTCGCCCACCATCTGGTTCTCGCGAAAGATGTGGCTCTGCTTGAGCATCGCGTCGACCAGGGTCGTCTTGCCGTGGTCGACGTGCGCGATGATGGCGACGTTGCGAATGTCGTCTCGAACGGTGATCGAAGCGCCCATGAGTTCCTTTCCCGCGCGGCCGTTCCCCTCTTCCATCGTGGATGGACAGGGGCCAGGGTGAGGCCTTTCCGAAGTCACAAAAAAGTGAGAAGGCGCAATCACCTTCCCACCTTTCTCTTCAATTGTACCGAAAACGCGGATCTGCCGCAACCGCGGGGCAGACTCCTCGGGCGCGAGCTCGAGCTAATGCCAGAGGTAGACCCCGATGTCGTTACCGAGGATGCCGCCGGACGAGAGGGGAACGCCGTACCACGCCTGACCGGTCAAGCTCTTGCAGGTCGGGATGAACATCCCGTCGATCTCCATCTGGCCCTGCCCGTTTCCATTCTGGACCCGCGTCAGGTAGAAGCAGCTAAAGTTCGTAATCGTCACCATCGTCTCGCCGTTCGTGTCCTGCCACGCCTGGCTGATGATCGGGATGACGAGGATGCGCGGGCATTCGACGTACTGGTAGCAGACAACGTCCTGGCCATTCGTCTGGGTATCGGGGTAGAAGTTGACGGTCGAAGGGTCGACGCCCGCCGCGGTGATCTCAGTGGGGTTCGGCGTCACGAAGACCTGGGAGCACGTGCTGCCGTCGTCGCACTCTTGAGCGACGTCCCAGGCGGCGATCTGCGTCGCCGCTTTCTGCACGTCGGCCTGGGACCCGGGCTGGGTCGGCACGTCCCAGTCCCACTGAGGGATCGGCGTGCCGTTCGGCCCCGGGACAAAGGTGGCGGGGGTGGCGATCGGACCAGGATAGCCACTGGTAAAGCTGTACATAACACAGGTGTTCCCGCCTCCCGGGCACGCGCCGGACCCGGGCGTCGCTTTCGCCCAGTCGATCAGCTGGAAGTTGCCACTGGACCCGCTTCCCGCGCCAACCTTGATCGAGCACTCGGTATAGGGCGACGTGCACGGGGTCGGCGTGCTGCCGTCGCTGGCCGCCGTATTCGGTTGCTGGATGCTGATGGCGACCGGGGCGATCTTGCCCGGCGTCTGAACCGCGACGATCGCCTGGGCCGTGGCGACGACCGGCGCGTTGCCCGCGCCGATGAGGTAGCGCAGACCAAAGCCGATGTTACGCTCGGCGCTCACGATCAAAGTATCGTTCGGGCTGTAGGTCTGGGTCACCTGCACGCCGAACTGGACATTGGTGCCAGCCTGGCAGGTAAGCGTGCCGGGTGGATACGGATAGCCCGGGGCGCAGATCAGCTCACCCGCGCTCACCCCGTTTGCCTGGGCGTAGCTGACGGCAACCTGGATGGCCGCGTTCGGGTCGTTTGGCAGGTGGCTGGCTCCGGCCAGCGCGGCAGCGTCCACCGCGTTCTGAAGCAGCCGGCGCTGCCAGTAGACGATTCCGGCATCGGTCACGATCGCGGTGAAGCCGAGGAGCGCAGTGACCATCAGCGCCAGCATCAGGATCGTCTGGCCCCGCTGCTCCTGGCTCGCCAGCGAGAGGCGCGAGCGAACGTTCATCCCGGTTCCCCCGGTCGGCAGAATCGTACTGGCCTTCTGCGCGTCGTGAAGAGCCTTTCCTGCCATGATCAGTTGTGGCGCACGGCCGTTGAGATCGGGTTGAGATTCCGTTGAGGTTCCGTTGAGCTTTCGGCCAGCGGCGAGGGAGTCAGCGCGCGGCCAGAATCGCCGCGCCGATCGCCGGGCCACGGCGGACGAGCCAGCCGTTATCGGCGGTGCGCGTTCCGAGGATCGCCCAGGTGACGTCGGACGTCGGATCCGACCAGGCGACACAGCCGGATGCCCCGGCGTGCCCGAAAGAGGTCGGACTGGCCTGGGAGGGTGCCCAGTGCGGGGCCTTCTCGTCGCGGAGCTCCGGTCCCAGGCCCCAGGGACAGCGCGGCCAGACGAGCGGCGGCGCGTACCCTCCGCCCAGATCGTCGGCCTGATTCCTCGTCGCCTCGACGAGAGTTTGAAGCCGCAAGAAGCTCAGCGGCACGCCCAGGAAAGCGTGAACGAGCGCCAGGACACCGGCGGCGGTCGTGAGCAGGCCCGCCCACGGCAGCGCAAGAGATCGCCAGAACGGCGAATTGAACGGCTCGAGTGGTGTTCCAGCCTGCGGACCGCGCACGTCCGCCAGGACGACCGGCGCGCGTGGAGGCTCGACGCCGAGGTAGGCAGCGATGCCCAGGGGATGTAGCACCAGGGAGTCCAGCGCGGTCGCAAACGCCTGGCCAGTGTGGTGCTCGACGACGGCGGCGAGGAGGCCGTAGCCAACGTTGCTGTACTGGACGCGCGTCCGCGGCGGCCAGCGAAGCGGCGTCTGCAGGCAGGCCTGCCGCAGCGTCGGCCAGTCGGTTCCCGCGACGTAGAGGCTGGCCGCGTTTGGCAGGTCCAACGGAAGGCCGCTGGTATGCGAGAGAAGTGTCCGGAGCGTCACGCCGGGCTGTGCGGCCGCGGCGCCCGGCAGGTGACGGGCAAGCGGATCGTCAAGCGTGGCAGCGTTCGCATCGACCAGACGCAGCACGGCAAGCGCAGTCGCCAGCTTGGTGATCGAGGCGATCGGGAAGATGCTCTCGGGGGTGACGGGACTGCCGACGGCGTCGGTCCCGAGGAAGAGGCTGGCGACCGACTGGCTGCCACGCACCGCGACGATGGCGAGCCCGGGCACCCCAAACGCGGCGATCGTCTCTTCGGCGGCGCGCCGAATCGCCTGCCGGGCATCTCCCTCCAATGCGACTACCCCACGATCAGCTCGCGCAGCTGCGCGAGCTGATCGACGTGCCCGTGGCCGGAACTCGCAGGTGGATTCGGCCCGCAGAGGACCGTTCGCGCGCCGGCGGTCGCCGCCCAGTCCAGCGCCTCCTCGCCGTCGTCGACGACGAGAGCGTCCTCCGGTGCCACGCCCGCGTGGGCGAAGATGCTGATGTAGTAACGCGGCGAGGCCTTTGCACAGCGCACCAGATCCGGTCCGTAGAGCGTGGCGAAGCACCGGCGAACGCCCATGCCCTCGAGGTAGCCTTCGAGGTCGGCCGAGTGCTCGCCCGAGGCGGTGTACAGCGAGAAGCCAGCAGCACGCAGCGTCCGAATCGCCTCGACGGCGCCCGGATACGCGGCCCGCACGCGGCGCGTCACGTAGGCGCTGGCCGCGGCGGCAAGCTCGAGGCACGCCTCGCGATCAGACGGTGCGCGCACGCCGACCTCGTCACACATTCCGCCGAGCCACTGCAGAAGCTCGGCCTCCCGATTGAGGGCCGCGTCGAGGTCAGGATCGCGGCGCATTGCTTCGCGGGAGCTATTCCAGATTCGGTGAGCCACGACGTGATTGGCCCGCTCCCAGGCGGCCGGCGCGCCTCCCAGCCGCGGCGCGAGAAACTCCGCGACGAGCCGTCGCCACTGCGCCGCGCGCCGCGCATTGTCGTTCATCACGCCGCCGTCGTCGAGAAAAATCGCCGGCCATCGCATCGGGTCGCTGGTCTCCTGGGAAGAACCGAATCGGGGCAAGACGTCGAGGGCACGTCGCAATCGCGCCGTGCACGTAGCTCGTCAACCGAGCATACAACGCCGCGACCGACGATGCAAGCCGTCGAGGTGCCCGAGGCGGCGCGTATACCGTCCGCTGGAGGGACACCCGCGGTAGAAGCACTGGGCTGGATGGGCGGCGGGGACCGCCCGTCCAACGATCAGCTCTTGCGGATTCCCTGGAACTCGATCGAGCCGGCGCGGCGCATGACGTCGATCGCCTCCTCGACGGTCAGCAGGCGAGTTGTCTTCATCATCTTCAGATGGCCGGCCGCGGCGGCCGAGACCGGGATCGCGGCCGCGGCGACGTCGTCCGGCGCCTCGAAGATGACCACCCCGTCGTACTCGCCAAAGCAGTAGTAAAAGCTGACGAGGCGGCCACCGACCTTCGCGCACGCCGCGCTCACCGCCTCGCGCCGATCCTGCGGATTCTTGGCGAGCGTTGCCCAGGCCTCGGGGGTATAGGCAAACTGAGACATGTACAGAGCCATCGTCGCAACCCTCCTCGTAAAGCGTGGTCGCCGAAACGGCCTCTGCGCCCCCGTCTCGAGCCGACACCACCAGTTTATCGCGCCGGCGGATCGTGTCAATAATCTCGTGTCCACGAATCGGCGACGAGTGTCGGGTGCCGAGTCATCACAGCGGAGGGATGAGGAACGAGGACGACGCGCCGAGCCGCGGTCGCCGCTTCAAGCCTCGCCGAGTCGCCCACCGCCTCTATTCCCGGAATCCATGGCGAGTCACGGGTAGCAACCAGGGACTTCGTGCCCTGGGACGAGCCCAGTTTAGTGGTAGACCACGGGCAGGTAGATCCGCGACGGCGTCGGTAGCGACAGCTTCGCCACGAAGGCGTCTTCAGCCCCGCCAAGCGCTCGGTCGAGCGCACCCAGCGTCGTCGGAAAGTCGGTTGAGAAGGTGAACCCGGTGACGGTGGCGTTGCCGCTTCCGTCCACGGCAACGCCGTCGCCCAGATCGTCGTTGCTGCCACCGAGGTAGGTGGCGTAGAGGAGCACGGAGCTGGCGTCGGCCGCGTGCAGGGTCGGCGGGACCGCCACGGTATACGGGTTGGTTACCGATCCATCGGCGGACAGGGTCGGAGAGCAGGTGGAGATTGACACCCCGCTGGCGGTGAGAGGCCGGGGAGACGACGGATCCTCCCAACGGCGATCGGCTCTCGCGCATCGGTGCGAGATCGTTTGCGTCGGGCGTGATGCCAGCGCTCGACGACTTATCTACGAGGGTCAGCCAGAGCCCGTCGTCGGAGAGCCAGAGGGTGCCTCGCGCGCCAGACAGCTGGAAGCGTGCCCGCGGGTCGAACTGACCCACGTTCTCGACGAACCACGACGTGGATGGATCCCGGGACAAGCTGACCGATCGCGGATTCTGGGTCGCGGACGCCGTTATCGGTGTCCTTGGACGGACGATACTCGGGACGAGGAAGCTCAGCGCGATCGCCAGGGATACGAGCAGGCGCGGAACCACGAACAACACCTCCGACCAGCGGCGCCAGTGCCAGGGGTTGGTCGCACCCGCGATATTTCCACCCAGCACACCGCTGTCAGGGAGGCGCACGGTGCGTTCGTGTGCCGATTGCAGCCACTTCCTGCCTGCCAGTCAAGAGCCGAGGCGGACGATAGTCGGATCAGTCCGCGAAGACTCCTTCTTCACCCGCGAACAGTATAATTGCTCGTGAATCCTGAGTTGCCGTGTCCGGACGGAGACGTGAAGCACCCGGAATCTGGATTTCTCACCTGGTCGGACGCTGGGCTCGCGGCGACGGGGGAGGGCAGGGG
>CADDYW010000152.1 GCA_902810745.1 Chloroflexota bacterium | reverse complement strand
AAGCAGCGCTGCATCAGCCGCTGGTAATCGGAGAGGTCTTTCCCCTTGGCCTGGTCGACGATGGCCTCCGGTCCGGCGTTGGTCCAGACGCGGTGCCAGGATTCGACCAGGAAGTTCAGATCGGCGTAGTAGATGTTCTCGCCGAAGGGCGGATCGGTGAAGACGTAGTCCACTGAATCCGCTGGCAAGCCGAGCGACGCGGCATCGGTCGTCGCGACGGCGACGTGGCCGGCCGGGGGCCGAAAGGCGCGGAAAGCGGCGACGAGCCGCGCGAGCTTGCCTTCGAGGATGTACCAGGGGCTGCACTCGGAATGCTGCGAGGCGACGTAATAGACGCCGGAGAGCTGGCGGTTGACCTGGGAGAAATGCGTCGGCCCATATCTGTTCAGCAGTGACATCCCCCATACCGCCTGCTCGACGAAGAAGAGCAGCATCGCGCGGCAGCGAGCATCCTCGACGGCCAGCGCCTTTGCCCAGAGGGAGCCGAGCGCCTGGGCAGCGCGGGGAAGGTAGAGATGGTGCACTCTGGTGAATCCCTTCGGCTCCAGCCGCGAGCCGTGGTACATGCTCTCGATGGGGAAGCGGTTCGCGGGGACCGACGTGGGCCACGGGAGCGCGGCGATCCGACTGAGGATACGCCGATCCTCGTCGTCCGGAGTCTTCTCGTAGCTTGAGTCGCCAACCCGATAATTGACGATCACCGGCACCAGGCGGATGCGCTGCCAGGAGTCGCCGGTCGCGGGATCGACGAACGTCTCGTACAGCCGCTGGAGACTGTCCTTGATTAGTTCGGTCGCGCAGCTCGGGCAGCGAAAGACGTCGCGGACCCGCTTCGTCTTGGGGTCGAGCGCCACGTCGAGGAAGACGATCTCGTTCGCGCAATTCGGGCAGGCGAAGACCTCGCTCCAGACGGTGTAGTTGATCCGCCCTCTGGTCTCGCCGTCGGCGTGGAGCGTTTCGTACATCCAGCCAAGCTCGGCGTCGACCTCGTCCAGGACGCGGCGCGCTTCCCGCTCGAACGCGTCGACGTCGAAAGGCAGGTTGTAGTTCGCGGCGATGAACGTCGCGGCGGGGCCAAGGTCGTTCAGGATTGCTCGTCGAGCGCCCCACTTTGGTGCGTTGCGCCCAGCAGACTTCCACTCCGTCTCGACGACGCTCCGGAATTCCGGGTCGGGATTCCCGCAGATCTGGGCGGCGACGCCGGTCATGCCCGATCCGGCGAAACCGTCCAGGACGAGGTCGCCCGGCTCGGTGTAGTTCAGGATCGCGCGCACGATCGCCCGGGGCGGCACCTTGGTGTGGTAGGAGTGGGCGGTGTAGAGCGGGTCGGTCTTGCCCTCGCTCACGTCGACGGCGAGCGGGTCGCGATGGTAAGCGTCGGTGGACGGGTCGTAGGGCTTGCCGTGGAACCGGACAAAATCCTCGAGAAACGGGTTCGGGCAAGCGGTATAGTAGGGCGGATCGGAGAGGCGGAGGATGTCCTCGTCGTCGCCAATTGGAAAGCCCTCGGTCCGACGAAACTTGGGATCCTTCAGCTTCTCGCGCAGCTTTTCGAGGAAGTAGGCGCGGCGGGCTTCGTCACTGTCGAAGGTGAGGCCGAGGCATTGGACCTGTGCCGATTCCATCGCTTGCTGCTCGATGGATCTGCCCACGAAGCGCAGCTGCCCACCGTGCCTGGGAACTGGCTCCCGGTTGCCTTTCGGGCCGCTCTTTCTGCTCACAGTGAAGACAGCAACCCCCGAGCTGACACGAAAATCACTCCTTCCTCCGCCAGGCGGCGTTCCTTCCTCCGGAGCAGGTCATCGAGTCGAATTTGCGCTTCCAGCACGTGCACCAGATCATCGCCGTCCACGAGGAAGAAGTTCGGCTGCTTTCCGCGAGAAAATCCCTGTCGTGCCTCTTCGGTGACTCCGTTCAGCGCGAAGAACACACCTCGCGTGAACACCGACTTGCCGGCGACTTTGCCGTGAAACACCAACAGGGGCGCCTCAGAAAGGGGTTTGACCTCCCATTTCGCTTCGACCAGGTAAACCTGTCGGTTGAGCACGAAGGATCCGTCGATCTGCTCGCCGGTGACTCGGAAGGCCTCGCGCGGTTCAAGGCCGTGGAGCTCAAATAGCTCGTTGAGCACCCGTTCAAAAGCAAGCCCCGCAGCCTGGCGATCAGGCCACGAACACAGCGCGAAGAATCGGTCTCGTATGGCGGCGAGGCGTTTGGCAAACTCTAGCCTCGCTTGCGTCACCTGCTGGTCCGCTCGCGGAGTCGCCTCCGTGGCACCTGGATCGGGTTCCTGCGCCCCCCTGCCGAGTGAGTCCAGGAAGGCAGGGTCCCACAGATCAGGGAACTTGAAACCAACGCGGAGGATGATTTCATTCAGCCTGTCAATCTCATCGCGTCGAATCGGGTTGCCGATCTTCTGCCGGTACTTCATCCCCTCATTCACGATGGCCAGGATGAGTTTCTCGAAGAGATTCGGGCGATGCTTCAATGTGTGTTCGAGGAGCGTTGCAATGGCTGGCTGCTTGCTGCCTTGCCGCCAGAAGTCACCCACGCCGACATCCTTCGCAATGGTTTGAAAAGACACGTGGCCCTTCCACTGCTCGTTGCTCGAGCCGGGCAAGA
This sequence comes from Chloroflexota bacterium, assembly GCA_902810745.1. Taxonomy (GTDB): domain Bacteria; phylum Chloroflexota; class UBA6077; order FW602-bin22; family CADDYW01; genus CADDYW01. The sequence goes on along the minus strand of CADDYW010000152.1, from coordinate 6,319 downwards.
ACGAGTAAAGGATGGCGGCCATCTCCGTGGCGGCCAGGGATTCTTTGAGGCTTAATACCACGGTGTTCTCCTACCTCACCGACGACTGCACAGCGCTTGGGATCTGTATGATTAGCGCCCTGCCGAACATTTACCAATTCGCACCGAGCACGTTCGCCCGGCGAATAACGCGGAAGTAGCGCGCCGATAGTGCTGCGCTAATGTGCGGATTTTTCGCTTTTCCCTCGACAGTGGCCCACTCACGTCCCGATCGAATAGCGCAGGAATAACGCAGGATTAGCGCAGCGCCATTGCGCAATGGTTGCGCTATTCTGCTGCGTTCTGATCCAAAAGCCAGTAGGTTGCGCCCCGCCCGTGGCCGCCAGAGCCAATCAGACGCAATCGCCGAAGGTGGGCCAGGTCTTCCTGGATCGTTCGATCTGATGGCGGATTCTCCATGGCAGCCCGGACCTCGCGCAGCGGCATAGGTCCGCGCTGTGCCAGGCGGTGAAGAATCTCTCGCTGACGCGCGGTCAGCTCGTGCGCGACCAGGTGGGGGGCGATATAGCCGCTCGGCAAGAAACGAACGCCGACGGCACCGGCTTGCTCGATGAACTGGGGCTCTGGGTGTCCTGCCTTGACGCATAGCTCGACAATCTTCTGCGTGCCACGGCCCCAACGCTCGACGAGCCCACGTTTGTAAAACACGTCGGCGATGAGAGGATTCCGGGGACGCGACTGATGATCCCGCTTCAAATCTGCAACGCTCAAGCCAGACGGGAGCAATCCGTCACTCCAGATTTCCAGTCGATCGTCGTAAATGGCGAGGCTAACCGCACCTCCTGGATAGACGTAATCTCGATGACAGACGGCGTTGACCAGCGCTTCGCGTAGCGCGGTCAGTGGGAATAGCGGAGAATCTGCTCGCTCGAATAATCCTGGCTGGATCCGTCCTGCCACGGGCAAGTGCCTTTCAAGGAAGAGCATGCCCTCCCTCAACAGCTGGAAGCCGTTCCCGTTCACCTGCCGATTATCGAGAAACTCGGTTTTGTCGATCCCTTTGAACCGCGCCATCCGAAGCTGACACTGCGGGTAGTCGGGCAGAAACTGCTTCCCGAACAGGACGACCGCAGCGTTGAGGATTCTGTTACGGATGCGTAGTCCCAGGCGGTCAAGGATGTCGCCAATGTCCGTGACCGTCGATTCTGGTAGTCGACCGGCCTCGATGCCCAAGCGAACCGTGCGCAGAATCTCTTCGTGATCCAGGTCCCCCAGGCCAAATGCCGACGGTGCGTTCTCCCACCGACTGCGGTCGTGCATTCGGTTCAGAAGTAACTGCTGATATCGCTCTTGTGGCATGACCGATGTCGCCGTCCCAATTCGTTGGAACGGTCGTCCATCGAATGTGAAGGGCCGAGTATCGCTCGGCGATGCCGCACGGATGACCACCACCTGGCGGTCTGTGTCGGGTACGGGAATGCATTCCACGTCAACGGGCGGCGGCGGCTCTATCTTTTGGAGAACGTTCGAGATTTCCTGCATGGTCCGGTCCGATACCTGCTGGCCGTGGATCTTTCGCTCTGGAGTCACGCCGATGAGCACCATGCCGCCACGCGCGTTCAGGAAGGCGCAAAGCGTCTCCCCGGCCCGGGTGAGTTGGCCAGTCGTGCTCTTGAATTCCAAAGTCTCAGACTCCCCACTGGCTGCCAATCTCGCCACGTCGTCGAAAAGCATGCGATGCTACTCCACCACGATTCGCACTTTGCCCGGATCGATCCCTTTGACCAGGCTATCTAGATACTGCTCGAAGCGCTTCTTCAGCTCGGCGGGCGTCGCCGGCGAGCCGCCGTTCAGCAACGCGCCGTGCAGGTCCTCGATCTTGACGACGACCTTTGAGAGCCCGGAGAGGATGTCTTGAACCGCTTGGATGAACTCCTGGCTGAGATCGTCCGGCAGTTTGCCGGACGCGAGGAACACGTCGATCAGCGCGCGTGGGCCCGTCGGAAGCAGGCTCAGATTCTCCTGAATCGTCGGGTCCTCGAGGTTGTCCTTCAGCGTTCGGGTCCAGTTCTCGACGATCTGATCAAGCCGGTCGTCGAGGGCGTTCAGGGCAACGACTGCCGACTGACCTGCCTTCTCGGTCGACGGATTGAAGTGGCAATGGGGACAGAGCGGCGATGCCTGAAGGTCCGAATCCGTCAGCGACCAGCAGCTGACCAGACCGGCAAGGCGGTTCTGGAGATCGATCAGGTCGCTGGCTGGCAGCAAGCTGATCGCCGACAGCCGCTTGAGTCGAGCGATTCGCTGGTCCGACGAGAGCCTTGATTTTCGCCGATCGTCGTTCGCGCCGAGCCGGGCCCTCGCGTGGAGGTCGGCGTAGGCCTGAACGTAGCCCCTTTTCAGGCTGGAGAGGAGCTGGGCGGCCTGCTGACGGAAGGCTGGGGCGTTCCGTTTGGCCGGCGTGCGAGCGTCGATTCGAACCTGCTCGCAGACGCGCCGCGCCTCGTCCAGCCAGGGGTGCCCGGGAGGGAGCGCCATCCCGGCCTGGGAGAGGTAGGCAACCTGAGGTCCCAGGTCGGCGACGAGATCCTGAAGCTTGATGACGTCGTGCAGAGTCGCGAGACTTTCACGCTGGGCGACAACCTCGTCGGCGGTGTAGCGAAAGTTTTTCAGCTTGCCCGGAGATGAGTACGGCTGGAGCGATTCGAGAAACGTCTTGAGCCCGTCCAGTCGGGTCTGGTAGGTCGCCTTCTGCGGGCCGTCGAGCAATGGCGCGCCCCAGAACAGAAACCCATCGCCAAGGCTTTGCCGCGCACGAACCAGCTCTTGAAGAGTCTGCTCGACGGCGCTCTGAAGCTGCTGAACCGCCGCGTCTCGTCCAAGGGCGACCTCCTGGGCCAGGCCGGGCGCGAGCGAGAGAAGCTCGAACAGCGCCTTCAGCGCCGGCAGGTTCCAGTCTTTGGGCGGTTCGACGTGCTTGAAGTCGACGAGATCGGCGACCGGCGTTGTCGTCATCGCGTCGAGATTCGTCGCGTCGAGCTTCTTACCGGCGAGCGAAAGGACGATGTCGCCACTGTAGACCATCGCCGCCAGGACCACGACCACCCATTCCGGCTCCAGTCGGTAGGTGGTGGGTGCCATGTACTCGATGCCGAGAACGTCTTGAATTAGCTCGGAGCGATTCAAGACCTGGGACGGCCCTTTGCTTTTGAGCAGATCGAGGACGTAGCCGGCGTAGCGGGATCGGGACGGATCGAGGCGGCTGCCGTCGAGGAGCTCGAGCGCGTCCAGGACCGCCGTCGCGGACTGGGTTTTCTGAGCACCTCGGATCCAGCGCAACGCCTCGGAAGCTGCCTGGGCCCGGTTGGCCGAGGTGATCAGCACCGAGAACTTGGGATACTCCGGAGCCTGGTTCTCGAAGTGAGGAGATAGACATACCGAGCCGACGCCGTTGACGATGTCGCGAACGCTGGCCGGAGTGCCGCTCAGCCCGAGCGACTTGCTCTTCAGCCATTCCATGATGGACTTGCTCTGTCCCTGATAGGTGACCTCGAAGGCGGAGTTGAGATGCTCCCGGAGCCATCGAACCAGCTCTCGCAAAAAGTCATCGGCGCGCGACTCGTAGACCGCCTTCTTTTGACCCGATGCCGTGGAAGCTAGGTCTAACGCCGCGGTATAGCGTCGGAGCGTCTGCCGAAAGGTCTCGTCAGCTCCAACCAGCCGGAAGAACACCTCATCGGCCTTCTTCTCGTCGGCAAACTGCGCCGGGTTGTTCGGCGGAAGAAAGTAGAGATAAAAATCACGCGGAGGCTGCGCCGTCGAGCGCTCGTTCGGCGCGCCGAAGAAGAGGTAGCCGAGACGGCTGGCTCGGCGCTCGCGCCACTCCAGCTCGTGCTGCCAGATGCGATAGCCGGTCGCGAGCGTCTGGTCGGTGCACTCCATCACCCGCTTGAGCGCCTCGAAGTAGTAGCGATCGAGGTGATCTGGTTCGAGGCTCTCGGCGCGTCGGTCGATCAGCGCATCATAGTCCTCGGACTTTTTCAGATCCAGGTACCACTGTCGGTTATCCGGGTTTTGGGAGAGGAACTGACCGCTGACCGTCTTGCGGATCTCCCCAAGGACCGTCTCGACCAGCGTGAGCAGATCGTCCGAGGGCACGCCGCCCATGTCCGCGACCAGGGGATTGTAGAGGCAGAGTCCATCGCGCAGCTCCTCGGGCGTGGCACCGAGCGGAGCGTCGATCGACCCGACGGTGAGACGATGAACCGAGAGCCCGTGGATGATCCGCAGCGCCATCGGTTTGTATGACGGGCGGGTAAATGCCCGGTCGATCCGGTCTTGCAGCACCCGGCTACATTCGATCACCGCCTTGACGTCGGGGATCGAGCGGAACGATGCGTCCTGGAGGAGGTTGGTCCAGCAGCTATCGTAGGCGATCAGGCCCGGCTCGTCCGTCGGCACATCTCGCGAGAGTGCGGTCCGCATGGTACGGGTGATCGTGGTCAGCACGAATCGCTTTTCGATGGCGGTAATCCGCTCGAAGGTGTCGACGTAGTCGGGATGGATCGGAAAGAGCTGGACGTACTCGTCCATCCGCTCGTTCATATCGTCGTAAAACCTGGCGAAACGGCTTAGATGCTCACGGATCTTTACCTGCTGATCCGGCGTCTTCTTCAAGAGGCGCTCTGCGACGACGAACTTCACGTCGCGACGGGCGATGAAGACCTGCTCGAAACGGTCTTTGACCCGTCGCAGGCTATCGCTTGCAAAGGAGAGCCGTGGACTGTCGAAGATGGCCTCCTGCACTCCGGCGATGAAGCGGAAGCGCAGGTCCTTGCACACTTCGCCAATTTCGCGCAGGAAGTTCAGGTCGAGGATCAGCTCGTGATCCCGGCGGGTACGCAGGTAGTCCAGTAATTCGTCCACCACCAGGAGCAGTCCCTGATCAGGGTAACGCTCCTGAAAAGCGATCATCATCGCTTCGAGCGCACCCTTACTGTTTGATACCTCGTTCATCGGTGGGAAGCGAAAGCTCACCCCGAACGCGGCCAGATGCTGCTCAAGCTCGCCGACGAGCAGCTCACGCAGGGGCATCGTCGTCGTCCCAATCTCGGCCCGCACGACCTTGAACCGTCCGGCGATGGCTGATGCCGCGCGGGCGATCCTTGCATCCTGGAGGCATGGAACCAGGTCGCTCCGCTCCGCGATCGCCGAGATCACCGACATCAGGTGTGACTTCCCCGTGCCATAGTTCCCGACCACGAGCAGGCCCTTGTTATCGTATGGCTGGTCAAACTGGAGCTGTGGAAACACGACGTCGACGAGACGATCGGCCATCTCTTGAGAGATGACGTACGTCTCGACGAGGGCACGGGCCGCGTTAGCCTCGTCGGCATCCAGGAGCTGGATCACGGACTCGATCGGCTGAAAGTTGATCAGGTCGCCATATTTCATCGCGTCCCTCCCGGCGGGCCGTTCGTTGGGCAAGATCCCGGAACTAAACCGGAGGCCACGAGCAGAGCGTCCTGCACCGGTGCCTCGAGATACTCGGGATGGCCTGGCATTGCGTACGTGAGCACACCGTCCGTGACTGTGCCGCGCCAGGTGGCGACGATTGTCCGAGTACGCGAGAGGCGCTTGAGTACGTCGATCGGGCGCTGGTGAAGCGACGGTTCGAAGAGGATCTCCAGATTATCTAGAAGCACGACCGCCTGGTCCGACTCCCCAATTATGCTTCTCAGGAGCGGCAAGACCTGTCGTGGGCGCTGCCGCGCGGGCAGGTCCAGCAACCTGCGACTCAGCTCCAGGCTGACGCTGACGTACGGGTAGCCGGTCCGTCTCGCCACGTCGAGAAGCGCTGCCGTCTTGCCGCATGCACGCGGTCCGACGACGAGGACGAGTCGACAATAGGCGTACTTTGCCTGGTCGATCATCTCAACGATTCGGTCCGCGAGAAGCGACATCGCCAGCCCATCACTCAGCACTCTCCGTCGCCCCCCGATGACGGACAGGCGACGTGCCGATGCCATTCCAGCCTGTAGCGACTGTATACTACCTGCTTCACCGTCTGCTGTGAAGGGGGTTTGTCCGCTCATATATGGATTTTTTGCCCGAGGTCTCGGTCCCGTTCTGGCACATGCTCTGCGGTAACCGAGCCCGGGGGCGTGCAGGCCCCGGGAGGATGCCGATGGCAACCCGGACGCCGACGCGAGCGCGGGGAGAGCCGCACGAGGTTCCGCGCGCGACGAAGGCCGAGTTCGAGGAGGCGGTGAAGGCGGGTGGACCCTTCGTCCTGATCGACGCGCGCAGCGGCCCCGCCTACCAGTCCAGCCACCTCGAC
>CADDYW010000151.1 GCA_902810745.1 Chloroflexota bacterium | reverse complement strand
CTCGACGACGAGCTCGCCACGGAGTCCGTGCTTCTGGTCTTCGTCCTCGTTACTGACGATCTCGAACCGCCCCACGTTGACGAAGGTGAAAGTCTCCGTCGCCGTCTGGCCGGGCAGAACGTCGATGCCGAACTCGGGGATGCCGGGCGCAGTGTATTGGTGACGACAGGCACCCGCGTTGTGTACGACGAACTTGATCGGGTAGTTTGCGGGTACCTCAACCACCCGTGGCTCGATCGAGTTGTCGGTGAGGGTAATGTTCACGACGCGGACCGCTTCCTGTACCATTCCATCCCCCCAATCCCAACCGGACTGGACCGCTTGCCTGATCGGCATTATCGGTGCCAGGTGGGACCCCGAGGAGGGAAAGGTGGAATGCCCTCCGCGGCGTGTCTATCCTCGAATCGCCTCCTGGAGAGCCACCTCGACCTCGGCCGCGCACCGTTCCCAGGTGAACTGCGCGGCGCGAGCGCGACCGGCGGCGATCAACCGCTCGCGGAGGGCGGCATCCTCGAGCACGTGCGCCATCGATCCCGCCAGGGCATCCACGTCGTACGGATCGACGAGCAAGCCCGCCTCGCCGACCACCTCGGGCAATGAGCTCGAGGTCGATGCGATGACCGGCGTTCCCCACGCCATCGCCTCCAGCACTGGCAGTCCAAAACCTTCGTAGAGCGACGGGAATACGAGCGCCTGCGCCCCCGCGTACAGCGATGGCTTGTGCTCCTCGGCAACGTAGCTCAGCCAGATCACACGTTCGGCAATCCCGAGAGCCTGGGCGCGTGCTCGCAGGCGCGCTGCCCCAACGCCCGGACGCCCCGCGAGGACGAGTGAGATCGATGACCGTGTCGACGGCGGCAGGCAGGCGAACGCCTCGAGAAGACGTCCCAGGTTCTTCCGTGGCTGAAGGGTTCCGACGAAGAGAAGGTAACGCGAGGGCAGTCCGTAGAGGGCAGCGATCGACGGGTCCGGAGACACCTCACGGACCGGCGGGGCGCCAAGGTAGGCGACGTGTATGCGGCTCCGGTCCACGCCAAAGTGGGTGATCAGGTCGCGTGCCGTCGCCTGCGAGTCGACGACGATTCGCCGTGCCGCGCGCGCGTTCTGGAGCGTTCCCAGGTGCAGGAGGATCCAGGCGGTCGGCGAATATGCCGACCGATGCCAGAGGTAGCCAACGTCGTGAATCGTGGCCACGGCGGGAACCGGGCAGATGAAGGGGATCACGTGAGCCGGCACGAAGAGGACATCCGGTCGTCGCCGGAGTAGCTCGGCGGCCAGTCGCAGCTGGGTCCACAAGCGCGGACTCGGGATGATCCGAACCTCGGCGTGGTCCGACAGTGGAAAGTCTGCCGCGGGCACTCGATCGAAATAGAGACGAAAGCGATACCGTCCTGACCGCCGAAGCAGGGCTGCGATCAGGTGTAGCGAGTACCCTTCGGTGCCCGTCCGCAGGGCCCGCCCCGCTCGACTGGCGTCGATTCCGATCAGCACGGCCTCACCCCTGGCCGCCTGCCCTCTCGATCGGCACGAGGGGCGAACTAGGCCACGCCGTCCGTCCCGCATTCGCCTTCGCCACGATCGACCGCGTGCGTCGACAGCTCATACCGACCAGTCTGGAGCGAACGGCCGACGATCCGTGGCCGAGACGAGAGGGTACACGATGAACATTGCGAGTGAATCGAACGCCGCGGATGGAAGAATGACCAGGGCAACCGTCGCCGGCCAGGGCATCGGCCAGCCGACCGCCGCCATGACGAGGGCAGCGATGAGCAAGGCAATGACTGTCGTGAGGGGCGTAAGAATCAGCGGGAGCAATACGCTGATCTGACGCAACGGCGGGCCAAGGCTGCCCGCGAGAACTGCCGCGCAGCCGTAGCCGATCACCGACGCCCCCGGTGGGCCGACGCTGAGGAGATCGACCGCGAATCCACCGATCAGTGCCCAGAGGATTCCTTCCTCGATGCCTCGCCGAATGCTCCACGCGACGACGAGCAGCAACACGAGGTCGACCTTGACTCCCAGCACCGAGATACGTGCGAGCGCGGTCGATTGCAGGATCGCCCCGAGCAGCAGGACGATCGCACTGATGATGAGTCCGATCGTGATCTCCTTCGAATCGTGTGACGACTACCGCAGTCTGGTCGGCAGATGGTTGACGATAACCAGAACCTCCTCGATTCTTCCAAAGTCGACGGCCGGCCGAACCTCGGCCTCCTGGTACAGATCGACGGCGTTCTGGCGCACCTCGGTCACGGTTCCAACCAGCAACCCCTCCGGGAATACACCCCCCAGGCCCGAGGTAACGACACGATCGCCCGGCTGGACGTGATCGCCTTGCGGGATGAAGGTCATCGTCAGCTGTCCCGAGCGCGAGCCGTTGACGACGCCCTTGGCACGATTTGACTGAATGAGCGAGTAGACCGAGCTCGACACGTCGGTGATCAGAAGAACCTTCGCAGTATTGGGCGTGACCTGGACAACCTGTCCGACCAGGCCCTGTGGCGTCGTCACGGTCATTCCCTCGGCAACTCCGCTCCGCGTTCCCTGATCGATGATGATCGCGTGGACCAGGTTCGACGGATCAAACCCGATAATGCGTGCACGGACCCACCTGAACTGCGGATCGGTCTGCTTGAACCCGAGCTCGGCCCGAAGCTCGGCATTTTCGCGCTGAAGCTCGCCGACGCGCACGGCTTCTTGCGTCAGTCGATCCACCTCCATGCGCAGGCGCGCGTTCTCGGCCCGGAGCTGGCCGATATCTTCGATCGTCTGAGCGATCTGACTGATCTGCTCGAATGGAATCGAGATGTGGATCTCCAGCGCCCCAAGCACCTCGAATCCGATGGTTTCGATGAGCTGGATCTGCGGCAGGCGGGACAGCCCCAGGACGAGCAAGCCTGCCACGAGGACGAAAACCAGATAGACGAGTCGCGTGAGCACGACGCTTTCCCTATCGCGGAGGACGAGCGTACTGGACCGGCACTTCCACCTTCTTCAGAATCTCGATCTCTTCCAGCGCCTCACCAGTTCCTCGGACAACGCAGGTCAGCGGATCTTCAGCCCGGTACACCCGCATCTTGGTTTCGTGGCTCAGCCGCTCGTCAAGGCCGGCCAGGAGCGCCCCTCCCCCGGCCAGGGCGATGCCCTGAGCCATGAGGTCACTGACCAGTTCGGGCGGGGTCTCTTCAATTGTCGTCCTCACCGCATCGACGATCTGCGCCACCGAGCTCGAGATCGCCTCTCGGATCTCCACGCTGCTCACCTCGATCGACTTCGGGAGGCCCGTCACGAGGTCCCGCCCCCGGAGCGTCACCATCTTCTCTTCGGGCAACGGGTGCGCCGATCCCGCTGCGATCTTGACCTCCTCCGCCATGCGCTCGCCGATCAGCAGGTTATGCTTCTGCCGCGCATAGAGGATAATCTCCTGATCCATCTCGTCTCCGGCGACCCGAATCGAACGACTGACGACGATCCCGCCGAGCGATACGACCGCCACCTCGGTCGTGCCACCGCCGATGTCCACGATCATACTGCCGGTCGCGTCGGTCACGGGCAGCCCGGCTCCAATCGCCGCCGCCATCGGTTCTTCGATCAGATGGGCCTCCCGTGCGCCCGCGTTTCGTGCTGCGTCGTGGACCGCCATCTTTTCGACCTCGGTCACACCGCTCGGAATGCCCACGACGACCCGCGGCCGTGGAATCAGTCCAAGCTGCGAGTGTACTTTCCCAATGAAGTATTTCAGCATCTGCTCGGTGACGTCAAAATCGCTGATCACCCCATCCTTGAGCGGACGCACCGCGACGATGTTCGCTGGAGTTCGCCCGACCATGCGCTTGGCTTCGGCGCCGATTGCCAGCACTCGTTTCGTCTTCTTGTTGACCGCAACGACGGATGGCTCGTTGATGACGATGCCCTTCCCTCGCACCAGAACCAGGGTATTGGCCGTCCCCAGGTCGATGCCGATGTCGTGGGAGAACATGCCCAGGAAAGCGCTGATCGGGTTGAACAACCCACTCCCTCCGGAATATCTGGACGCCCGCGATTATAGCACGTGACGCGTGCTATAATTGCCAGGAATCGCCACACCAAGAGGAGGATAATCTCCGCATGGATCCTCTCGCGTACTTCCGCGGTAACTTCGTCCCCCTTGCCGACGCGAACGTCAATATCATGACACACGCCTTCAACTATGGAACTGGCTGCTTCGAAGGCATCCGCGGCTACTGGAACGAGGAAGAGCGGCAGATGTATCTCTTCCGTCTGCGCGAGCACTACCAGCGGCTCATTGCCTCGAGTCGCATCCTCGGTCTCACCTGTCCGCACAGTGTGGACGAGCTGTGCTCAATCACCGTCGAGCTGGTTCGCCGCAACGAGCTGCGCGAGGATTGCTACATTCGCCCGATCCTCTACAAGGGGTCCAGTGTCGTTGGCGTGCGTATGCACAATCTCGACGACCATTTCGCAATCTTTACTACTGCCCTTGGGAAGTACATCGACGCGTCCGAGGGGTGTCGCTGCTGCGTCTCCAGCTACCGACGGATCGACGACAACGCGATTCCCGCGCGGGCAAAGGTAACGGGCGGCTACGTGAACTCGGCGCTGGCCAAGACCGAGGCTCAGCTGAATGGCTTCGACGAGGCGATCCTGCTCACGCACGACGGGCACGTCTGCGAAGGAAGTGGCGAGAATATCTTCCTGGTGATCGGCAATGCGCTGGTCACGCCGTCGCCGTCTGAGAACATTCTCATCGGCATCACCCGAGCCTCGGTGATACAGATCGCTCGCGACGATCTCGGCATCTCCACGATCGAGCGATCGATCGATCGAAGCGAGCTCTACAGTGCCGACGAGTGCTTCTTGACCGGAACCGCGGCCGAGATCACACCGGTGATCGAGATCGATCGCCGCCCCATCGGTACCGGAGTAATTGGCCCGATCACCCGGAAGCTCCAGACGATCTTCTTTGACGCGGTTCGCGGGCGCAGCCGCAAATACTCGGAATGGTTGACGCCGGTCTACACCCCCGTCGCGGCCGACCGCTAGCTGTATTTCAGCCGCTGACGATACTGCGCGGCATCGTCGGCGCGTCGCTGTGGCGGGACCCGGTCGCGGTCGGCTTGATCGTAACGAGCCTTGCCGGGATCGGTGCGCTCGCAGCATACGTCCACGCGTGGATGCCATCGCTGCCCCACCTGCTTCCGCTTCATTACAACAGTCAGGGCTCGGTAGATCTGATCGGGCCGCGAACCGACCTGTACAAAATGCCAGGTATCGGAGGCATCGTCTTTCTCAGCGATCTGGTTCTCGGCGGCTTCGTCCACCGGCGCGAGCGCCTCGCCGCGCTGATTTTGCTCGGCGCGAGCGTTCTCGTACAAATCATGCTGATCGTCGCGACGATCAACATCGTCCGGCTAGCATTTGGAGATTGAGCGTGCGCATTGGGAATGCACCGGTCAGTTGGGGCATCTTCGAAATTGCGGGCCTCTCGGCCAGCATTCCGTATTCGCGGGTTCTCGATGAGATCGCCGCGGCTGGTTACGAAGGCACCGAGCTGGGCCCGTGGGGATACTATCCAACCGATCCCAACCGCCTGCGCGCCGAGCTTCTCTCGCGTGGGCTGGCTCTCGCCTCGGCTTTCTGCCCGGTCGATCTGTCCGACCCGCGGGAGTACCAGGCTGCCGAGGCCCAGGTCCTCCAGGTTGCCGACCTGCTGCAGGCACTTGGCACCCACGAGATTATCCTTGCCGATCCGTTGCGCCCGGCACGCGCTGCCTGCGCTGGACGAGCCGGCCCGGCCGACGAGATGGCCCCGGCGGCTTGGCAGGCGACGGTCGACGGATTGAACCGCATCGGGAACGTGCTAGAGGATCGAGGCCTGGCCGTGGTCTTCCATCACCACACCGCGACCTACGTCGAAACGCGTCGCGAGATCGATCGCCTGCTCGAGGCAACGGATCCGGAGACGATTGGCCTCTGCCTCGACACTGGCCACGCGGTTTACGGAGGGGCCAATCCGGTCGAGCTGCTCCAGCGCTGGGGTGACCGCGTACGGTACGTTCATCTGAAAGACGTCGATCCGCGGGCACTCGAACGCGCGCGCGCTGGAGGGCTGGATTACGAGGCCGGTGTGCGCGGCGGAGTGTTCTGTCCGCTGGGAGAGGGCTGCGTCGACTTTGCCGGTGTATTTGCCGGGCTACGCGAGATTGGCTACCAGGGCTGGCTTATTGTCGAGCAGGACGTCGTCATCGATGAGTCGACCGGAGCTGCGCTCTCGCCACTCGCGGCGGCGCGTCGGAGCCGCGAGTTTCTGCGGAATCTGCTAAATCAGTGAAGACGCGGAGGTACAGGTGAGTACGAGCCAGCGGCTGAAGGTTGGAGTCATCGGCTGCGGTGGCATTGCCCAGATGATGCACCTGCCGCACCTGCGAGAGCTGCACGATCGATTCGAGGTTGTTGGCCTCGCCGATGTCAATTCGATCGTCCTCGACGCGGTGGGAGACTACTACGGAATCGCGCGACGCTTCACGGACTACCGTGCCCTGCTGGCCACGGATATCGACGCCGTGATGATCCTCACCAGCGGATCCCACGCCGGTCCGGTGATCGCGGCCGCGCGCGCGGGCAAGCACATCTTCGCCGAGAAGCCATTGTGCTACACCTCCCGCGAGCTCGAGGAGATTACCGAGGCGGTTCGGACGAGCGGCGTCTGTCTGATGGTCGGCTACATGAAGCGCTACGACCCAGCCTATCGCTACGCCCAGCGTCTGGTCAAAGACCTCGCGAACCTGCGCTATATCCGAGTCACGGTGCTGCACCCTGCCAGCGAGCTGTACTACCAGCACCACGTGTTTCATCCCCCGCTACCGGCGGGTCCGGTCCCCACCTCCGAGCTTGGACAGCGGATGATCGCCTTCTTCGCCTCTGGGCCCGAGGCCAGGCTCATCGAAGAGGTTCTTGGCCCAGACGCGCCACCAATCCAGCGTACTGCTCTCAGCCTGATGCTCGGCAGCCTGTGTCACGACGTGAACGCGTTGCGCGGTCTGATCGGCGAGCAACTCGACGTTGCCCACGTCGAGGTCTGGAACCAGGGACTCGGGATGAGCGCGATGCTCCGCTGCGCCCAGGACGTTCGCGCGACTCTGACCTGGACGTATCTCTCGGACCTCCGTCACTACGAGGAGGAGATCGCGTGCTACGCAGACGCGGCGCGCGTGCGCATCGTCTTCCCGTCGCCGTTCTTGCGAAACTACCCCACGCGAGTCTTTGTCGAGGGGAGTGAGCCACTCCCGGACCGCCCAGAGTCAGCCGCCTGGGAGAAGGAGGTGACGGTCTCCTACCACGAGGCATTCAAGGAGGAGCTCCTGCACTTCCACGATTGCGTGGTGCACGGGCGTACCCCGATCACCGATCTGACGGACTCGCGAGGAGACCTCACCCTGATCCACGCGATGGCGCGCGCGGCAAAGTTTTGAGATCAGGACTCCGACGCGAGCTTCCCGGCGATCGCCCAATCGCTCTTCTTGACGTCCTCGAAGATGACGTGCGTTGCCTCGGGTGTCGTCTTCAGGGTCTCGACGACGACCTGGGTGATCGCCTGGGCGGCGGCACGCTTCTGCTCGACGGTACGGCCTTCGTACAGCTTGACGATGACGACTGGCATGGAACGACCCCTCGCATATGTGATCACGGCACCTACTGACCGCGGCACGGGCACGTAGCACCCATCGCGCAGTGCGCTGAGCTGGCGCGCCGGAACGAGCCAGTGTTGCGCGTTGCTCGGCGCTCAGTAGACCGTACGGCGTATTGTAGCAGCCCCGGCAAATGCGCAGAAGCGGCCTGAGTTCGGGGCCAGGAGCAACGATTTTAGCTAGCGGGGCTCTTGGGGCGCGGTCAGGAAGGTGTTATGGTAATTCCTGATGGGGGGAGATGAGCCATGCTGCCAGTAGCCGAACGCGACCCGTGGGTGCTGTTCGAGGAGAATCGAGAGGCGGTGGTCGCAGCGCTGCGCCGCGGGGAGTGCGAGGCGATCTTACCCGCCGCGAGGACGTTTCTTGACGACTTTGCCGAGTTCCTTCATCAGCACCAGCTCCTGGAGCAATTCGGGCACTTCCCCGACGACCGGGCGCGCCGCAGCATCCCCACCTTCTTCTTTTGCTTCACCCTCCTCTCTCTGCCCCTCTTGCGCCTCTCCCCTCTGGCGGACAGCGAGGGGTCGTGTTCCGCTCGCCCTTCATCCTGCGGTTGCTGGGCTTCAACGCCCGCCAGATCGCCGAAGGGTTCGACGCGAGCACTGGCCCGCGTCCTTTCACCGCCGAGGCCCTGGGCGACTTTTTCGCCGAGGTGTCTCTCGAGACCCTGCTCGCGTTGCAGCTCACCCTCCTGCGCCACCTGCATCGGCAGTTCCCGGACGTGTTTGCCCCCGGGGTCTAGGCGATGGATTGCATGACGGTGGCGGTGCCCCTGGGCCGCTTGGGCTTGCCCGCCGCCCGTTTCGTCCTCTGCATCCTCTCGGTCCATCTGGGCCAAGCGGCCGTCCCGATCCGGTGGAGCGACGCCCCCGAGACTGGGGATGGGAACGGCGACATCGCGCTGGGGCGGACCTTGATCGTCGAGGCGCGGAAGGTCCTCACGCCCACCGCTCTCGCCCTCCTGCTGATCGATCGTGGCTTCCTCGATGGCGCCTGGCTGACCGAGCAGGCGCGGCAGGGGACCGAGATCATCATCGGCCTCCAGGAAGACATGCACGCCTACGCCGATCTGGTCGGCCTGAGTGGCCTGCCGGACACCGTCTGGGAGGAGGTCCCCGCGCCCCAGAACCATCGCGATCCCCCGCCCAGCCGCCAGGTCGCTCGCATCCCCCGATCGAGAGCTGGGACGCCTGCACCATCCTCCTGACCGGCCTGGTCGTGCGCGATCGCTACCCGACCGGGGAGACTGTCTACCATTCGCACGTCAGCCAGCGAGCTTTCCCCACCGGCACGAGCTTCTACCAGCAGCAGCGCCGTCGCTGGGACGCCGAAGAATGCTCCATGGCCCTGGCCCGCTACTGGAAGGTGAACGACCTGCCGCCGCTGCGCTTAGGGGGCGCCCGAGCCCTGGTCCATTTCGCCCTAGTCGCCTATCTCTTGCTGAGCCTGTCGCGCTGGCAGGCGCAGGCTGACGCACCGTTGGCCCGCTTGCCGCGGGCCATCGTTCCCGAGGTCGAGCTGGCGGTC
>CADDYW010000150.1 GCA_902810745.1 Chloroflexota bacterium | reverse complement strand
GGCAACGAGGATGAAGAAGGTATGGAAAGAGAGATCAATCTGCTTGAGCATCCGCACGAGGAGTGCCACGAGCGTGTCTTTGCTGGCCTGAATGCCATCGCCGCCGGCGATACCGCCGTGGTGATCGCCGATCACGACACCAAGGCGGTGCTGTACATGTACCAGTCGGAGAGCCCCTATGCCCTGGAGTGGCAGTACCTCGAGACCGGTCCGGATATCTGGAAGATCCGCGTTCGTAAGCAAGCCCGCCGCGATGCGTCCCCACGGGAGATCTTTGACGTTCGCGACCTGGCGCCTGCCCAGCGTCACTCGGCAATTCTCGAGCGGTTCGATCGTCTGTCCCGCGGAGAGGGATTTGTTCTCGTGAACGATCACGATCCCCGGCCGCTGTACTATCAGCTTCGGGCGATGCGTGGGGAGATCTTCGAGTGGACCTATCTCACGCGTGGTCCGCGCGTATGGGAGATCGACATCGTCAAGACCAGCGATGCCCCGGCTGATTCGGGACCAACCGTCGCCACGGTTGACGTGCGCCAAATCCCGCACGCGGAGCGGCACCACACGATCTTCCATCTGTTCGGTACCCTCGCCGACGAGGAGGCGATGCAGGTGATCGCCGATCACGACCCTCGCCCCCTCTATTACGCCTTCCAGCAGATGCACGGCGGGCGCTTCTCCTGGCGGTACCTGGAGCGGGGACCGGAGGTCTGGCGGGTCCTCGTGACCAGGCACGGCGCCACGGCGCGCCAGGACGAGGGGCAAGGGCAGCGTGCGCTCTCGGCTCCAGAGCTGGACGTGCGTGAATATCCTCCCGCTGAGCGGCACGACATGATCTTCCAGACGTACGACGCTTTGAAGCCAGGCGAGGCGTTCGTTCTGGTCAACGATCACGACCCCAAGCCGCTGTATTACCAGTTCAGCGCGGAGCAGCCCGGCCGCTTCACCTGGGAGTATCTGATGCAAGGACCCGAGGCCTGGAAGGTGCGGATCGGCAAGGTGTCCTGAGATGTCCTGCACCGCGATCAGCGAGCGCGTATCGAGGTGAGGGGCCGGCTGACGCGAAGGGCCGTAGCGCTTCCCTCACCCCTCGGTCAGCCAGACCGCCATCTCGCCCGGCGCGCGGTTCTCCCAGACGCAATATGGAATCGCCTTGATCGGAACCGGCATCACGCGCGCGGGCGCGGAACGGTAGAGCTGGCCCGCGAAGTCCTCGACGACGCGGCGGAGGCCGAAGCCGGAGATCGTGACGACCCCGCCAAGGAGCTCCGGCTCGAACGTTGCCTCCAGCCGAGCGTCGCGCGGTAGCGCGATCGCCTCCAGATCGGGGCCGTTGTCGACCTGCTCCAGGCAGTAGACGATCGGTCCACGCTGGAGGGCGACGCGTCCGGCGTCCGCGCTCACCCGCGGATGCGCGTAGACCCGCTCGATCGGCATCGCCAGGTCGAGCGTGACCGCGTCGCCGTCGCGCCATTCCCGGCTGATCCGCGCGTAGCCGCGCTCCAGCTCCATCGGCACGGCCTTGCCGCCAATCGCCAGCGTCGCCTCCCGGCACCAGCCGGGAACGCGCAGCTTCAGCGTGAACCGCGCCGGCTCCTCCAGGCGGACGGTGAGACGTACCTGCCCATCCCAGGGATAGCGCGTCTCCTGGCGCAGCGTGACGCTCTGTCCGGCGAGCCGCAGCCGGGCTTCGCCCTGCACGTACAGATGGACGACCGCCTCGTCGTCGCCCTGGGAGTAGACGTACTGCCCGAGCGAGGCGAGCAGACGGGCCAGGTTCGGCGGGCAGCAGGCGCAGTCAAACCAGGCCTGGCGCCGGTGGCTGCCGTTGCTCGCCAGCGGGTTGACGTAAAAGAAGCGCTCGCCCTCGAGCGAGACACCGCTGATGACGCCGTTGTAGAGCGCGCGTTCCATGACGTCGGCGTAGCGGCGGTCGCAGTCGAGCTGCAGCAGGCGATGGGCCCAGAAGACGAGGCCGATCGCCGCGCAGGTCTCGCAGTAGGCCGTCGCGTTCGGCAGGTCGTAATCGGCGGTGAACCCCTCGTTCTGGCGGCTGGTCCCGATGCCGCCGGTGACGTACATCAGCCGCTCGACGAGGTGCTGCCAGAGCCGCTCGCCGGCCGCGCGCAGGCCCGCGTCGCCCAGCTCGCCCGCCAGGTCGGCCATCGCGCTGTAGAGATACATCGCTCGGACGGCGTGTCCGACCGGTCGGTCCTGCTCGCGCACCGGCTTGTGCGACTGGTTGTACTCGTGGGTGTACATCCGGCTGAAGGCCGGCCCGAAGATCGAGATCGTCTCGCCGCGCGCCAGCCGCTCCTGATCGAAATAGTGCGGCGACTGGCCCCGCTCGTCGACGAAATACTGCGCCAGCGCGAGGTAGCGGCGCTCGCCGGTGCAGCGGTAGAGCTTGACCAGTGCTAGCTCGATCTCGGGATGCCCCGGATAGCCGCGCTTCTGACCGGGGCCACGGCCGAAGGTCTCGGCGATGTGGTCGGCGTAGCGGCAGAGGACGTCGAGGAGCGTTCGCTTGCCGGTCGCCTGGAAGTGGGCGACCGCGGCTTCGATCAGATGGCCGGCGCAGTAGAGCTCGTGCGCGTCGCGCAGGTTGGTCCAGCGCTTCCCCGGCTCGACGACAGTGAAGTGGACGTTGAGATAGCCGTCGGGCTGCTGGGCCGCCGCGATCAGCGCGATCACCTCGTCGAGCAGCGCGTCGAGTGCCGGATCGTCGTGAGTGGCGAGGGAGTAGCTCGCCGCCTCGATCCACTTGGCGACATCAGAGTCCCAGAAGATGTGCGGGACCGGCTCCTGCCCCGGGCGCCAATCCAGCCGGAAGGCGTCGATACGGCCGGTCTCCTTGCACTGGCGATACTCGAAGGGGATCGTGCGCTCGCGGTTGACGCGCTGGCGCGGCGCCCAGAACCCATCGTCGATCACGACGGCGGTGAACGGCACCGGGACGATCCGCGAGGCGGGGTCGGATTTGGACTGCACAGCCATTCGAATCTCCCCACGACGTCGGGATTGACGGTCACGGGATGGCCTTCGCGGGCGCTCTTCGACCGTCGACGGGGTCATTCTAGCATCTTGTAGCGGCGTTACACCCGCGAACCGTCGCCCCGGGGCGAGAACCGGCTCAGAGCCGATACAGCTCCTCGGCGTTGCGGTGGAGGATGCGCTCGGCGGCGTCGCGACAATCGGCGGTCGGCAGCCCCCAGGACCGCCACTCCCCGAGGGCCCGGGCCAGCGCCCGCCGCCCCCAGCGCGCCCCGAGCCAGTACAGCTCGGGGATGCTGAAGCCGTCGGACCCATAGAGCACCTTGCTCGCGGGGGCGAGCGCCAGCGCGTCCGCGAACGCGCGCGATGCCGCCGCCCCGAGGAACGGGACGGTCAGCGAGAGGTCGAGGTAGACCTGTGCGTAGACGCTGGCGAGATAGGCAGCTTCGTCCACGAACGGATGACAGTGGAGGAGCACCAGCGGCACGCTGCCGAACGCGGGCTCTTCGAGGATCGGGCGCAGGTGGAGGGGATTTGCTCGGCGCAGGTCGAGGTCGGTATCGCCGAAGCCGCAGTGGATCTGCACCGGCAGGCGCAGCGCCGCCGCCTCGGCGAGGGCGAGCCACAGCAGATAGTCGAGGAGTGGCTTCGCGGTCAGCCGGGGCCGGGCCTCCCCCTGGCGCCGGATCGTTTCGAAGGCCTCGGCCGCGTCGGAGAGCGACGGCGGCGCGACGTCGAGCCCGCTGCGATAGGCGATGATCGTCTTGAGCGCGACGACACCCTGCCCCGGCGCCGCGCGCACCGCCGCCTGGAAGCGCTCGGCGAGCTCGCCCAGGTTCGCGCAGCCGGGCAGTAGCTCTTCGGCCAGCGTCTCCAGCCGCAGCACCGGCCAGACCCGGCAGCTGGCCGCGGCGGCCTGCTCGCTCAGCTCGTCCAGCCCGACGCTCTCCGCGCTCTGGTAGCCACCGTCGACGAGCAGCCCGCGTATGTCACCATCCTCCAGCAGCCGCGCCAGGTACGTCGGCAGAGGCAGGGCGGCGCGGCTCGCGAGCACCGCCTCCTCGGTCGGCAAGCAGCCGAGGAACGCCGCCAGCTCGTGCAGCGCCTGGCGGTACACGAGCGCGGTCGGAACGTGGTCGCGGTGGATCGCGAGCTCGCGGCTCTCGGTGAAGCAGCGCCGAAAGCCCGGTGCGTCGAGCGCCTGCGCGGCACGCAATGGCGCGTGGCAATGGTTGTCGACGACCGGGATGTCGTCGAAGGCGACGTCGTCAATACTTCTCAAAGTGCTCCTGATACTCCCGGGCCGGATCGACGTCGGCGAAGTAGGCGGCCTCGGCGCGCCGCACCGCCAGGTACGCGCTGGCGAGGAGCGGTCCGAGCGCCTCGATCAGCACCGGGTCGCGTTCGAGCGCGTCGGCGGCCTGGCCAAGAGTGGCCGGCAGCGGGCGAATGCCCCGCGCCGCGCGCTCGGTCTCGGGGATCGTGGCCGGGTCGACCAGCGCGAGCTGCCCCTCCGGCGGCGTCAGCGCCCGGCGAATGCCATCGAGACCCGCGGCCAGGACGCCGCCGACCGCCAGATAGGGGTTGGCGCTGTTGTCGGCCGGCTTCAGCTCCAGATGGACGGTCGCGGCTTCGTGGCCCCGGTAGGGCGAGACGATCCGGACCGACGCCTCCCGATTGTCTGGCCCGTAGCAGGTGAACGCCGACGACCACATCTGCGGCTGCAGGCGCCGGTAGGAGTTCACGCTGGGACAGGTGAGCGCGAGCAACCCTGGCAGATGCTCGAGGACGCCGGCGAGGAACTGGTAGCCGAGCGCGCTGAGCTGGTAGCGGCCCGCGGGATCGTAGAAGAGATTGTGCGTTCCGGACTCGTCCCAGAGGCTCAGGTGGACGTGACAGCCGTTGCCGGCCTGGTCGGGCCAGGGCTTCGGCGCGAAGGAGGCGACCAGTCCGTGCTGGCGGGCGACGGCCCGGATCGTCTCGCGGTAGAGAATGTGATGATCGGCCGCGTGGAGCGCGTCGGCGTGGTGCAGCGAGAGCTCCTGCTGGCCGTGGCCAAGCTCGGGGTAATACTGCGAGATCGCGAGACCCTGCCCTTCGAGCGCCCCGACGATCGCGTCGATCACCTCCTCGGCACTGGTCATTCCGAGCCCGCTGAAGCAGAGGCTCCGATCGATCGGCATCCAGCTGTTGCCATCCGGGACCGCGAGCGACCACTCCGGATCGAAGCCGACGCGCGCGCTAAAGCCCAGCTCTCGGGCGCGGACGATCATACGCTTGAGGAAGCTGCGGGGGCAGGCCCCCCAGGGCTCGCCGTCGAGCGTGTGCATGTCGACGAGCATCGCGGCGCAGTGCGGAGCGTAAGGCAGGACGACGAAGGTCTCCGGATCGGGAACGAGGCGAATCTCCCCGACCGGCCCGAGCCCCTGGACGCTGGCGAGCCGGTCGACGCTGGTCATCGCCTGCATCGCGACGGTCAGGCCGATTCCGCTGACGAGCCGGTCGGCCAGCACGCTCAGGTGGGTCGCCTTGCCGCGAATGATGCCGCCGTTGTCGCAGTAAAGGAAGCGCACCAGGCGCACGTCGCTGTCGCGCGCCCGTGACAGCAGGACCTGCTCGTCCATGGCCCCTCCTGGTGGACCGTCGGATTCGATATCCGTATCGTAGGTGGCCGAGCGGTGGCGGTCAAGCCGACTCTGATGCGATCTCTCGTGTCCGTCAGGCGACGCGTTCGGCGTGACCTGGCCACCGCTCCCGGCCGCGGCGGTCGTCTGATCGCTCCTGATGGACGGTTTCCCACGGCGCGACCCTTCGATCCGCCCAGCCGCGCTGCGCGAGGCGATGCGTCTGTCGCGATGCTTTGGGCTGGATCGGTCGCCGGGCGCACGAAAGGCCGCAGGTCTAGCCTTTCACCGCGCCTGCCGTGAGTCCCGAGACGTAATTCTCGACAAAGAACGAATAGATCACCGCGACCGGAACCGAGCCCAGCAGGCCAGCCGCCATCAGCGAGCCCCAGAAGTAGGCATCGCTCTTGATCAGGTCGCTCACCGTTCCGACGGGGATCGTCTTCATCGCCCCGGTCCCCATGAAGATGAGAGCATAGAGGAACTCATTCCAGGAAAGGGTGAACGCGAAGATCGTGGCCGAGAGCAGGCCGGGGAGGGCCAGTGGCAGAATGACCGAGATCATCGCACGGACACGGCTCGCCCCGTCGATCATCGCGCACTCTTCCAGCTCTCGTGGAATCGTGGCGAAGTAGCCCATCAGGAGCCAGCCGGCGAAGGGGATCAGAAAGGTTGGGTAGGTCAGGATCAGCGACCAGTACGTGTTGTAGAGGTGGAATGAGTTGATGATCTGAGCGAGCGGCAGGAAGAGCAGGGTGGGCGGGACGAGATAGGCCAGGAAGATCGCGAGGCCGAGAAAGTTCGCTCCCGGAAATCGGACACGCCCGAGGGCATAGCCGATCAGGATACTGCAGGCAATCGAAAGGATAGTTGCGCCGATCGTGACCACCGTGGTGTTGAGTGCCCAGCGGACGAAGTCCGTGTTCTGGAAAAGGTAGGTGTAGTGGTCGAGCGTGACGTGGGTCGGCAGCAGAGGGTTCAGCTTGATGTTGAACAGGTCGGAATCTGGCCGGAGCGACACGACCAGCATGTAGTAGAACGGGAACAGAAGAAAGACAACGTACAGCAGGAGTGGTAGGTACTGGCCGAGGATCCGCCGTGGCCAGGTGTGGCTTCCGACCATGACTAAGCCTCCCTGCGAACAAAGACGAGTAGAACTGCTGCGAAAACGGCGAGGAACGGGAACATGTACAGCGCAACAGCAGCACCCTGGCCGATCTGGGTGGCATTCAAACCAATCTGGTACGCGTAGGTTCCGAAGATCTGGGTCGCGTTGGCCGGGCCTCCCTTGGTCAAGACGTAGACCAGCTGGAAGTCGGCGAACGTCCAGATAATCGAGAAGAGCGTCGTGATCCAGGTTATGCCTCGAATCACCGGCAGCGTCACCGCGACGAAGCGCTGCCAGGCGCCGGCCCCATCGATCGCGGCGGCCTCATTCAGCTCCTGGGGCACCGCCTGCAGGCCGGCCAGGATCGACACGGCAAAGAAAGGGATGCCGCGCCAGACATTGGCGATGATGAGCGACTCCATCGCCAGCGTTGGGTCGCCGAGAAAGGCGATGTTCGAGTTGATCAGGCCGAGGGCACGCAGCACCCAGGAGATCGGGCTAAGGACCGAGTCGAAGATCAGGAGCCAGGCCAGGCTACTCAGCGCGGTTGGGACGATCCACGGAAGAAGCAACGCCGCTCGCCAGACGTTGCGCAGCGGGATCCGTTGATTCAGGACGAGCGCGAGCCCCAGGCCCAGCAGCAGCTTGAACGGAACACTGACGAAGCTGTAGACGAATGTGTTCCGGACCGCTTGCTGGAAGATGCTATCAGTGGTGAGCAGGGTGATGAAGTTCTGCAATCCGATGAAATGGCCGAGATTGCCGACGATGCTATCGGTGAGCGATAGCCAGATGCCGAGGAAAAAGGGGTAGGCGATGAAGACGAGCAGGAAGAGGCTCCCGGGCAGCATGAGGAGAAGCCCGAACGACCACTCGCGTTCCAGTGGATTCAGGGAACGAGAAGGCCGCGTCGCGGGGCGGGATACCACGGTGGCGCGGGGTACCGTACTCATTGGAGCACCTCTTTCCAGAATGAACGAGTATCCGTCACGTATGTCTCCCAACGCACGTTGGTAGCGTCGAAAGGATATCCCCAAACTCCCCGTATCGGTTCGGGCCGGTCCAGCTGCCACGATGGACCGGATCAGCAAACCTGCCTGGAATCGGCCAGACCGGCGCGCGGGCGAGGGAGTCGGCCGAGGAGCGGGTCCATCCCCTGGGCCGACGTCCGATTCCCATGTCTGTTCGACGCGATGAGCTGAAGGGAAGGCGGGGCGTCGATCCATCGACGCCCCGATCGTTGTCAGGCTCTCCGGGTTATCCCCCGTAGATCTCCTTGAGCTGTTCCGCTCCCTTCTTGATCTCTCCCTCGGCGTCGCCCGACTGGACGGCCCGCGAGAAGACGTCGATGATGATGAACTTGGACCGCGCGAGCGCGGCTTTCTGGTTGGGTGGCCCCGCGTAGCCGAGCAGCCGACCGTACTTGGTGTCGTTGCTGAACGCGGCGAGCTTGGGGTCCTTCGACCACATGGGATCGTTGGCCCAGGCCTTGGTCGGCGGAATCTGGTAGGTATTCTGGATGTGCAGCCAGTCGCCGAACTGCTTCTTATCGAACCACCAGCTGAGGAACGCCTTGGCACCGGCGACGTTCTTCGAGGCTTTCAAGACCGCGAAAGAGTGGCTGCCGAAGTCGTAGAACCGGCCGGACGGCCCGCGGGGGATATCCGCGTGGCTGGTATCAGTGGCGATATCGGGGGCCTGTTTCAATGCCGCGGCGTAGATGCTGGAGCCATTCAACGTCGCGGAGATCTGATCGGCCAGATACGCCCGGTTGTTATAGCCATCGTCGCCATTCAGCGCGGTCGTGTCGTAGGCGTCCTTCCAGGCCTGGATGAACTTCTTCATCGCGTCGACGAAGGTTGGCGTATCGAAGGCGACGGTCTTGCCGTCTTTTTCGACTTCCATCGCCCCGTTGGCCCACATATAGGGGTAGCAGAAGCCCGGAGGATCGCCAAGGCTATGACCGAGCGCCTGGCCAAGCGGCTTGCCCATGGCCTTGAGCTTCTTGCCGACGGCAAAGTAGTCGTCCCATGTGTCAGGGAAGTTCTTTTCGGGATCGTCGACACCAGCCTTCTTGAAATAGCTGATCCGGTAGGCCAGGGCGACATTGGTGGCGCCGGTCGGGACACCGTACCACTTGCCGTCGACCTGGACGGATGGGAGAACCCAGCCATCGTAAAAGCCATCCTGGGCTTTGCCAAACGCCTCGGCGATATCGCTCACGTCGACCAGGTTGGCGGTATAGAGGTATGCCCAGCCTGGCCAGAGCTCGAACATATCGCCGCCAGCACCGGACTGGACGGCCGCGGCAATCTTGGCCTGCAGGTCGGGCCAGTTCAGAAAGTCGGCGGAAACGTTGACCCCGTTCTCGCTACCCCACTGTTTGAGCTGGTTCTGGAAGAGGGTTTGCGCCTCCGGGATGAAGTAGGAGCCACCGACGAAGGCAAGAGAGGTTCCCTTGAGCGAGGCATTTGGCGTCGCGGGCGCACCGGCCGCCGCGGGCGTCGTCCCGGGGCTCGCCAACCG
>CADDYW010000149.1 GCA_902810745.1 Chloroflexota bacterium | reverse complement strand
CCGCGCAAAATCTGCCGCCTCATGCAATTCACCCCGTTGCGACGGGATCGCCTGCCGGCGAGCGTCCTGCCGACCCCGGTCAGCGGGGGCAAGCAACCGCGCGCTCAGCTTCAGAGATCAATCAGAGATCAAAGGGGAGCGTCATTGCACGGAGGGTGCCAGCCACGCGGGGCACGACGAGGGCCCACGTCGCCGTTCCGTGGAAATCGAGCACCGGGCGGTATGAGTGAGCCGGCGGCCGCCCAATCCCCTCTCCTTCGGGGAGAAGCTGAGGGTGAAGGCGGCAGACCACGTGCTGCGCCCCGGATCCACGCCCTGCAGCCGGCCCTTTCCCAACAAGGAGAGGGAGAGCGCCGGTTCCCCGACGGCACAGCCTTCCTGCCCGGCGCCTCGGTAACCACATCCGGGCGAGCGGTGATTGTCCGGGGTCCAGCGATGGCTTATCGAGCATCAGGAGGCCTGAGCGGGCCCTGAGCATTCGCCAGGTCGCCGGCAGCTCCTGCTCTCGGCCAGGAAGCGATCTGGCAGACCATTCGTCTCTTTTGCACTGACGAAAGACGAGAAAGCCTCCGCGGTGGACGAGGCCTGCAATCGCACGCGGGCGCGGGGGCTCGACGGCAGGCGGACGCGACGTGCCGAGAACGAGCGTGCAGCCGACCACGAACGGGGGCAGCACCGTCGATCACCCGCGCGGTGAACGGCTCGGTCGTGCGCTCCCGGTGTCCACGCTCTCGCTCCCTCTCCGGCAACGACGACGAGCGGGCAGGCCAGGGCGTCATCCGTCGCGTGGAATACGCACGGCATCGCGGCTACATGACGAACTCCCTCACGCACGCCACCAGCTGATCGATCTCCTCTTCGCTGTTGAACAGAGCCGTCGAGACCCGAATCTTCTCGGAGCCCTTGCCCAGCGTCCGTGGATAGAGCCGATGCTCCTCGAAGCGCTTCTGGAGCGCAACCTCGTCCCTTCCGACGACACGGAACGTGACCAGTCCGCTCGATCGTTGCCACTCCAGCGGCGTCCAGAGCTCGACACCCGGAATCTCTCGCAGCTGTCGCTTCAGGTAGCCCGATAGATCCGCGATGCGCTGAAAGACGGCTTCCCACCCAAGCTGGTCGAACCAGTCCAGGGCAAGGCCGATACTCGCGTGAACGGCAAATCCGCGCGTGCCAAACTCGAAACGTCGGCCGTTCGGCTGGAGCACGACCGCGTCGTAGCTGAAGCTCTGGAGCGAGCCCGCCCCGACGTACGCGGGCTCGAGCCGCTCCATGAGCTCCTGTCGGGCATAGAGAAAACCGGTTCCCTTCGGTCCGCCAAGCCACTTGTGCGCGTTGCTCGTGAAGAAATCGCAGCCGATGTCACGAACGTCAATCGGCATGACCGCAAACGACTGCGCCCCGTCGACGAGGGCGAGCGCGCCGTGGGCGTGGGCGAGGGCACAGATCTCCTTGACCGGAAGTCGGATGCCATTCGGCGACGTCACGTGGCTCGTGCCGATCAGGCGCGTCCGCGGGGTGATCAGCGCGCGGATCGAGTCCAGGCTCTGCTCTGGATCATGATGAACGGTGAAGTGCTTCACGACGATCCCCCGGCGCTGCGCGGTGTAGTGCCAGGGATAGTTCATCGCCGGGTGCTCCTGATCCGAGATGATGACCTCGTCGCCCGGGCTCCATTCCAGGCCAGCGGTCACGAAGGCGACACCATCGGTCGCATTGCCGGTCAGCGCGATCTCGCTGGCGTTGGCGTTGATTCGAGAGGCAAGGCGAGTGCGTGCCTCTTCGATCCCCGCGCGCATCACCTTCTCGTCCGCGGCCATGCCCCGTCGCTCGAACTGTGCAACGTTCTCGAGATAGCGCTGAAGGACCGGTTCGGCCATGAGGCCATAGGTGCCGGTATTGAAGTACGCCATCTCCTGAAGGATTGGGTAGGCCGCGCGCACGGCTTCCACGTCGAAAGTGGTGGTCGACATCGGGTTCCTCCATGTTTCTCGTTGGCATCATACGCCGGGCACGCGACGCAGATAGGGCGTCCGGGTGCAACGGCTTTCCCGGCCGCGCGGTGCGCGCCGGTCGGGCGCCCGATCGGTCGCACCAGCAGTATACGACACCCGGGCTCACGCGAAGGTCGGCTCGAATCGTTTCGCCGACTCCTCGGCAAAGTGGCAGGCAACCCGGTGATTCGGGCCGACGACGCGCAACGCGGGTTCGTCGGTGCGACAAACCTGCTGAGCAAGTGGGCAGCGCGGGTGGAATCGGCAGCCCGAGGGCGGACGAATCGGGCTGGGAACCTCGCCGGGCAGAACCATCCGCTTGCGTTGCTGCGCGAGCTTCGGATCCGGGACGGGAACTGCCGAGAACAGCGCCTGGGTGTACGGGTGATGGGGCCGCTGGTAGAGGGTATCGCGTTCGGCGATCTCGACGATCTTCCCCAGGTACATCACCGCGACACGGTCGCTCATCTGACCGACCACGGCCAGATCGTGCGCGATGAAGAGATACGACAGATTCAGCCGCGTCTGAAGCCCACTCAGGAGCGCGAGGATCTGCGCCTGGATCGAGACGTCGAGCGCCGACACGGGCTCGTCCAGCACGATGAACGACGGCTCGACGGCCAGCGCTCGCGCGATGCCAATGCGCTGGCGCTGCCCGCCGCTGAACTCGTGCGGGTAGCGCTGAATGAAGTCCGGGCTCAGCTCGACCATGGTCAAAAGCTCGGCGATGCGATCCTTGCGCGCCTTGCCCTCGTAGAGGTGGTGGACCGATAGTGGCTCGGCGATGATCTGGCCGATCGTCATGCGCGGGTCGAGCGATGCGAACGGGTCCTGGAACACGATCTGCATCCGGCGCCGAAGCGGCCGAAGCTCTTCCTCGCTCAGATTATTGAGGAGCGTTCCCTGAAACCGAACCGACCCGCTCGTGGGCCGTTCCAGATGGAGGATCGAGCGTCCGGTCGTGCTCTTCCCGCAGCCGCTCTCGCCGACCAGTCCGAGCGTCTCGCCCGGGTCGATGTGAAAGCTCACGTCATCGACGGCGCGCAGAACGTGCCGCTCGCGGATGAGCCATCCTTCGCCGCGCACGACGTAATGGACCTTGAGCGCTTCGACCTCCAGCAAAGGCGCTACGCCAGCACTCATGCAGTTGCCTCCCGCGGTGCTGGCGCCGGAAGCGGATTCCAGCAGGCCGTGAGGTGCCTGGCACTCATCTCGGTCAGCGGCGGGACATTGTCCCAGCAGGTTGCGATCACTCGCGAGCAGCGTGGTGCGAACGGACACCCCATGGGTGGCTCGGTCACCTGGGGTGGCGAGCCCGGAATGGTGTGAAACGTTCGCACGCGATGTGCGGTGAGGCGTGGCACGCATTCAAGCAGACCGACCGTGTAGGGATGCCGTGGATGCGCGAAGAGCTCGCCGACTAGCCCCGACTCGACGACCCGGCCCGCGTACATCACGACGACGCGCTCGCAGTGCCCGGCGACGATTCCGAGATTGTGCGTGATCAGAATCGAGGCGAGATGCGACTCCCGTGATAGCTCATCCATCAGCTCGAGGATCTGCGCCTGGATCGTCACGTCGAGCGCCGTCGTCGGCTCGTCGGCGATCAGCAGCTCGGGCGTACACGCCATGGCCAGCGCGATCATCACGCGTTGCCGTTGACCACCGCTGAGACGATGCGGGTACTCGCGCATCCGCTGGGCCGGGTCCGGCAGCCCGACGCGGCGGAGCAGGTTGACTGCCCGCTCCGTCGCCTCGGACCCCCTCATCCCCAGGTGAACCCAGAGAATCTCGCGCAGGTGGTCGCCGACGGTGAGAACCGGATTCAGCGAGGTGAGCGGATTCTGGGGAACCATGGCCAATCGCCGGCCACGGAGCTTGCGCATCTCAGATTCCGGCTTTTGAAGAAGATCCTCGCCGTGAAAGAGGATCTTGCCGCCTTCGATGCGCCCGGGCCAGCGAATCATGCCCATGATCGACAGCGCCGTGACGCTCTTCCCTGATCCGCTCTCGCCGACGATACCAATCGTCTCGCCCGCGTTCACGACAAATGATGCGCCTTCGACCGCGTAGATCGTCGTATCGCGCACTTTGAAGCGGGTCTGTAGCCCATGCACCGCGAGCAGTGGCACGCTGGGCACGGGCGGCCCGGCCATCGCCGGATCGGGTTGGCGGTCCTCGGCGCTGATCACGTCATCTCACCTCGTTCACGAAGCATCCCGAATCCTGCAGCGGCGGGCCCGGGGAACGGCCTACCACTGAGACCCAGAGAACACGGAGGAAGCACGGAGATAACTCTATCGTCATCTCGGTGCCCTCAGTGTCGACTCTGCGCCTCCGTGGAGAACGTACCCCGGCGCCTCGTTTGACAGTTCGGGATACTTCACGTCCTGAGAGTCAGGAAATGCTCGCCTTGCGGTACTGATCGACCTCTTTGCCGACGTAGACCTCGTTCAGGCCATAGTTGGTCGGGAACGCGCCCCACTCTTCGCCGTCGTAGCCATACTTGTCCTTTTCGAGGTGCTTGCCTTTGTAGTAGGGCTGGTAGAGGTAGCCGTGGAGCTGATTGTAGACGAAGATGGCGGAAGCCTCGCCGGTCAGCAGCTTCTGCGCCTCCTCGAACGCGGCGTGCCGCTTCTCGGGATCGGTCATCGGGCCCGCCTCTTTGAGGAGCTTGTTGTACTGGTCGTTATTCCAGCTATGCCGCCCGCCGCCAAGGAACACGCCGAGCATGTTTGTCGCGTCGAAGTAATCCATGCCGTAGGAGATCCAGCCGAACGGGATCTGGGTCGGCTTGTTGTTCAGCTTCTGCATGAAAGCCGGCGACTCGAGGGTTTGCAGGCTGATCTTCACCCCAAGGATCTGCTGCCAGCCCGCGGCCAGCGCCTGGGTAACCGCCGGATCCGACGGAGGCCCGCCACCCCGAATGTAGAACGTGACCTGCGGGAATCCCTGGCCATTCGGGTAGCCGGCATCGGCAAGGAGCTGCTTCGCCTTCGCCGGATCGAAGTTGGCGAGAGGGACCAGCGGCTCAGTGACGGCGTCGGGGAAGCCCGGCGCGAGCATCCCGTAGACCGGTACAGCCAGAGGCGCGAGGATGTTCTTGACGATCGCATCCCGGTCGACCGCGTGGGCGAACGCCTGCCGAACCTTGACGTTATCCCACGGCTTCTGGGTGACGTCAAAGAAGGCGTAGAAGACGCGGAAGTCCTGAGGGTTGACGTAGACGTGCAGGTCTTTCAGCCTGGGGTCAGCCTGGGCGGCCTTGATATCCGGTGCGAAGACCTCGACCGAGTCAACCTCGCCCGCCTGGAAGCGCTGGAAATTGCTGCTTCCGGGCTTGACCCAGTTACCAATTCTTCCCTCGATGTAGGGCGTGACGACCGGATAGGAGTACGCCTTGTTCACGGCGAGAACGGTTCGCTTGTCGGGGCTGAATTCCTTCAGCACAAACGGACCGCAGCTCGTACTCTGCTGCGGGTTGGTGTTGTAGGTGCCAGAGTGATATTTATCCAGGGCGGCGGCACTCAGACACCAGGAGTAGAGGATCTGGGCCGGAAGGTACGGAACCGGCTGCTCGGTCTCGACGACGAGGGTATAGGCATCCTCACCCTGCTTCACGCCGATCTGACTGGTCGGAACCTTCCCCTTGACGGCGTCGGCGTAGTTCTTGATGACGCCCGACCAGTACCAGGTGAAGTCCCAGGCATGCTTCGGGTCGGCGCTGTAGCGGAGGGTCTGAACGTAATCGTTCGCGGTTAGCTCGTTCCCGTCGCTCCACATGATCCCCTTGCGCAGGTGGAACGTCCAGCTCAGACCATCCTTCGAGATCTCGAATTTCTCGGCAACGCCGGGGAAGATGTTGAAGTTCGCGTCGATGTGGGTGAGCGGCAGACCAAAATAATCGGCCTCGGGCGCACGGTCGTAGACCGCTTCGTAGAAATCGAGGACCTTGCCCGAGCCCGCCGCGTCGACCAGAATCTGCTTGCTCACCGGCGCGGCGTCGGCCGGCAGCGTCTTCTTGTAGGCGTTGACCATATTTTCGGCGGCCTGCTGCGCGGCCTGAGTCGCCGTCGGCTGGACCGCCGGCGTTGGCGCGGCGGTGGCGATCTGGACCGGCGTCACCCGCGGCGGAGGCGTCGCGGTCGGGGGCGGCGCAGTCGGCGCGGCCGGGGCCGGTGCCTGGGTCGGCGTGGCGGGTTGGCCCGCGCAAGCCGCGACAAGGACGAGGGCCCCCGCGCTTCCCGCGGCGATGAACGCTCGCCGGGTCAGGGGGCGCGAGGTCACGGCGATACGATTGGGTGTTCTCACGGCTACCTCGTTTTCACTCCTTGCGTTCAATCGATAAAATACACACCTGCGGCGCGGAGTGCGCGTCGCGTTCGAACGACGGCCGAAAGCAGTGGGTGATCGTGGAGGCGTCCGCGATCGCGGCGAGATCCGCTCGGGAACACCCCGGCGGGCCTGCACCACGACGACGCGGCCACCGCTCGAGTCCTGTCCACGCCGCGCTCGACGAGCTCGTTCCGACGGCTTCCTTCGCTGTCACCCCCTCCCTCGAGTCACGTCTGCTGCATCATTCCAGGGCGTTTGGATCGAGCGCATCGCGCAGGCCGTCTCCCACGAAGCTAAAGCTCAGCATCGTGAGGGCAATCCCCAGCACCGGCAGGAGACCGAGCAGCGGATCCTGCTGCATGTACGGTGCGCTCTGGGAGATCATCTTCCCCCAGCTTGGAATCGGGTCCTGCACGCCCAGCCCGAGATAGCTCAGCCCCGCCTCGCCAAACACCGCCGATGGGATGCCCAGGACGAACACGACAATGATCGGCCCGGCAGCGTTCGGAAGGAGATGCTGAAGCATGATTCGCCAGGCAGGTGTGCCGATCGCACGCGCAGCCGTGACGAACTCACGGTCGCGCAGTGCCAGAAACTGAGCCCGCGTCAGGCGGGTGACGCCAACCCAGCCGGTCAGGCCGAGGTACAGGATGAGGTGGTCGAGACCGGCGCCGTAGACACTGATGAGGAGAAGGGCAATGATGAGCGCCGGGATCGCGGTCATCGCTTCGACCATGCGGAGCACGATGAAGTCGACCTTGCCTCCGAACCAGCCAGCCGCTCCCCCGAGCACGAGACCAATCACCGTTCCGATGAGTGGAACCAGCAGTCCGACCGTCATCGACGTTCGTGCTCCGTAGATCAGGCGGCTGAGGAGGTCCCGTCCGACCTCGTCCGTGCCAAGGAGATGTCCGTTTCCCGGTGGTTTCAGGATCTGCGAGATATCGGCGTAGTCGTAGGGTGCGGGCGCGAGCAGGGGAGCAAATGCCGCCGTGAAGAGGATGAGACCGGCGATCACCAGGCCGATCATGGCCAGGCGATTGCGGCGATACCGGCGCCAGGCGTCGCCGAGCGGCGTCGAGCGGGCCCGAGGGCGGGGTGCCGCGCGGGCTGCGATGGTCGCCGTGCTCACCGATCCGGTACGTTCCACGTCCTCTCGCCTCTCATCGTGCCAGGCCCTCTAATCGAACGCGAGGATCGACGATCGTGTACGCGATGTCGCTTAGCAGGTAAAGGATGCCCCAGAGAAAACCGACCAGGAGTGCCAGGGCAAGGATCATGGGATAATCGCGGGTCTGCGTCGCCGAGGTGAAGTAGGCGCCAATTCCGGGGATGGTGAATGTCGCTTCGATGAAGATGGATCCCGTCAGAATGTCGGGGATCTGCGGGCCGAGGATCGTAATCAGCGGGATCAGGGCCGTCCGCAAGACGTAGCGTCGAAGAACCCGCCATTCTGGCAGCCCACGCGCGCGGGCCATCGTCACATATTCGAGGCGCATCACCTCGAGCATGCTCGTCCGAACGAACCGGGCAACCCCGGCCATCGGTGCGAGGGCATAGGCGATCACCGGCATGATGAACTGCTCGGGTCGTCCGAAGCCGCCGGTTGGCAGCAGGTGGAGCTGGACCGAGAAGATCTCGATCAGAAGGAAGCCGATGACGAAATTGGGCATCACGATGCCCAGCGTGGCAATCGAGGTCACCGCCGCGTCCATCCAGGTATTCTGCTTGACCGCCGCGATGATGCCAAAGAGCAGGCCGAAAGCATACGCGAAGGCCAGAGTCAGCGCGCCGATCTGCATCGTGACCGGCCAGGCACGCGCGATCAGACTCGTGACCGTCTCGGTCGGGCTTTCGTACGGGATACCGAAGTCACCGTGAAGCGCCGCCCACAGCCAGCGTCCGTACTGGACGTAGAGCGGCTGATCGAGCCCGTATTTGTGCTTGATGTTCTCCAGAGCATAATCGGGAAGTGGCTGCTTCTCGAACTTGACCTCGAATGGGCCTCCCGGTACCGAGTGCATGAGGACGAAGAGAACCATCGTGACGATGAACATGGTCAGGACAAGGCTGGCGAGACGGCGCGCGATGTAGGCGAGCACGGTTGTCTTCTCCTGACGATTACACCCCGTCCGCGGGGCCGGCACCATCGGGCCCGGAGGTGGCGTGATCGCGCGACTCCGGGTCACTCGCGTGTAGCAGGATGATCGCGGGAATGTCCTCCCGACACCGCCGTCTCAGCATCTGGACGACGCGCAGGTGGGTATGGCGCAGGCCGTCGGCGGTGACGCGATGCACGTGGGGACCGGTATAGGCAACCGACCAGAAGAATCGATTGAGGATCGTCCCCAGCGTCATCAGGAAGCGGTTGCCGGTGGTCGCCAGCAGCGCCCGGTGGAACTCGTCGTGCAGGCGCTGCACCTCGTCCGAGGTCGGCGCGTCGTGCAGCGCGACGGCCAGCGCTTCGAGCTGATCGAAGTCGGCATCGGTCGCCCGCTCCATCACGAGCTCGAAGATGCCGCGGTCGAAGATCGCGCGCGTCTCGATGAATTCGTCGTTGTTCAGCTCGCCGGTGTCGATCCAGGAGGCGAGCTGACGAAAGACGTCGGTGTCGGCCACGTCTCCGACGTAGATGCCGCGCCCCTGCGCGACGTGAACGATGCCGAGCGCCTCGAGTGACGAGACGGCCTGACGGATCACGTTCCGGCTGACGCCGAGCGACCGCGCGAGCTCGGCTTCGGAGGGCAGCCGGTCGCCACCGGAGAGGCGGTTGGACAGGATGTAATCCTTGATCGCCTCGGTTGCGCGGTCGAGCAATCGCTCCCGTCGCAACGTCCTCAAAGGCTCAGACGTGCTCACAGAGGCTTGCACACTCATCCTCATAGGGGCTCATTCTACAAGTCGACCGACGGCGCGATGATGCTAGCATCATCGCCTGGTCACGTCAAGCGGCCCGAAAAAAAGACCTGCACCCCCGCGCGGAGGGGTGCAGGTCATGTGTGCCTGGCGGCTCGGGACACGCCTACGCCGCGACGGACTGCTTCGTCTCCGTTGGCGTTCCCTTTCGCTTCGCCGACGGCT
>CADDYW010000148.1 GCA_902810745.1 Chloroflexota bacterium | reverse complement strand
CAAACTCGTCACGAAAATGTCACCTAAGTGATAGACAGAAGAGCTAGCGACCATTAGAATAGCAGAGCGGCCTCGTGCATTCGCACAGGGTCGACAGAAGGAACGGGAGAGGTTTGCAATGGCTGAAGAAAAGCGCGAGCTGACGGTGCGCGAGGCTGGCCGCCTGGGAGGCCGGAAGGTTGCCGAGAAGTACGGTAACGAGTACTATCACGACATCGGGAAAAAGGGCGGCCTTGCGGTGCTGAAAGCTCACGGCCCGGAGTTCTACGAGCAGATCGGGCGTAAGGGCGGGAGCGCTGTCCGTGATTCTCGCGGACCCGACTACTTCTCCGAGATCGGGAAGAAGGGCGGCGCCGCTGTGAAGGAGCGCTTTGGCTCTGACTACTACGCCTCGATCGGTCGCGTCGGTGGCAGCCGGAAGAAGCGCTCATCGTCCTGAGACGACGGTAACGCTCGGGCCGAGCCTGAATCGCTCTGGCGCGGTGGTCGCGTCACCATCTCGACGCGAGGAGGAGCCGCTCCCCTCGAGATGCGGCTCCCCGACTGAACGGGTGGGAGCAGAAGATCGTCAGGCTCCCGAGTGCGCTCGACGGTACCGGTCTGCCGCCTCAAGCGGACAGGTGTGATCGGCCGCTCCAGCATCGTGCGTCCACCTCGTACGTGATGAGGGGACGCGCTCACCACGGGGCGGCCGAAGCTTTTTGTCTGCGCGCGGGTGCGAGACGCGTGACGAGATACTCGCACGATGTACTCCGCCAGATCCGTGTGCCGGTGATACTCGATTCGCATCGGCTGTCTGGCATCTTCCGGTGGGCATCCAGCAGAGCGGTACCAGGGCAGCAGGAAGATCTATCGGGTGGCAAGCGTCGGATCCGATCTGGCCCCGGAACGCCCAGTCTGTATTAGCGAGGATGAATCGTGGACATCGTGAATCCCTTGATCGAGAAATATGTCACGGAGCTCGTGCCCCCACGCGATCCGGCACTTGCCGCGGTAGAAGAGGCTGCGCAGGCAAACCACGTTCCGATGGTCGGGCCACTCGAAGGGCAGGCGCTCTACGTCCTGGCCCGGACTGCCCGCGCTCGTACGGTGCTGGAGGTTGGAAGTGCAACGGGCTACTCGGCGATCTGGCTTGCACGGGCTGCCCGCGAGCAGGGTGGGTCGCTTGTCGGCATCGAACTCGACCCGTCACGACAGGCCGAGGCCGAGCGCAACCTCGCCGTGGCCGGCTTGAGTGACGTTGCCCGCATCATACGCGGCGACGCGTTCGAGGTGCTTCCCACGCTCGATGGCCAGTTTGACCTGGTGTTCCTGGACCTGGTTCGGCAGCTCGGCGACGAGATGAAGCTCCGTCGCCTGTTCGAGCTGTGCGTCGCGCGCGTCGCCGTCGGCGGTCTCCTCGCCGTCGACAACGTCCTCCACGGCGGTGAAGCCGTCACGTTGAACACCCCGGGCGGCCGCGCGGCCGACGCTTTGAACAAGCTGATCGCGCGGGATCCGCGGCTGGTCACTACGTTTCTCCCCATGCGCGATGGTGTGGCGCTGTCGCTCAAGATTGCTCCGTAGACGCGCATCGTGCAGTCTGGCTCGGCGCCGATAGCGGCGGCCAGGGAACGGACGGTGCGCCTCCTCTGCGATACTCGTCGCTTCGTGCTCCCGGTAGCACCGTCGAGCGCTATACGCTATACTTGTCTCCAGTGGAGGGGTCCAGCCAGCGGAGGATCCAGCTGTGAAGGTACTACTGACGCAGGCGGTGCCCGGGCTCGGTCGAGCGGGCGAGGTCAAAGACGTTGCGGACGGTTACGCGCGCAACTATCTCATTCCTCGGGGATTGGCCAGGCCGGCCACTGAAGCGGCGTTGAAAGAGGCTGCCCAGGCACGACAGGCAGCAGAGCGTAAACAAGCGAAAGTACAGGCTGAGGTCAAGGAGCTGGCTGCGACGGTGGAGCGCACGCAGCTGGTGTTCAAGGCCAAGGTGGGTGAACAGCATCGTCTGTTCGGATCGATCACCGCCGCGGATATCGCCGACGAGCTCAGTCGCAAGGTCGGACAGGAGATCGATAAGCGCCACGTCGAGCTCAGCGAGCCGATTCGCCACTTGGGCGAGTTCAAGGTTCCGGTTCGTCTTGCGCCGCGAGTCGAGCCTGTTGTGACGGTCGTGGTCGAGCCCGAGTAGTTCCTGGCTGGGCGAGGCTACCATGACGCTCTCCGAGAAGACCATCCCGGCGAATATCGACGCCGAGCGCGCGGTTCTCGGCGCCCTGATCATCGACAGCGAGGCGATTGGCGAGATCGCCTCGTTTCTCCGACCGGAAGACTTCTACCGCGAGCGTCATCGGGCGATTTACGCGGCTCGCCTCGATCTGTACGAGCGGCGCGAGCCAGGAGACTTCGTGACGCTCGTCGACGAGCTGCGACGCCGTGGTCAGATCGAAGCCGTCGGAGGCGAGAGCTACCTCCTCGAGCTCGTCGGCGATGTGCCTACTGCGATCCACGTCGAGCACTACGCCCGGATCGTCGAACGGTCGGCCCTCCTGCGGCGCCTGATCGACGCCGCGGGCAAGATCGCCGAGATTGGCTACGATAACCCTGCCGACGTGGACGATGCCCTCGATCGCGCCGAGCAGCTCCTCTTTCAAGTCTCGCAGCGTCGCGTCTCCCAGGATTTCACCTCCCTTCGCGAGGCGCTCCGCGAGTATTTCGAGACGATCGAATACCTTCACCAGCATAAAGGCGAGGTCGTCGGCATTCCGTCTGGATTTCACGACCTGGATCAGCTTACCGGCGGGCTGCACGCGTCGGATCTGATCGTCATCGCGGGGCGACCGGGGGTCGGCAAGACCGGGTTTGCGCTCTCCATCGTGCGCAATGCTGCCGCGCGCTACCGGGCTCCGGCGGCGATCTTCAGCCTCGAGATGTCGACCGAGCAGCTTGTCCAGCGCTTGCTGTGCATGGAGGCCGCGGTCGACTCGCAGCGCATCCGCACTGGCTTCATCGACGAGTTCGAGTGGCGGCGAATCAGCGAGGCTTTCGGCGTTCTCTCCGATGCGCCGATCTTTATCGACGACTCCGCCGGAATCTCGACAACCGAGCTGCGCATGAAGGCGCGCCGCCTGAAGGCCGAGCACGATCTCAAGCTGATCGTCGTCGATTATCTGCAGCTCATGCAGGGGCGCGGACTCGAGAATCGCGTGCAAGAGGTATCGGAAATTTCGCGAAGTCTGAAGGCGCTCGCGCGCGAGCTCGACGTCCCGGTGATCGCGCTGAGTCAGCTCAGTCGCGCCGTCGAGTCACGGCAGGATCACCGACCGGTGCTGAGCGACCTGCGCGAAAGTGGATCGATCGAGCAGGACGCGGACATCGTGATGTTTATCCATCGGGAAGAGTTATACAACCCGAATACGGACCGAAAGAATATCGCCGACATTATCCTGGCAAAGCACCGGAACGGTCCGATTGGTCAGATCCCGGTCCGATTCTTTCCATCCCAGACGCGGTTCGCGGACCTGGAAGTCTATCGCCAGCCCGATAGTTAGCACGATCATGGTCGACGGGCGTTTCCCGGGCTTCCCGGAAGGTCGACTCGAGGCAACGGTGATCCCGAGCCTGTTCTTTGTCGAGCTTCTCGGGCAGATCGATGACCTTGCCGAGCTGAAGGTCGTTCTCTACCTTTTCTGGCGCCTGGGGAAACGGAAGACGTTTCCACGCTTCCTGACGCGACGCGAGCTCGAGGCGGATCCGGTCGTGAGGAAGGGGCTGGCGGGACTTGGCGTCTCCGCGCTGTCACAGGCGCTCGATCGGCTGGTAGACCGGGGAGTGCTGCTGCACCGACGGATGGAGTTGAAGGGAAAGCAGGAAGAGTGTTATTTTCTGAACACCGCGGGCGGTCGGAAGGCGGTTCGAGACCTGGAGTCAGGTCGGCTGGACCTCGGTCAGGTTGTGCTTCCCGAGGCTCCGCCAGATCGGGTGGCCAGACCGAGTATCTTCGCTCTTTACGAGCAGAATATTGGGCTGCTCACCCCGCTTCTCGCCGACGAGCTGCGCGCGGCGGAGCGGCTGTACCCGTGGGAGTGGATTGAGGATGCCTTTCGAGAAGCTGTCTCCTATAACCGACGGAGCTGGCGATACGTCCAGCGCATCCTCGAGCGCTGGGCGGCCGAAGGGAAGGACGACGGCGCGGCTGGGCGACGTGCTCGACGAACGCGCCGTCCCTAAGCCGAGCACGTCGTCGCGCAGCCTGGATACGCCGTGTCCCATCTGCCAGGGCGCAGGCTGGGTCCGGGTCGAGGTGCCGGTGGGCGATCCGATGTTCGGCAAGGCCGTGATGTGTGATTGCCGCAAGGCCGAGCTAGATGCACAGCGGATTCGGGACCTCCAGAACATGTCGGCGCTCGAGCCGTTTCTCGATCTGAGCTTCGCCAACTTCGATCCGTCGGTCCCGGGAGTTGGCGAGGCGTACCGCGCGGCGATCGAGTTTGCCCGCGATCCGCATGGCTGGCTCGTTCTCCAGGGTGGATGTGGCTGTGGCAAGACCCACCTTGCCGCGGCGATCGCGAATGAACGGATTCGGCAGGGGTCCAGCGTTCTCTTCGCGGTGGTTCCCGACCTGCTCGACCACCTTCGGGCTGCCTTTGCCCCGACCAGCACTGTCCAGTACGATCAGCGATTCGAGAGCGTGCGCTCGACCGAGCTGCTGATCCTGGACGACCTGGGCACCGAGAACGCGACTCCCTGGGCGCAGGAGAAGCTCTTCCAGATTATGAATCATCGGTACAGCTACCGTTATCCAACGGTCGTGACCACGAATCGCCGTCTGAGTAGCCTCGACGAGCGAATCGAGTCGCGCCTCAACGATCGCGTCCTCTGCCGGATCATCGAGATCACCGCGAACGATTATCGACCGCGCCAGGCCGGACAGCGGCGTCCCGGGACGCCGGGACGGTCGGCCTACCGTGGACGGGGGACCTAAAGCACGGGGCGGTCTGAATGAGCCGGCAGCCGCCCAATCCCCTCTCCCCATGAGACAGGGCACGGGCGGCGTTCAAGAGACCACCCGCGTGAATCGAGGGTATGCGCCGAGGACAACGGCGTGGGGGCGACCGGGATACTCTGGCCCAGCGCCCACGGTCGCGTCGACGAGGAGCAGCAGGCAATGCCGTCGCGCGACACCCCTCCCGTGCCAGGCACGCCAGGAGCAAACCTCAGGACGCGCGATCGGTTATCGACCCGAGGATAAACCGGTCGACAAAATCCATCAGCGCGCGCTCGAGCCCCACGTCCCACCCCGTCTGCTCGCTGAGATACCAGCGGTGGTCACTGACATACCCGTAGAGGTCGCCGAGTCCGCGACCGGGGAACACCCTGGCAGCACCCTCGGCGCGAAGCCGGGTTACCACCGGCTGGAACTCGCTCTTGAACCAGTCTCGCGCGGCATCTCTTAGGCTTGGCATCGCGCCGGGAGTCGGGGGCGCGAGCGATCGGAGCCGCGGCTCACTCCCCACACCACCCCGACCGGTCCACTGCACCAGCCCGCGGTGGTAGTTCTGGACGCGGCTCAGCAAACGGGGATACCGGCCTGGCTCGGTCGCGAAGACCTGGTGCAGACCAGTCTCCCGGGCGAATGACTGACGCTCGCGGAACGTGACCGCGGAGGGATCGTTGGGAGCTGGCTGATACTCGATGACGTGCGCGTCGAGGTAATCGAGTCCCATCTGGCGCGCGATCGCGACGCGGTGGTGACCGTCGAGCACGAAGAAGTCGTTCCCGATCAGATACAGCTCGACCGGTGGGATCTGCCCGTGCTGGAACAACACTCGAAGCCGGCGGAGACGCATGGCCGCATCCCAGGAACCGTGCTCGAGGCCCTGGCGGTACTCGAAGCGCTCGTTGAAATCCCGCGCTCGGCCGACTGATCCCACGATGCGACCGATCGGGACGATCTGGATTCCACCGTCACACCGCGCGTAGGCTCCGCGCCTTCTTTGTTCATCGTCGAACGATAACAGCTGGTCGCGCATTCGTGCCTCGTGGCGGGGGTTGCATAGGATGCCGCCCGGTGACGGTCGCGAGCTGCCGTGTGCACCCATCGCCAAGTGATCCCAATCCCGCCTCTTGGCTCACGATAGCGTCTCCACGTGAATGATCGGTAAAGCGGGCGTGAGTCTCGCGTGAGCGTCTGCTGCGGGGACGGTGTCGGCCCGACAAATCGCCTGGGGATCATGCTGCCGGAAAGCGGACGACGGCCGGATCGGGCGCTACGAGCCGCCTGGCCCCCCGCGTGGCGAGGAGTAGGCTGCAGGTCTCTGGGCCGACCCGAATCCTCATATTTCGTTAACTGCGATTTCAGAACTGGCTAACTGCCCATTAACCACGGGCGCGTAGGATCCTCTCCGCACGAGAAGCCGTCGGGCCCGCGACAACGTGCAGTGCAATGGTAGGAAGCGTTGAGGAGGGAGACAATGCGCGTCCCGACCATCCTGCGTGCTGGATTGGCGTTCGCAGTGTTCGGAGCCAGTGTGACCACGGCTGCCGCGGGCGGCGGTGGTATCCTGCCGAGTACGAATGTTCCCACGACTACGCCAATCAAGCACGTGGTCGTCATCTTCCAGGAAAATGTGTCGTTCGATCACTACTTTGGGACCTATCCACACGCCGCCAATCCAGCAGGCGAGCCGTCGTTTCACGCTGCTCCGGATACGCCGTCGGTGAATGGTCTCACGCCGGCTCTGATGATGCACAACCCGAACGCGGCTAATCCGGCTCGTCTCGACCGTACCCAGGCTATCACCTGCGATATGAAGCACGGCTACACGGCCGAGCAGCGAGCGGCGGACGGGGGACTGATGGATAAGTTCGTCGAATTTACCGGTGCCACCGGTTCCTCTTGTGACCCCAAGCAGGTGATGGATTACTACGATGGCAACACCGTGACCGCTCTGTGGAACTATGCCCAGCACTTCGCGATGAGCGATAACTCGTTCAGCAGCACGTTCGGCCCGTCCACCCCTGGCGCCCTGAATCTGATCGCGGGTCAGACCCACGGAGCAAGCCCGGCAAATGTGCCAAATGAAGTCGTCAGCGGCACGGTCATTGGTGATCTCGATCCAACCTTCGATGATTGCTCGCGCGGAACCACGATCGCGTTATCCGGTCAGAATGTGGGCGACCTGCTCAATGCCAAGGGAGTCACCTGGGGATGGTTTGAAGGCGGATTCAAGCCCACCGGGTCGGCGAACGGTCGGGCTCAGTGCGGGGCTTCGAGCAAGAACGTGGCCGGCGCCACCATATCGGATTATATCCCGCACCACGAGCCGTTCCAGTACTACCAGTCGACGGCGAATCCCCACCATCTACCTCCGACCTCGGTCGCGATGATCGGACGTACCGATCAGGCGAACCATCAGTATGACCTCAGCGATTTCTGGGCGGCGGCGCAGGCCAGAAACCTGCCAGCGGTGAGCTTTCTGAAGGCCAAGGCGGCGCAGGATGGACACCCGGGCTACTCTGACCCGCTCGACGAGCAGCAGTTTCTTGTCGAGACGATCAACCGTCTACAGAGGCTGCCGGAGTGGCGCGACCTGGCGATCATCATCGCGTACGACGATTCGGATGGCTGGTACGATCACGTTATGCCTCCGATCGTGAGCCAGTCCAACAGCGACGCCGATGCGCTCAACGGTCCTGGGCACTGCGGAACCGCACCGTCAGGGTCGTACCAGGGTCGCTGCGGCTATGGGCCGCGCCAGCCGTTGCTGGTGATCTCTCCCTGGGCCAAGGTCAACTACGTCGATCACGCGATGACCGATCAGTCGTCGATTCTTCGCTTCATCGAGGACAACTGGGAGCTGGGGAGGATCGGGGATCAGTCCTTCGATGCGACGGCGGGACCACTGACGAGCATGTTCGATTTCAGTCGGCATCGAGCCGCGCCTCGCCTGTTCCTCGATCCGTCGACCGGCGCGCCGGATCCCAGGGCAGGCGCGAAGTCTGACGACATCGCGGCCGGCCTGGCGGGCAGTACCGCGGACCTTGTGCATCGTTTGATCTCACGACGTTCTTGAGGGCACCCGACGTCGGTGGGACAGCTGGCGCGCCGGCCCGGTCTGACGTGTCGCTGAGTCCCGCTGGCGGGGTGAGAAGGCGATGATCGACTACGCGAAACGATTGCTTTCGTCGGCGGGACAGCTGTTATGCTGGCTCTGGACGAAATCCATTGAATGGGACCAACGTTGCCCCCGGTGCCAACGGCCGATGCAGGCGATCTACGACCCGTTTCTCGCTGGGGACTGGGACGCGGGGTGGTACATTCACTACGCCTGCCCGGTCTGTGATGGGGAGGACGCCACGGTGGGGGAGAACAGGGCATCACTTCGGATAGCGGGGGATTCGACGAGCGTGGAGGATAGATGAATGGCGTGACACGGCGTTACAGAGATGGAAGCCAGGGACGTCGCGATGCTTCTGTCGCGAACCTTAGCTGGTTCAAGGTGGCAGCTGCGAGCTCACGGATGTGGCGTCCGGGAGACGTGATTAGGCCGGGTGACGTGGTCGGCATCGCGCCGGACGGTTTGCTGATGCACGCCACCAGGGCTGGACGGGTGCGGGCGATCCAGTACGATGTCGAAACCGATGAGGTGATCCTGGCTATCGGGCCGATAGCAATCGGCGAGGGCCCGACGACCAGTGGCTAAGGAGTTCAACGTCAGGTGCGCTCTTCTGTCCCGGACGGAGGAGGAGTTTACGCGGACCGCGCGGAGATTCGATATAATATAATCCTCCATGGTGCGCGATTCCAGGCAGAAGGGTCGAGGCGTGGCGCGAATCCTGGTCGTCGAGGACGAGGCGAGCCTGCGGAGCACGATTGCTTACAATCTGCGCCGTGATGGGCACGAGGTCGTCGTGGCGGCTGATGGAGAGCAGGCACTGCGCTCCTGGGAGACTCAGCCGTCCGATCTGGTTCTGCTCGACCTGATGCTCCCGAAGATTGACGGCTTCGAGGTCTGCCGACGCCTCCGCCAGTCGAGCAGCGTGCCGGTGCTGATGCTGACCGCGCGCACCGACGAGATCGATCGGGTCGTCGGGCTGGAGATCGGTGCTGACGACTACGTGACCAAGCCCTTCAGCATGCGCGAGCTGCTGGCGCGGGTCAAGGCAATCCTGCGGCGCCGCGAGCTGCTTCGAGAAGAGTTGCGTCGCGCCAGCGCCGGCCCCGGTGAGCAGATCATCATCGGATCGCTGAGGATCGAGCCCGCGCGACGTCGGGTCTACCGCGGCGAGCGCGAAGTCGCGTTGAAGCCGAAGGAGTTCGATCTATTGCTGCACCTGGCACGACACCCGGGCCAGGTGTTCTCGGCCGAGCGCCTGATCGAGCTGGTTTGGGGATACGACGCGCTTGGCGACACCGGGACCGTTCGCGTCCACGTCCGGTCGCTCCGGGAGAAGCT
This sequence comes from Chloroflexota bacterium, assembly GCA_902810745.1. Classification (GTDB taxonomy): domain Bacteria; phylum Chloroflexota; class UBA6077; order FW602-bin22; family CADDYW01; genus CADDYW01. The sequence continues at coordinate 21 of CADDYW010000148.1, read as the reverse complement.
GGAGGCAGATCCCTCCCGCCC
>CADDYW010000147.1 GCA_902810745.1 Chloroflexota bacterium | reverse complement strand
GGCCCAGCCGCCCGCGTCGTGTCAGGTGCGGTCGATGTGCGACGGGCGCGGCAGGAGGTCGAGCGCACGGGGAACGTCGCACTCGCGGACGCGGAGCTGCTGGGGAACGAAGACCGAGTTGCCCCACGCACCCGCGCCGGGGCCCAGCGAGATGACGACCGTCGGGATGCCCTGGCGGCGCAGCAGGCCGGCCCACATCTCGGCCTCCAGCTCGGAGGGAAACGTCGCGACGGGGACGTCCTTGACCGGCCCGGGCGATGGCTCCGGCTCGTCTCGAGGGAGCTCGTCGACGAGCTCGGCATAGCAGTCAGCACAATGCGTCACGCCGTCGCGGTACTCGGCGCGACAGAACGGACAGAACGGCATCGCATCTCTCCTGACGGGGTCGGGCGAGCCGACACGGCCGAGGGATCATCCACGCGCGAGGCGCTCCTCCGCGCGACGAGCAACCGAGTCCCAGTACTTCTTCCACCGCTCGCGCACCTCGGCTTCGCTCTGCCCGAGATCATACGCGGGCGAGGTAAGCGGGAGGGCACGCTCCACGGTGACCACGACGATCGCCCGAATTGGATTGGCGGTTCCTCGCTGCCGATAGAAGGCGACGGCCTCCTCGAAGCGTGGCCCGTTTTCCACCACCTCGGCCCGGCCCTTGAAACGGTAGCCCTTCCGCGACACGACGTCGACCACGTTGATCTCGACCGACGGGTTGGTTCGCAGATTGGCGACGGTCCGGGGCGAGCGAATGTCGGCGAAGATGAGCTGGTCCTCGCCCCAGACCGCCACGGTCCCCTTGGGGGACAGATTGGGCGTCCCATCCGGGGAGACGGTAGCCACGTAGCCGAGCCGCTGCTCCTCGACGACCCGCTTCATATCGTCGGTCAGGATGCCCATGCGTACAATCCTCCTTCCCGTGCTTGCTCGCGGCGACCTCTCAGCCCCATGGTACACCCTGACCGTGGTCGATTGTAAGTCCAGGGTGGTGCAGGTCTCGTCCCGGAGGAAGCTTAGACAGCCTCGATGGTCGGCTTGCTGGTCGCGGCAGTCGCGGCGGGCAGGAGCAGGGCGGCGATAACGCCCGCGCCGACCCCCAGGCCGCCCGCGATGTCAAGCATCGGCACTGTTCCGAGAACTCCCCCGAGTGCACTCGCCAGGCCCATCCCCCCGAGCACGAGCGCGGACTGGATCGTACCGTAGGCGGCGAAGACGCGCCCACGAAATCGATCGGCGACCGCGGTCTGGAGCAGCGTATCCGCGGGCACGTTTACGCCGATCACGGCGATGCCCGTGAGGGCGATGAAAAGCAGTACCAGCGGGAGCCAGCCGACGTTCACCGTGGCAACGATGAGCACCCCCGTCACGATGAACCCGACCGCGATCAGGCGGACCGAGGACGCCGCCTTCCCCAGCTGTCCAATGGCCAGTCCACCGGCCAGTCCACCGATCCCCTGGGCACTGGCGACCCATCCCAGTACGGCCGCGTCGCCGTGCAGCACATCCTTGACAAACGGCACGATCAGCACGTTGATGATCCCCTGGCCGATCATGAAGACGCCGATGGTGGCGAGCAGCGCGCTGACGACTCCGTTCTGTCGCAGCAGCGATAGACCCTCGCGAAAGTCGCGCCAGACCGTCGTCAAGGGAGACGCGGCGACCTTGTCCGACGTCGTGGGCGATGGCGTCGAGGCGGGAGGGAGCGCGATCAGCGCCACCATCGCCGCCGAGAAGACGAACGAGAGCGAGTCGGCCAGCACCACGCTGACCAGCCCCAGCAAGCCAAGCAGTGCACCGCCGAGCGCCGGTCCAACGAGGCGCGTCAGCTCGGTGCTCACCGAGCTCAGCGAGTTCGCCGAGATCAGATCGTCTTCGTCGACCAGACTGGGGATCAGAGCGCTTTTGGCCGGGCCAAACACGAGTCCGATCATCGCCTGGACGAAGCTCACCGGGTAGACGAGCCAGACCGTCTCGGCGGACCGCGCGAACAGCAAGAGCAGCAGCAGGACGCCTCGCAACAGGTCGGCCAGGATCATGGTCCAGCGCCGATCCCACCGATCGACGAAGACGCCCGCGATCGACCCGAAAAGAATCGATGGGAGCGACTCGGCAATGAACATGCCGCCAGTGGCCAGCGCCGAGCCGGTCAGATCGTAGACGTAGAACGGGAGAGCAATGAAGAGGAACCAATCGCCGAGGCTGGAGACCAGGCCTCCGACCCACAGCAGGGCGAAATTGCGACGCCCCAGAACCTTTCGCATGGTCAAAGCTCCAGATCGGCGGGCCGCGGCGATCTACTCTTCAGCCACCGACCACCGGCAATCAAAGCATCTCCAAGTCGCATCAGAAGCGCATCGCGGAGACTGCCTCGGCCGGAGGTCGACCTGGCGCAGGCGGTGACCAGCGCCGCGCGTCGCTCGAGCTGCCTTTCGCGCGCGTGCCACATCTGAAGCTCGAGGAGCGGATCCGTCCCGAATTGTAGCATCAATCCCTCCGGCTCGGTTACTCGAGACACGCCTCGCGGGGATCTGAGGATACGCGTTCGATCGATGGAGTCTTGCGCGACGCGGGCGGCGTCACGGCTAGCCCCCCAGGGCGTCGAGCAGGCGGGCAGCTTGCTCGGCGGTAATCTTCCCCTCGGCGAGCAGCCGCAGGACGGTCAGACGCTCCTCCTCGGTCGCGCGAGGCTTCGGCGGAGGGGAGGCCGGTGGCGGAGGCGGTGGCCCCGGCCGGCGCCACCAGCCCCCGAACGATCCGTGCGGACCAGAACGCCAGGACCACGCACGCTCGGTCTGCCGGGCCACGTGCTCGGCGGCGCGCTCGGCCGCCCGCTGTGCCATCTCCTCGGCACGGCGGGCCATCCGCTGCGCCTGGTGCTCGAGCCGTTCGGCAGTTCGGCGCTGGATCTCCTCGGTCGCGCGCGCGATATTCTCGTTGAGCTCACGCATGCGTCGCTCGAACCGAGACCAGTCTCCCCCCTCGAAGGCGCCGAACGCTTCGCGCAAACCGGCTTCGACCCCACCGAAGATCGTACCCATCGACCCCTCGAACCCGGCCTCGCCGCCAGATGGACCTAACCGGATCCGGTCGCCGCTCTCGATGGTGACGTGCGCCGCGCCGGCGCCGAGCCGGCCGCGCAGCACACCCGGCTCCCGCGTCACATCCTGGAGGGGCACATCGACGTGAAAGCGGTCCTGGCTGGAGCGTAGCTCGAACGTGACCGACGCGCTGGCCGGAGTACCGGCCAGGAGGATGCTCGCGGAGCCGCCGCAGGAGATCACGTAGTCGTGGTCGGGGCTGAACTCCGTGCGCAGCCGTACGTCGCCGCCGACCCGCGGCGCGCGGAGCCCGCCGGTCACGGCGCGCGCGCGCAGATCTCCCCCCACGTCGCCCAGGGTGACCGGGCCACGACAATCGTCTAGAGCCGCGTCGCCGTTAACCTGTTCAGCCACCACCTGGCCACGAACATCCTCCGCCCGGAGGTCGCCGCCGACAGTTCCGGCGACGATCGAGCCACATCCGTCAACCGCCAGATCTCCGGCGACGGATGCGAGATTGGCAGCGCCGGTGACACTGCTGATCAGAACGTCGCCCGCCACCTGGCCGGGCAGGCTCACGCTGCCCGCGATCTGCTGGACGTGAACGTCCCCGGCGACCTGGTCGGCGGCAAGGTCACCCGCGACGTCGGACACCCGCAGGTCCCCGGCGACGTCCGCGAGGCGCACCGCTCCTCGAACCCGGCGAAGCTCGGCATCTCCCGCCGCCCTCTCGACAGCCACGCCCGCGCGGATGTCCTGAATGTGCAGGTCGCCGCTCGACTCCTGGACGACAACCTCCTGGTCGAAGGAGCTAACCCGAACATCTCCGCCGGCGTGACGAATACGCAGGCGGAGACGCCCTGGAATCTGCAGGCGCGCATCGCCGTCGACCCGCAGTCGAAGCGCGTCGTCGCCGCGCTCGACCGACACATTCTCCGTCTTGTCTGTCTCGGCGACCACGCTCAGGGTTTCGCCCTCCCAGCCGCTGGCGACGAGATCGCCCTCGACGGAGAGATCGACCGTCTGAGCGCCTCCAACGTCAATGTCTCGTTCAGTCATGGATGAACCTCGCTTCATCAATCCCGATCCTGGCTTGCCGTGCCGTCGAAGGCCGGCGGACCACGAACCTTCTCCGCCGCACTGCTCGGTCGGCTGCCTACTGCGCGTGCCGGCGCAGCGTTTCGATCTGCTCGAGTGCTTCGTCGACGGTCAGCTCGCCGCGCTCCAGCGCGCGGAGAACACGAAGCTGCGCACTCTCGGCCGCCGGATCCTCCCCCGTCGGCGGCGCGGGCTGCTCATCAGCACTCGCCTCCGGTGCCGGGGCTCCTGGCTGCTCCGCGGCGGGACGTTCCGTCGTATCCGTCGGTGTCCCGCCCGGTTCGGACGGCTCCGGTGCTTGCCCCGCGGAAGCTCGCGCAATCTCGGGCAGCTCGGCCAGGTAGAGGTGACCGCTCACGGTGTTGAGGCGAACCGCGGCGTCTCCGCCATTGATCTGTCCCTGCCAGTAATGGGAGCCCGGGCCCCGCCGGTCCCGGGTCACACGACAGGGCAGATCGCTGCTGACCGCCATGCTCACGCCTCGCGCGTCAATCGTCGCCGCGGTCTCCGGGGGAAGACGCAGCGTGACGCTCCCGCTCACCGTGTGGAAATCGTAGCTGCCGGTCGTGGCGAGCGGGCCGGCGAGCTCGATCGAGCCCGAGACCACGTTCGCTCGGAGGGCGTCTAGGCTTCCCGCCAGGCTCACGCCGCCGCTCACGGAGTTTACGTCGAGCGAGCCGGCGAGCTCGCGCGCGCCGATCTCGCCGCTCACCGTCGAGAGACTGATGTCGCCCTTGACCCGCGCGAGGTCTTGCGCGCCGCTGACGCTCGCCACGTGCACGGCCCCGCGCACGTTCTCGACCGCGACCCGGCTCGTGACCACCTTCAGGTCGAGATCGGCGTGACGCGGAACCTGCACCTCGTAATCGACCTCGACTGGCATCAGCGCCGAGCGAATCGCCTCGCCGAGAAAGCGGACCGCGCTGGCGAGAAGCTCGCCCCAGGCTGCGTCGTCGCGGAAGGACAGACCGCCGTCGACGATCGTCCGGGCGGAGATAGTGCCGCCCTCGTGGCGGATCTCGACTCGTGTCGCGTCGAAACGCGCCGCGGTCGATCCGTCGCGAAGCTTCGTCACGCGCAGCGTTACCTCGGGACGGTCGCAGCCCGATACCCGGATCCGACCGCGCGGATTTTCGATGACCAGGCGACAGTGGTCGCCGGTTGCGAACCTGCGCTCGACGGTCGTCTCGGCGTCGACGACCTCCGGCCCCTGGTCTTTCGGATGATCAAACGTTTCGGCTGGCATCGACCGCCCTCCTTATTCGACCCAGATCCGGACACTCTGTCCGCCGGGCTCATCGATCTGAAGAATGTCGCCACGAAAATCGGACGTGACGGCATCAGCGACAGTGGCGAGTACGTCGCGATGCTCCTCCGGCACCCAGCGCTGGACGGCCCGCAGGATTGGCGGGACGACACCGAGTGGGAGGGTCAGGTTGACGCTCGGGCGGCCCGGCTCCTGGACCTGAAGTCGGAGCCACCGACTGCTCGTCGTCGACGACACAACGGCAGCTCGAGGGGGCTCGGCCGGTCGCCTTTCCTCGCCGAACGCGGCGAGCAGGCGCGCTCCTTCTTCTGGCGTCACCTGTTTGGCCTCGATCATCTTGAGAACTTCGAGACGCTCGTTTTCCCACGCCATGTGATCTCTCCTCTCTGATTGCGTGCGCACGGCGCCGTCGCACGAAGCGCCGACGTGCCCCGTCAGCGCTTCAGAAGCTTCAACGCCTGCTCAGCGGTGATCTCCCCGCTCTTCAGCCGCTCGAGCACCTCGCGACGGCGCTCGGCGTCGTCGGCCGTATCCGGAGCGGCAGCCTCCTCGCGCACCTCGTAGCCAAGCGCCCGGATCAGATCGTCCAGACGGCTCCGGACGGTCGGATAGGAGATGCCAAGCTCCTTTTCGACGTCGCGAATGACGCCGCGATTTCTCACGAAGACCTCGAGGAAGGCGACCTGCTCCGGCGACAGGCGCTGGAAGCGCCCGAGGGAAAACGCGCCCTCCATCGTCGTATGGCAGCCCGGACACTGGAGGCGGCGGACCTCCAGCTCCTCGCCACAGAAAGGACACCGCCCCAGGACTTCCGGCATAAACGTCTGAACCTCCCACTCCCGATACCATTTCCAACTCGCGTGGTCCAGTGTAAGCATAATCGATGCAAATGTCAATAGATTTAAGTCATAACTTAATCAAATTAATCTAGAGATTGCCGTCTATTAATCCGGACTCGCGGTGCCGGGAGCCGGGCAGGCTCAGCGGGGCGGGCGGGTCGCGTGGGGTCGTCAGGGGCCTAGCCGCGGCATCTACCTTGCCGAAGAGGATCGCAAATCGACCGGCCAGTCGAGGCAACCGCGCGATGCACCGGCGCGGCGTCGTTGCTCCGGAGAGTACCGCGTGCTGCACGTCCACCTCGCGGAACGCCCGCTTGCCCTGGCAATTCTCATTGGCTTCGGGCTCTGGGTTCTCCTGCAGCTGGTCGAGCAGACGCTGTGGGTCTGGATGGTGGTTCTGCTCGGCCTGATCCTGGCCGCGGCGATGAAGCCGCTCGTCGACTGGGCTCGGAAGCCGGCGCTCCCACCCGGTGGCTGGCATCTGCCAACCGGTCTTGCCGTCCTGATTGTTTACCTGCTCATCGCGGCGACCGTCGTCGGCGGCGGCTACGTCGTCGGCGGCCTGGTCGTCGACGAGCTGATCGCCTTCTCGCGCCAGGTGCCGTCGCTGGGCGCGCCGGCGCCGCGGGCGATCCGGGAGCTGGCACACTCGCTGCGCCTGCCGCCGTCGCTGATCCCGTCCGAAGCCGAGCTGGCGAGTCAGCTCCGTGGTATCGGAGCGTCGACGGTCGGGATCGCCGCGAATATCATCCCCAGCTTTGTGACGTTCGTCGTTCGCTTCTTCATCGTCCTGACCCTGGCGGCGTTCGTCGTCGTCGAGTGGGACGACGCCCTTCGCTTCTTCGTGAACCTCTTCCCCTCGGCCCGCCAGGGCACGGTTAGCAACGTGCTCTCCCAGTCGAGCAGGGCGATCGGACACTGGGTGCTCGGAGCGCTGGCCGAATCGACGATCGTCGGGCTCCTGGGAGGCGTTGCCGCCGCCGCGCTGGGCCTCCCGTTTCCGGTGATGATCGGGATCGTCACCGGGCTGGTCGAGCTTCTGCCGATGGTCGGACCGATGCTGATGATGGTTCCCGTCTTTCTACTCGGACTGCTTCAGTCACCGGTCGTCGCGGTGGCGGCGGCAACGGCATTTTTCGGAATCGCCCAGCTCGACGCGAGCTTCCTCGCGCCGACCATTGCCCGCTGGTCGGTGAAGCTCTCGCCGCTGATCGCCATCATCGCCATCCCCTTGGGAGTCGCGCTCTACGGAGCAGTCGGCGCGCTGATCGCGATTCCGGTCGCGGCGGCACTGCAGATCCTCGTCGTCCAGGTCATTCTTCCCTGGCTGAAGCACATCGAGGGGGAGACGTCCGTCGGGCCGATGCCGGAAAGGGCCGGTCCCCACGACCACGCCGCGTGACCGTTTCGACCGGTTCCACGCGTGGGCGAGGCTGTCCGCGTGACGACGTGGCCCTCCGCGACGCCCGCGTGGTTCGCCGGCCCGTCCGTCAGGACGCGCTCGGCACGGTCGCACGGATCGTCGGCTCCCGGTCAGACGGTGCCGCCGCTGATCACGCTCAGGCCGTCGTAGGCGAGCTCGACGCCAGGCGGCAGGCGGCGGTTGGTCGCCTCGTGCTCGAGGTCGTGGCAGACGTGGGTGAAGAACGCGCGGCGCGGGGCGAGACGGTCGACCACCGCGAGCGCTTCGGACAGGCTGAAGTGGGTCGGGTGCGGGCGCTCGCGCAGCGCGTCGAGGATCAGGACGTCGAGGCCGCGCAGTAAGTCAAGCGAGGCGGCGGGGATGTGATTGGTGTCGGTGACGTAGGCGACGTTCGCGAAGCGGTAGCCCAGGACCGGCGTCGGGCCGTGCATGACCGGGATCGGCTGGATGGGCAGTGACGCGGCGACGAATGGCTGATCGAGGGGCGAGATCTCGTGCAGGTCGAGCTGGGGCTTACCGCCCGCGAGCGGCCCATCGTCGAAAACGTAGAAGAACTGGCGCCGCACGTTTTCCAGCGTCTGCTTCGAGCCGAAGACTGGGAGCGCGGTACCGCTACGCATGTTGAAGATGCGCACGTCGTCGAGGCCGAAGAGGTGATCGGCGTGGGTGTGAGTGTAGACCAAAGCGTCGAGATGGCGAACGCCCGCGCGGAGGAGCTGGAGCCGCAGCTCGGGCGGCGTGTCGATCAGAACGATCTTCCCGCGCCACTCGACGAGCACCGACGGGCGATAACGGTGGTTGCGCGGATTGGTCGACTGGCACACCGGGCAGTCACAGCCAATCACGGGGATTCCGTGCGAGGTGCCGGTCCCCAGGAAGGTGAGACGGAGAAAGTCATTCACCTGGATCGGATCCACATCGGTATTATAGCCGAGCTCCGTGATTCCGCATCCGAAACTGGTATGACCGGACCGCGGGATGCTCCTCGCCTCTCGGTTCCAGCCTGCACGCTTGGAATTCCGACACCTGACTCCTTACTTATCACTTATCCATCGGCCGCTCGCGGACTGCTCCGTGCCGGGCGCGGCCATCGCCGGATCTGGACGGCGAAGACACGAATACCCTCCGGGAAGAAGCGCACGAGGTGCCAGGCGAGCGCGAGGATCAGCAGCGCGCTGACCCAGAGGTGAAGGTCGCGCATCGTCCGCTCTTCGCGCGGCAAGAGGCGAAGCTCCAGGGCAATACCGCTCAGATAGCTGGCCGGGCCGAGCAGGAGAACGCTGCTGGCTGCCGCCTTCTCGACGAGGCGGCGTAGCCGGGAGAACCGTCGCGGCCACCAGCCGGTCAGCGTCGGCCAGGAGGCCCAGGCTTTCAGCAGAATGGCCCAGGTCGTCAGATAGCCGACCCAGACGTGGACGTCGGTCTGGAAGGAGATGTCCTGGATGACCAGGAGGTTGGCCGAGGCAAGCAGGTTGAAGACGTATCCGGCCCAGGCGGATTCCTTTGGAGTGAGGCCGTGGGCGAAGAGGAAGAGGATCAAGCCGGTCAACGTCTCGACGACGAGGACCGGGAGCAGCGCGAGGCCGACGTCCGCGACGAGGCGCACCCGTCGCGTTGATCCGCGCCGCTCTCGAACGATCGAGGAAGGGGATCGAACGAAGGCATGGGCTGACATCGCCGTTCAATTCTAGCACCTGGACCGGGGCCGATGCTGGCGGGTTCGAGTGCGAGCTGCTCGAGCTCGTGCCGGACCAACGCCTCGTATTCCGCTGGGGGTTCGTCGGTCCCGAGAGAACCCACGGGCCGACCTACGACTCGCTTCTGACGGTTACGCTGCGCGAGGCACCGGACGGTGCCACGTTACTCACCCTGGTCCACGAACGCCTGGACGAGCTGGCGGCGGCGATGCCGCGCGTGGCCGAATCGGTGGGACCAGGATGGCAGATGGTGCTGGACAAGCTCGCCGCGCTGGCCGCGGCGGTGGCGTGATGGCGACTCCCCCACGCGGACCATCTCGCTCGGGCAGGTGCACGACCGCTGACTCCATCCGTTTCGAGAGGGAAGGTGGCT
>CADDYW010000146.1 GCA_902810745.1 Chloroflexota bacterium | reverse complement strand
TCACCCACTCAGCAGCCGCTGAGATTGGGGCTGCCAGCCGAGGACGCGGCGCGCCTTCGACAGGTTGTGCTCGCGCTCGTTCTCGTCGCCCGCGATGAAGATGGCGTCGAACCGTCCGTGGCCGATCTGGACCGCCTCGAGAGCGCGCAGGTAGGCATCCGCCAGATCTGCCTCGTCGGTCACGAAGAGTCGGCTGCCGTCGGGATAGACCCGCGGGTTGCGCCGCTCCTCCAGCCACTGCTCCCGCGTGCGCGGCCCGGTGATGCGCAGCGCGATGATGTTCATGTCGAACCACCGAGCAAAGTACTGGCAGATCTGCTCGCCGAATCCCTTCGTTAGCCCGTAGACGCTCGGCGTGTCATACGGCACGAGCTCCTCGGCCGGATACCACTCCCGCTTGCGGTAGTGAACGCTCATCGAGCTGGTGTAGATTCCGCGCTTGATCCCCATCTCCTGGGCGATGAAGAGGAGCAGGTGCAGTCCCTTGGCGTTCACGTCATAGTTGCTGAGGATCGTGGGAATATCCTGGTCGGTGAGCGTTCCTCCCTGCCCCCGCTGCATCACCAGATAGATGAACGTGTCGACGCCGTCGAGCGCGCTGCGGATGGCATCGGGATCGGTGACCGAGCCTTCGACGTACTCGAGGTCCGCGTGACGCGGTGGACGTAGGTCCAGGACGCGTAGCTCGTGCCGCGAACGCAGGTACGGCGTGATGAAGGAGCCGACGTGACCAGAGCCACCGACGAGTAAGACTTTCACTTCACCTCTCCTGCCACGAATGTTCTCAGACCGCGCGCGCAACCGAGCCGTCGGCGCGAAGGGGCGCCGACCGCGGATCCAGGAGCGCGCGCCCAACCTCGGCCAGTTTCGACTCGTCGAGCCGGACGCCGAGCCCGGGTGCCTCGGGCACCTCGAGGTAGCCGCCCACTCGTTTGAGCGCACCGGGGAAGGCGGCAGCGAGCGGCCCCTCGTCGGCCTTGGAGTATTCCTGGACGACGAAGTTGGGAATCGCGACGTCCAGGTGCGCCGAGGCCGCAGTGAGCACCGGTCCCAGGAAGTTGTGCGTGACGACGGCGGCGTGGTACGACTCGGCGATCGCCGCGATCTTTTTACAATGGGTCAGCCCACCAGCCAGCCCAACGTCGGGCCGGACGTACTGGCTGCCGCCGTGGACGAGCAATTCGCGGAACTCCCAGATCGTGTGCATGCGCTCGCCGTTCGCAAGCGGGCTGGAGATTCGGGCGGCGATCTCCGCCTGCGATTGGATGCTATCGATCTGGATCGGGTCCTCGATGAAGAGCGGATGGAGGGGAGCGATTGCCTCGGCGACGGGAACGACCTGCAGCGGCGTGAGCTTGCGGTGCATCTCGACGATGACGTCGGCGTCCTTGCCCACGGCCTCGCGGGCTGCCGCGACCCGCTCGACGACGGCGGCGACCAGCCCTTCGAGCGTCAGGTTCTCGAAGCCGGCCGGGATCGGGTCGAACTTGATCGCGGTGAAGCCTTCCTCGACCGCCGCGCGGGCGTTGCGCGCGATCTCCTCTGCCGTCTCTCCGCCCATGAGGAGGTGCAGCCGAATCTTGTCGCGGCATCGCCCGCCGAGCAGCTCCCAGATCGGCACCTGGAGCTTCTGGCCCTTGATGTCCCAGAGCGCGATGTCGACCGCGCTGACTGCCCCGCTGAGCGCGGATCCACGGAACGGCGCCATGCGATAGAGATATTGCCAGTGATGCTCGATCCGGAGCGGATCCTGACCGATCAGGTACGAGCGAAACGTCTGGACGATCGCGTGCACGGCCTCGGGATAGCCCCAGCAGGCGGTCTGCCCCAGCCCGACGAGTCCATCCTCCGTTGTGATGCGCACGTACTGGCCACCGCCGACCACGAGCGACTCGACCTCGGCGATCCTCACTGCAGCGTTCCTCCTCTCAGCGTAAGATTCAGCCTAAGATGCTGAGCAACGTGGTGCACGAACCCCCGAGTAGCCTGGCAGCGCGTTCGTGCGCCGCGCATCGGGGCAGACCGCGCCGTCACGGATAGACGTCGAGTCGGTCGACCCGTGCCCGCGGCGAGACGATCTGGACGTTGGCGACGATCTGGCGGAGGTGCTTCTCGACCGTGTCTCGACGAATGCCCGATGGCGCGTAGACGGCGAAGAACGCAGCGCGTGTGTTCGCGCCAATGCACGTCCGCTGATCCGGGCCGGCGAGAATGCTCGAGATAATCCCGCGCTGATCGGCCATATACTGATCGCCCGGCTTGAGCTGCTGCTGCTGACCGTTGAGCAGCGTGTAGGTCTCGGTCCCGTCGGCCACGTCCAGACGGACGGGAGGATCGAGGGCGGCGACGTCGTGGCCGGCGGTGAGAAGCTGATCCTGAAGCTCGGCCATAAACATCGCCTCGACGAGCGCGGCGACGCGAGGGATCGCCTTTCCCTTGAGAGCGACCGACTCGAGCTGAAGCTGCACGTGGTAGGTCTTCTGGAAGCGTCGGTAGTACGCCTCGTAAGCCTGGAGCGTGGGCAACGCGCGCAGATCCGCGCGGCTGAAGCCCGCGAACTGGGAGCGCAGCTGCTCCTCGAGGGCAGTCTTCTCCCGATCCAGAGCATCGTGCTGGGACGGATTGGCGACGTCGTGCATCACCAGAACGCCCGCCAGCGCGCCCGGATAGGTCGCCTGCCAGGCCGGGGAGATCTCGAACGCAAACTCGCTCATCCTATTGTCCTCTTGAATTGCTGGCTCCTACGACGCTGCACAGGCCACCAGCCCGCCCGGCGATCGGTTCAGGCCCGCACACCTCTCGCGGCGGCTCTATGGTAGCTGCTCGGCGCCCTTCTCTCAAGCCCGCGCTGCTGGCCGCGACGTCCGTGACGATTCCTGCTAGCATGCGGGGACAGCACCACCACTGGTTCGAGGAGGACGAGATGCAGTTTGGTCTCCAGGTGAATCCCTACTTCGCCGGTCCAACCGGTAATCCGTGGGACGCGGTTGCGACGGTCGCTCGCGCCGTCGACGAGAGCAGCTTCGACTCCCTCTGGCTCTACGATCACTTTCTCTACGAGGGCGGCTACTCCGGGCATCCCTATCCCGAGCCGGCGATGGAATGCTTCAGCACCCTGAGCGCGATCGCGGCGATCACCAGGCGGGTCCGCCTCGGGCAGCTCGTCCTCGGCGTGCCTTACCGAAACCCGGCCCTGGTCGCCAAGATGGCCACGACCCTCGATCTGATCAGCCACGGCCGCACGATCCTGGGAGTGGGGGCCGGCTGGCACAAGCGAGAATACGAAGCATATGGCTGGGGAGCGTTCGAAGAGGTTGGCGTTCGGATGAAGCGGCTGGAAGAGGCGCTCCAGGTGATCCGGGCGCTCTGGACGGAGCGGCCGGCGCGCTTCGCGGGTCGGTTCTACCACCTCGACAACGTGATGGATAATCCCGCGCCGCTTCAGAAGCCTCACCCGCCGATCATGGTCGGCGGAAGCGGCGAGAAGGTCACGCTGCGCCTGGTCGCTCAGTACGCTCAGTGGTGCAACGTCTCCGGCGATCCGGCGACGGTACGCCAGCGCCTGGAGACTCTGCGCGAGCACTGCACGCGTATGGGCCGCCCGTACGCAGAGATCACCCGCTCGAACTACGCCACGGTGATCATCGGCCGCGACGAGGCCGAGGTCCAGGCGAAGCGCGAGCGCCTGCGCGATCTGATTCCGACGAGCGGCGCGCTGATCGGAACGCCGGACCAGCTCATCCAGATCTTCCGCGACTACGCCGACGCCGGCGTCCAGTATTGCGTCTTCCGCATGCCCGACTGGATCGACGTCGCGCCGGTGCAGCTGTTCGCCGAGACGGTCATCCCAGCCCTGGCCGATGGCTCCTGACCGCCCGATCCGAGCTGCTTCAATCGAAGAAGTCGCTGTCTTCGTCTCGAAGGTACTTCCGTGCAGCCTGGACGTTGAAGTCGACGCCCAGGCCCGGTCGGTCCCAGACCTCGATGAAGCCCTGCTTGACGATTGGATCTGGCAGCCCTTCGACGATGTCGTACCACCACTCCGGCCGTCCCAGCGGGTACTCGAAGGCAATGTAGTTCTGGGGCAGGGTCGCCGAGACCTGGACGAGGGCCGCGAGCCCGATCAGTCCGTCAAGAACTCCGTGCGGCGCCATCAGGATGCCGTGCAGGTCGGCGTACTCCGCGATCCACTTCAGCTCGGCGATGCCGCCGACGTCGGCCGGGTCCGGGCCGATGACGCTGACCGCGTGTTTCTCGATCAGATCCATGAAGTTCTGGCGGAGGTAGATCTCCTCGCCGGTGTGGATCGGCGTCGAGGTGCTCCGGGTGACCTCGCGATAGAGGTCGGCGTTGACGTACGGCGTGTAGTCGCCGGTGAGCAGATCCTCGAGCCACAGCACGTTGAGCGGCTCGACCGCGCGCGCCAGTCGGATCGCGTCGGGGACGGTCCAGCCGGGGCCGCAATCCAGCGCCAGGCCGATCTCGTCACCCAGGACCTCCTTCATCGCTTCGACGCAGGCGACGATGTGCTTCAGTCCGCGCTCGGTCAGCGGCCCGCGGTTCGGGAATCGCGCGCTCGCGCTGTACTCGGCGTAACGGTGCTCGGGGGCGTTCGCGAGCATCTGACTGTGGTAGCCGATGCCCTGCTTGATGATCGTGAAGCCTTCTTTGGCCTCTTTCATCTTCGCCATGTTCTCGGCGAAGTCGGCGGGCGAGTGCCCGGCCATCGGGAAGCGGACGCCGCCATTGTACACCCGGACACGGTCGCGGATCTTGCCGCCGAGCAGCTTGTAGACCGGCAGTCCTGCCGCCTTGCCGGCGACGTCCCAGAGCGCCATCTCGATCGCGCTGACCGCGCTGCCCCACGGCTTGAACGCTCCGAGCCGGCGAATCCGCAGCATCGCCCGTTCGACGTTCGTCGGATCCTCCCCCAGCAGAAGATCCTTGTAGAACAGCACCTGGGGCTTGACGTAGGGCTTGCTCGACTCGATCTCGCCGTAGCCGCTGATCCCCTCGTCCGTCACGATGCGCACGATCGGATTCTGGCCGATGACCGCGCACTTGAGATCCGTGATCTTCACCTTTTCCTCCGGTGGGATGTCGATTCGAATGGGCAACACGACGGGCGCAAGGTCGACCTAGCGATCAGGCGTCGGGCCAGCGATCAAGCCCCAGCAGCTTGCGCCCGAGCGGGGTGAGCTCGGCCGGGCCAGTCTGCTGCTCGATCCCGCGTGGATCGCCCGGAAATGCTTTCGCCGGCATCGGAAGCTTCTTTCGCCAGCAGTTGATCCGCGTCTCGCGAAGCTCCGCGTTCGACTCCTCGGCCGGGTTCATCGTGATGTACTGGGCCAGCCGCGGACGGTCGGAGACGTTGTGCCCGTTGCCGTGGGGCAGGAGCGTCGTCCAGATGACCAGATCACCGGCCTTCATCGCGAGCCTGGTGATCTCGTAGCCGGCGATGTCCGGGCGGCGCGGGTCACGGTCGGCCGGCTGACGGGCGATCCAGGCGTCGAGGTCGCGGTAGATCTCCGGGATGCACTGGAAGCCGCCCATGTTCGCCGCGGTGTCGGTCAGCGCGAGGACGCCCTGAACCCGAAAGGGAATATCCGGATACTTCGAGGTGTCGGTATCCCAGTGGATGAAGCCCTTGTGGTCGTGCTCGGGGTGGGCCGGATCGGCCGGTGGCTTGAGGTTGGTTCGGTCGATGCTCACCCAGAGCTTCTCGGTACCGTGAACCTCGGCGAAGACCTCGTAGACCCTCGGGTGCTGGCGCGTGTTCCACATCGACTGGTAGTGGTACATCTCGACCATGCCGGTCGAGGCGACGATGCCCGGCTTGTACCACGACTCGCGGTCGTTCGGGTCGGCGCCGACGTGCCGCCAGATGTCCTCGACAACCGCGTCGAGCATCTCCTTCGGGACCACGCCCGGCACGACGACGTAGCCATTCTTCTCGATCTCGACGCGCAGCGCAGACTTGGTCGTCGCCATCGATAGCTCCTCCCATTACGATTGATTCGACGAAGGCTGGCTCGGGCGATGAGCACCCACGCGGACGGTCAGGAATGTAATGCACCGTCTTCGGCGCGTCAACCCTGGTCGAACTCGTCCCCCATGGCCCCGGGTGCTAGAATCACGGCATTCCAAGCGAGACGCTGCCGGGAAGCCACGAGCCTGCACCAGGCTGCTCGTCGAGCCGGCGGAACCCGAGCATCATCTGCCGATGGGGGTCCCGGTCGGGGTGCGAGCTGGACTGCTCGCAGGCCCGACAGCCACACGGAGGAACCTCGCCGGTCATCATCACATCCCCAGCGGCGTGCCAGGGTGTCGCCAGTCCAATCGTAGCGCACCGGCACCAGATTCTTACCCCTCTCGAACGCAATTCGGGAAGTTGTTTCTTAACGAGTCCTTAGCCTCGAACCGATAGCGTGACGTGCGACGGGCGGAACGCATCGTGGAACACCGTGTTGAGGGCGACCACGCCCGTCTTGCTGCGACCGAACGGCTCGCCGGTGTTCGGGTTGGCGTCCCAGCGCGGAAAGCAGCTACTGGTCACCGCGACTCGAACGCGGTGCCCCGCGCGGAAGAGGTTGCTCGTCGCCCAGCAGTCGACCACGAACGTCTCGACCTGGTTTGGCGTGAGTAGCTCTGGACGCTCCATCGAGTTACGGTAGCGCGCCCGTAAGACGCCATCGGCGACGATGCGCGACAGGCCATCCGGCGCCACGTCGCTGATGCGCACGACCCAATCAGTATCGCGGGCGCTGGACATGGCATAGAGCGTCGCCGTTACCGGTCCCGATACCTCGAGGTCGCGCGGCAGCGGCTCGCTGGTGTAGGTAAGTACCTCCGGCTCGACCGGGCGCTGATCGTAGCCGCCGTTCATCGGGCCGAGGAATCCGCCGCCGCGCGTGCGGACCGGATGATCTGGATCGTAGAGGTAGCTATCCGGGCTATCGGTCGCCCCGGGCACGTCGAAGGACAGACGGCCGTCGTTGAGCGATTGCGCGCTGCCGCTCTTGCCGCCACTCAAGTAGAGGACGAGGGGATGAGCGTCTGGCGGGGGCCAGTCGGTCGCGGTCTGCCAGGTGTTCGCGCCCATGGTGAAGAACCGGACCGGCGGCTCGTCCATGATGCCGGTGTCGAGGCCCTTCAGCCAGTAGTCGAACCAGCGCAGGCGCAGCGGATTGAGCTGGACCGCTGCCTCCGGCCCGTAGTCGATCTCGCCCACCACGCGCTGGTCGATGTTACCCGGGCCGTGGATCCAGGGACCGACGATGAGCTTCTGTGCCGTTCGAGCACGCTCGCTGCGCGCCTTTGCCCGCATGCCCTTGTAGTTCTCCAGCGTTCCGCGGAGAAAGCCGTCGAACCAGCCCCCGAGGTGGTAGACCGGCGTGTCGACTTCGTGGTGCTTCAGCGCGACGTTCCACTGCCACCAGAACGGCCCATCGTCCGGGTGATCCAGCCACTCGTTGTACCAGTCGCTCAGCCCGGCGAGAAACGTGCACGGCGCGAGCGGCCGGTTGGTGAACCAGCTTTCGATCTCGTCGCGAACGCCGGCCAGGATGCCGCGTTGCCGCTCGACCTCGTCTGCGGGTACCAGATGGGCGATGTTGTTGAGCGTCACGTTGAGCGCCCAGGGAAGGATAAAGGCCAGCTCGAGGGCGCCACCACGATAGACCCACTCCGCGTGATAGTCACTGGACGACTCCCGAACGAACTGCGCGACCAGGTGCGGCGGGCGGGTTGGCAGCATCTGGTACTGCGTCGCGCCCGAGTACGATCCCCCGATCGTGCCGACCTTGCCGTTCGACCACGGCTGGGCGGCGATCCACTCGATCGTGTCGTAGCCGTCGCGATTCGTCCGCCAGCCGTCGTCGTGGAAGGGGTAGAACGCGCCCTCCGATTTGAAGCGTCCGCGCGTATCCTGGATCACCACGGCGTAGCCACGCGAGGCGTAGAACTGTGGCGCGCCGAGTGCGATCTCGGACGATGACTCCTTGTTGTAGGGGGTCCGCTCGAGCAGCGTCGGCCAGGGACCATTCCCGGTAGGGAGGTAGACGTCGGCAGCCAGGCGCGTTCCGTCGCGCATGGGCACCGGGACGTCTCGCTCGACACGCACGTCATAGATTGGCTCGGACTGGTGCTCGGACACGTTTCCCTCCTGCAATTCTGGCTGGCTCACCCGCTGGAAAGCACCCTATTGTAGTGCCGGGCGCGGGCGTTCATGCAATCGGGAACATCTGTCCGCTTAGTGCTCCTCGGCCAGGACCTTGCGGGCGATGCGGAAGGCCTCGACGCCCGCGGGGATGCCCGCGTAGACCGCGACCTGGATCAGCGTCTCGCGAATCTCGTCGACGGTGCAGCCGTTGCGGAGAGCGCCGCGAACGTGGATCTCGAACTCGTTGGGCCGGTTCAACGCGGCGAGGAGGCAGAGATTGTTCAGACTGCGCTGCTTGCGGCTCAGCCCCTCGCGTCCCCAGGTGGCGCCCCAGCAATATTCGGTCACCAGCCGCTGGAAGTCGCGGTTGAAATCGTCGACGTTCTGCGTCGCCCGGTCGACGTATTCGTCGCCGAGGACCGCCCGCCGAATCTGCATACCCTTTTCGTAGAGGTCGTCGGACATCGGTCTCCTCCCGAACGTGAATTCATCTCGTGCCACCCATCTTAGCGCGTTTGCTGGCCTGGTGATACATGGTTTTCCGGGCAACGCTGGGGGCGACGGGCCCGCGAGCGCGACATGCTCCGCCAGGGAGATCGGGTCAGGCTCCTTCACCGGTCTTGTCACTGGGCATTGCCGTCCGAGGAGTAATCTGGTAGAGTTTTGCCGCCAGGCGCAGTGTGGTCCATTCTGCTTGAGGATCACCAACCACATGCCACTGCTCGAAATTGACCTCTTGGGACCGCCAGTGGCTCGCTACCAGGGCCGCGAGATTCCCCTCGGGGCGCGGAAGCCGGCAGCTCTGCTCTACTACCTCGTGTCTCGCCCCGCGTATCCGCTCGGCCGGGCCCAGCTCGCGACGTTGCTCTGGGAAGAGCACAGCGAGGCGGAGGGTCGCAACAGTTTGAGTACCGCTCTTAACCGCCTCCGCCGGACCTTCTCGATGCTCCCTTTCTTCCCGATCGTCGCCAGCGGCGATAGCATCGCCTGGCAGCCCAACCCGGACGTACGAACCGACCTCGACCGATTCGCAGAATTGACCTCGTTGGCTCGCGACGCGGGCGATGGTTCTGCTCTCGACGCCGCGGTCGCGCTCTACCGTGGACCTTTTCTCGACGGCTTTGATGTCCGTGACAGCGTGGCTTTCTCCGAATGGGTGCAGCAAGAACGGGAACGCTGGCATCAGCGTATCCTGGCGACCTACGGTGAGCTCATCGAGCTCGACCAGCGTCGGAACCAGAACAGCGCCGCGATCCTCCACGTCCGGCAGGCACTGAGGATCGACCCACTCCAGGAGCAGCTCCACCGCACCCTGATGGGGCTCTATTATCAGAATGGGGACCGCGCGAGTGCGCTGGCGCAGTTCCAGACGTGCGAGCGACTACTTCGCGAAGCATTGGACGTCGGCCCATCAGCCGAGACGCGCTCTCTGCGTGATGCGATCGTCGCCGGCCGTGGGCCTCGCAGCGCGTCACGACCGGCGACCGACCTCGACGGCGAGGCGCGACTAGGGTGCGTTTGCAAATATTGTATCCATCTTGTATCATAGATCTCTTTCGGCTGAGGAGGGACCATGGCGAGACGACACGAGGTCAGCGATCACCAGTGGGAGCAGATCGCCCCCTTGCTC
>CADDYW010000145.1 GCA_902810745.1 Chloroflexota bacterium | reverse complement strand
GTGGAAGCTGGTGAGCGTGGATGTCTGGCGAGGTTAGTCGCTAAGAACGACGGAGGTCGAGAGTGAACATCGTTGTCGTCATACTGGTCCTCTGGCTCGTGGTCGCCGTGATCGTCGTGCTTCTCTACAACGGGCTGGTCCGGGGAAGGCTCGCCGTCGGCGAAGCCTGGAGCGCCGTACAGGTCCAGCTTCAGCGGCGGGGAAACCTTATCCCGAATCTCGTCGAAACGGTGAGCGGCTACGCGCGACACGAGCGCGAAACACTCGAAGGTGTCACGCGGGCGCGCGCGCAGCTACAGAGTGCGACGACACCTGCGGAGGCGGCGCAAGCAAACACCATGCTGACCCAGGCCTTGCGGTCTCTCTTCGCGGTGGCCGAGGCCTATCCCGAGCTGAAAGCGAACCAGAATTTTCTCGATCTGCAAGCGCAGCTCTCCGATACCGAGGATAAGATCGCGTACGCGCGAAACTTCTATAACAGCCGCGTTCTCGAATACAACGCGCGGGTGACGTCGGTCCCGGGGGTCTTCGTGGCCGGGCTATTCGGCTTTCGCCCTGCGGATTTCTTCAAGGCCGATGAAGCGAGCGTGGAGCCCGTCCACGTGAAGTTCGACTGAGGGGCGTCGACGGCGACGGAGTCCGTGCGCGGTTATCTCTCCGGTGCCACTTCACGCGGCACACGCGCCAGGATCTGCGTCACGACCTCGTACGAGATCGTCCCGAGCTTCTGCGCGACTTCGGCGACGGTAATCTCGTCCTGGCCCTGTCGACCGATCAGGACCACCTCGTCGCCCACGCGAACGCCGGGCACATCGGTCACGTCGACCATGCACATATCCATACAGACGACTCCCACGATCGGGACGCGTCGACCGTGCACCAGCACCTCGTGCCAGTTCTGTGGAGAACGACGGAAGCCATCGCCGTAGCCAACCGGCAGCACCGCGATTCTGGATGGACGCTGGGTGACAAAGGTTCCACCATAGCTGACCGGACTACCGGCCGGAAGCTCCTTGACCTGCGCGACCAGCGTCTTGAAGGTGAGGGCCGGGTGAAAGCCTTCCGGACAGCGTACCTGACTGGATGGGTCCAAGCCATAGAGAGCGATACCGGACCGGACCATCGTGTAGCGCGCCTCGGGAAAGCGAAAGATTGCGGCGGAGTTCGCCGCGTGGACGTAACGCGGGCGCCAGCCGTCGTGGGAGATCTGATCGAGGACGGCATTGAACCGCTCGATCTGTCGCCAGGTCGGACTCGGATCCGGCGCGTCGGCGCAGGCGAAGTGAGTGAAGATACCCTCGACCTCGATCTCGGGAATCGCGCGAACAGCCTCGATGAACGGCGGCACATCCGGCGGCAGGAGTCCGAGCCGCCCCATTCCGGTATCGACTTTGACCTGAACCCTGGCCGGGCCACGCCCCAGCGCGTGGACAGCGCGAGAGAGATGGCGGACCAGATCAAGGCTGTAGACCGTTGCTGTCAGATCGTAACGCACAATCTCTGGTGCCTGCCACGGCGGTGTGAAGCCAAGGATGAGGATCGGAGCACTGATTCCCTGCCGACGGAGCGCTACAGCCTCGCCAAGGCACGCCGTCGCCAGGTAATCCGCTCCATGGAGCAGCGCCGTGCGCGCGGTCCGGATCGCACCATGGCCATAGGCATCTGCCTTGAGCACAGCCATCAGCGCGGCCGGGTGGGCGATCTCCTTGAGACGGCGGACGTTCTCGCCGATTGCCGAGAGGTCGATCTCGACCCAGGTCGGACGTTCGCGCGAGAGAAAGACGCGCCGCTTCCAGCCAGCATCCTGGCGAATGAGGAGATCGGGAGCGTGCGTGGGATCGACCAGCAGTCGCTCGACGACCCGCTCCATCCGGGCTTCCGCGCCCCCGATCACGAGGATGAGATCCTTGGGGCCGAGCGCGTGTCGCACGACCTGCGCCGCGTCATCCACCGACTCCGCCATGACAACGTCGTGGGCGTCGAATCCATCGTCCAGCGCCGCCAGGGCAGCGCCATCGGCGCCCGATCCCAACGTGATCAGTCGGTCGGCGTGGCGCGCAATCTCTGACCCGGCACGCCGATGGAGACGTGTCACCTCATCCGGCTCGACCGTGGTCAGTGCGCCCAGAACGACGGTCTTTCGTCCGTGCCAGCGGTCGAGAACTGCAAGCGCAGCAGTCAGAGAAGTGAGGTCGGCATCATAGCTATCGTCGAGGATCTGACTGCCATTCGTCCCGGCCAGTGGGCGGAGGCGGCCAGCCACCGGCGACATTCGCTCCAGACTCTCCGCGACTTCCGAGAGATGGTAGCCCAGTGCCAGGCCAGTGGCCGCCCCGGCCACCGCGGCCTCCACTGCTGGATCGCCGACGAGAGCTAGACTGACCGGTGCCCGCGCAGCGGCGAAGCTCAAGACGAAACGGGTCCCACCAGGCTCAAGATTGATCTGATCAGCGCGAACGTCGGCCGCCGAGCTCCGACCATAGCGCATGACTGTGGCCACCGCGACATCGGCCAGGCGCGACACCGCGGGATCGTCCGCGTTCAGGATCAGGACACCATCGGAGGGAATCCTTTGAACGAAGGAGGCGAGCTCCTGGTTTGCCGCTGGATCCTCAAATCCGCGGACCACCACGGCGATCGACGGCCGTGCGATGCGGGCGTGCTCGATCAGGTCGCCGGGCTGCTCCCGAGCGAACTCCAGGACGGCCAGGTGGTGCGTTGGCGCGAGCTTGCCGAGGGCAATCGGCAACCCGTAAAGCGTGTTATGGTTGTCGCCGTCGAAGACGGTAGGACCTCCCCTCACCCCGTGGCTCAGGACGGCCACGGCTGCCTTCGCCGCGAGCGTCTTGCCGGTGGCACCCACGACCGCCACGACGCGTGGGCTATACCGCCCAATAATGAATCGCGCCCAGGATCGGAGCGCCTGCATGACGTCGTCGACGGCAATCGTCGTGACGCCAGGGGGGCTGATCCCCTCCAGGCGATCGCCCAGGATGCCTGCCGCACCGCGTCGAATCGCATCGGGGATGTAATCATGGCCATCCGCGCGTGCCGTCCGAACCGCCAGAAAGAGCTCGCCGGGGCGCAGCTTCCGCGAATCGTAGGCGAAGCCGTCGAAGGCGGTAGCCGACGGGGAGCCGATCACCCGCGCGTTCGCCGGAGCCATTGCCTCGAGCAGGTCGGCCAGCTCGATCATCGGGTAGTTTCGCTACACTTCCTGGGCAAGAATGTGGCGGATGATATCCGAGCGGCTGATAATGCCTTCCAGGCGACCATCGTTCAGAACCGGGATCGGATTCAATCCCCGGTCCACCATCAGAGTCGCCGCCACGCTGATGTCGTCGTCGGGTTTGACCGTCTGCACTTCGCGTGTCATCACGTCGGCCGCCACCGTTCCCAGGGCGCGGCGCAGCTCTTCCTCGAAGTGGCGCGTACTGGTTAGATAGATCCGCGCATCCAGGATCTGCAGGAATGTCGGGAAGTGCACATTCGCATTACGGACGACCAGATCTGTCTCGGTCACGATCCCGACCAGCCGGCCGTCACGATCGACGACCGGAATACCAGAGATATCGTTCTGCAGCATCTTACGCGCAATCTCGACGACGGGGGTATCGGGGTAAACAGTGATGACCTCACGGGTCATCAGCTCAGAAACCTGCACTCTCTATACCTCGCGCGTTCTCTCTCAATTATACGCGCCGTGCACGCGGCATCGCGCATGCCACGGCGGCCCGGGAGAGCACCCTGACGTTCTGTGGAGGCGGGATACGCGCGAGGAATGCAATGAGAACGAGAAGGGATCTCCACGAGCAGTAGCCCCCCACTACCCAATTCCAATCGTATCGCCCGTGGAGATCCCTTCTTGCTCATGAAAACGATACGCGTGCCGGATTGTTACACTGCCCGTGGCTTGACACATCCCGCCAGCCCGATAGAATCTTAGATGATGAATCCAGACGTTGTGACGAAAATCCGGGTTGGAACCTGCAACTGGGCGGATCACACCGACTTCTACCCGCCAAAGCTGCGGCCGAACGAGCGCCTGACCTACTACTCGCAGCATTTTTCGCTGGTCGAGGTCGATAGCACGTTCTATCACCTCCAGCCGGCGCACAACTTCGCCCGGTGGGCCGAGCGAACACCGGCGAGCTTCGTCTTCGATGTGAAAGCGTATCGCGAGCTGACCTGGCACGACCGGGAGAACGAGCCAGCGGCGAGCACGTTCGAACGCTTCGGTGCAGCGCTGCGACCGCTCCAGGAAGCTGGAAAGCTGCGCGCAATCCTGTTCCAGTTTCCGCCCTGGTTCACCAACCAGCCGAAGAACCGTGAGTATCTGAGCACCTGCAAGGAATTCTTTCCGAATCAGACTCTCGCGATCGAGTTTCGGCATCGAAGCTGGCTCACTGGCGAAAGTCGGGACGAAACGCTGGCGCTTCTTCGGGATCTCCAGCTCGTCCACGTCATGGTCGACGAACCGCAGATCGGCACGGGCAGTGTGCCGCGGGTCGTCGCGGTGACGAATCCCAATCTCGCAATTGTTCGGTTTCACGGTCGGAATCGACAGACGTGGTACGCACGCACGGAATCGTCCGGCGACCGGTTCAACTACCTGTATCAGCCATCCGAGCTGCAGGAGTGGCTGCCCGCGCTTGAAGACGTCGCCGCGCAGACCGCCGAGGTACACGTTCTGTTGAACAATAACCGCGCGAACTACGCGGTGCGCAATGCCAAGGACTTTCAGGCACTGCTGGGGCAGCACGTCGTACCCTACGACGTCCCCTCGGATCCCACCCTATGCTAGCGCAGGGCCAGGGGAGTGGTGAGGGGTCGGCCGAAGCTACTTCCCAGACATCGCCCGTGTAAAGACACGGGGGCTAGCTGGGCCGCGGGAGATGGCGCCACGCGTACTTCTTGACAGGTGAATATAACCGTGATAACCTTGCCGATAGAGTGATACGTACACAATATTTGTGTATCGTTTACTGTCCCCGGTCTCCGCAGATACCGTTAACGTCACGCCGAGTGGATTCCCGCTTGGCTGTCGCCACGACAATACTATTTTTAAGGGGGAGCACTGACTGATGGTTCGACCACTGGCTGGACGGCCAACGACGGCCGAGCGCATGGTGCATACGATTCTTCAACAGCGCATTCTCGACGGAGTGCTGCGTCCCGGCGAGCGGATCGATCTGGACGCGATCGCGAGTGAGCTAGCAGTCAGCAGGACGCCGGTCCGAACTGCACTCCGCCAGCTCGAGAGCGAGGGGCTCGTCACGATTTACCCGCACCGTGCGGTCATGGTCTCGGAGCTGTCCGCGGATGACCTCGAGCAGATCTACGCCGTCCGTATTCACCTGGAGACCCTTGCTGCCCAGCTGGCCGTCCCGAATCTCACCGAGCAGGATCTTGCGGAGATCCGACGGATCCACCAGGAGATTGTCCAGGGGATCAACGACGCGAACCTGGCCGCGTTCGCCGAGAAAGACCGAGCGTTCCACCTCGCCCTCTACCGACCGGCGAATAATAAGTTCCTGTCACGCCTGATCGACGATCTGCGCAAGGCGAGCCTGCGGTTCCTGACCGTCTACGCGTCGGTCGAGCGACTGCCGAACGCCGCGGCCGAGCACGAGGAGATCATCGCCGCTGCCGAGAGGCGCGACGCTCCGCAGGTGGTTCAGCTGATTCAGAAGAATCTCGAGCGTACCTGCAGCGTGGCGGCTGCGTTCCTTCGAACGCGCGCGGCGCCAGCAACCAACTGATCGAGGATCGATCGACCAGGACGAGACTTCTCCTGGAGACTGGCCAGCAGTGCCGGAGCAGAGCGATCAGCTCGAAACTGATCGCTCTGCTCCGGCTTTGTGTTATCGCCGAAGGGTACGACCTGATGGCCAGTCGTCAGCCATGGTATGATGAGCTGTTCACTTCGTGGAAGTATTGGGATGATCGATCGCACCCAGATTCCTGCTCACGCGTTCTATCACCCCCGGCGACACGCTGCCGTTCGCACCGACGAGTATGTGTATTCTCAGCTCATCCCGTACATCGGCAACAAGCGCAAGCTGCTATCGCTGATCTCGCGTGGCATCCAGTGTACCGGTCAGCCGCGCGGAGTGTTCGTCGATCTGTTCAGCGGGAGCACGGTGGTCGCCCGTCTGGCCAAGACCCTGGGCTTCCGGGTTGCCGCGAACGATTGGGAGCCCTATGCCTACGAGATCGCGCGGGGCACCGTCGTCCTCAACCAGGTACCGGATTTCGCTGCGCTTGGTGGGGCTGCTCGCGTCTTCGAGGAGCTGAACCAGCTTGACCCCGTTCACGGGTACATTGCCGAGCACCTGTGTCCCCGCGATGACGAGCATCCTGATCCGACGCGGGAGCGGATGTTTTTCACCCGGCAGAACGGCGAGCGGATCGACGCGATTCGGGAGCGCATCGCCGTCTGGGAGAAGGAAGGCAGGCTGACCGCCGACGAGCGCGCGTACCTCCTGAGTGGATTGATCTACGCGGTCAGCTACGTCAGCAACACCAGCGGGGTCTTCAAGGGCTTCCACGACGGCTGGGGCGGACAGACTGGCACGGCGCTGTACCGGATTCGTAGCGTGCTGCGACTGAGGCCACCGGTCGTCTTCGACAACGGGGAGATCAATCTTGCCTGGCGTGAAGATGCCCAGTCGCTGGCTCGAGACCTCGAGAAGCGCATTGGCGAGCGCCCTCGTATCGTCTACCTCGACCCGCCCTATAATCAGCATCCCTACGGAAGCAACTACCACGTCCTGAACACTGTCGTCCTCTGGGATAAGCCGGCACTCTGTCCGCACATTCGCGTCGACGGCCGTGCGCGCGACAAGTCGGCCATCCGCAAGGATTGGCGTACCGAGCGCCGCTCGCCGTATAACTCCGCCAGCGCGGCGCTCCCGGCCTTTCGCTCGCTGGTCGATGCCCTGAGCGCGCGGTGGATTCTGGTCAGCTACAGCACCGATGGAAATATGCCGCTGGCGGCGATGCTTTCCGTCCTGGCCGAGCGCGGTGATCTTCGCGTTTACACGCGACGATACAAGCGCTATCGTGTTAGCACCCCGCGCATGTCGCCCAGGCCGCACACCGTCGAATACCTCGCCGTTCTTGATACCGAAGGCAAATCATCTCGGTCACGCGTCGACGCCATTGTCGAGGAGATCATGCGCCTGGAGGGATCCGATGGGATACACCCAGAATGGGTGCCGGAATCACGAGATTTTGAGTTTTCTCGCCTGGCGGAGTAGACTCAGAAGTGACAGCCTGTCAAAAACCGGCATGGAACCTGCAGCGTAACGTTTTCCACGCGGAGATGCGAACGCACATCAGGCTGGATGGTGGCTGCAGGATGGTCAGGAGGATTCCCAGGTATGATGAAGCCCGCGGAGCCACGCCGAGCTCCACACCTATCGGCCGAGCGCGCTGCGGGTGGCCTTGTCCAGACAGCTCCAGGGGCAGGGCTGCTCTCCCCTGAACGGCGAACCCAGCTTCTTCGCTGGTACGAGCAGATGCTATTGATCCGGCGATTCGAAGAAGCCGCGGCGGAGATGTATACACGGGCCAAGATCGGCGGCTATCTTCACCTGAATATCGGCGAGGAAGCGACCGTCGTCGGAGCGATTGATGCACTCGAGCCGCAGGATTACATCTTCAGCAACTACCGTGAGCACGGACACGCCATCGCCCGTGGAGTCGATCCCAGAAAGATCATGGCGGAGCTGTTTGGGAAAGAGACCGGTACCAGCAAGGGGCGCGGCGGATCCATGCACATTTTCGACATCGACAAGCACTTCATGGGTGGCTACGCGATCGTCGGGGGCGCGATTCCCTTGGCAATCGGCGCGGCGCTAGCTATCCAGTATCGCTCTTCGGATGCCGTGGTCTTGTCGATCTTCGGCGAAGGCGCGACGAACATCGGTGCCTTCCACGAGGCCGCCAACCTGGCCGAGCTCTGGCATCTGCCGGTCGTCATGCTCTGCGTGAACAACCTGTACGCGATGGGTAAGCGTGTCGAAGAGGACTCGGCAGTGACCGAGATGTGGCGCAAAGCCTGCGCGTACGACATGGCAGCCGAGCGCGTCGACGGAATGGACATCCTGGCGGTCCACGAGGCGACGACCCGCGCGGTCGATCGCGCCCGCCACGAGCACCGGCCAACGCTGCTTGAAGCCGTCACCTATCGCTACCGTGGCCACTCCATGGCCGACGCCGGGGCCTACCGAACGGCAGAAGAGATCGAGGAATGGCGTCGGCGTGATCCGATCGTCTCCTTCCAGCAGAAGCTCGAGGAAGCCGGTCTGATCGACGCGGCGCAGCGCGAGCAGATCGAGGCGCGAGTCGAGCAGGAAGTCGCCGAAGCGGTGCGGTTCGCCGAGGAAAGTCCTTTCCCGCAGGTGTCGTCTCTCTACGACTACGTGTACTGCGAGCCTGGCCACACGCAGGAGGCAGGTACAGGTGCCTGATATCACGTATCGCGAGGCGCTTCATCAGGCGCTTCTCGAAGAGATGGAACGCGACGAATCCGTGTTCCTGATGGGCGAGGATATCGCGCAGTTCGGCGGGGCATATAAGGTCACGCAGGGACTGTACGAGCGGTTCGGTCCCCGGCGAGTGAAAGACACGCCCATTGCCGAGGAGGCCATCGTCGGCGCCGGGATCGGAGCAGCCATGCTCGGCTTGCGGCCGGTCATCGAGATTATGACGATCAACTTCATCCTCGTCGCCTTCGACCAGATCATCAACAACGCCGCCAAGATCAGCTATATGTTCGGCGGTCAGGATTGTGTGCCCCTCGTTATCCGAACGCCGCAGGGGGCCGGACACCAGCTCGCGGCGCAGCACTCGCAAAATCTCGACGTCTACTTCGCCTACGTTCCGGGGCTGTACGTCGTCACGCCCGCCTCTCCTGCAGACGCCAAGGGAATGCTCAAGACAGCGATCCGAGGCAGCAACCCGGTCTTGTTTATCGAGAACCTGGCGCTGTATAACACCATCGGCCCAGTTCCCGAGGGCGAGTACCTCGTGCCGTTTGGGAAGGCTCGTATCGCACGCCCCGGGCGCGACGTCACCATCATCGCCCATTCCCGAATGGTCCTGGCGGCCCTGGATGCAGCCAACACACTCGCCAAGGAAGGAATCGACGCGGAGGTAATCGATCTCCGCTCCCTCCGTCCCCTGGATGTCGAGACTCCGGTTGCTTCGGTCCGCAAGACCAACCGGGCGATCATTGTCGAAGAGGGATGGAGACTCTACGGCGTCGGCGCCGAGATCGCCGCGACCTTACAGGAGCACGCGTTCGATTTCTTGGATGCGCCCATTGCACGGATCACCACGGCAGACGTTCCCATGCCGTACTCGAAACCCCTGGAGACTGCCGCGCTTCCGCAGGCGAGTGCCGTGGTCGAGGCCGCACGGGCGATGGTCCCGGCTCGACGACGATAAAACGTAAATCGTGGAGCGTGGAACGGAAGACGTGAAACGTCCGACCTGAGGAGCGGAAGTCAGACGGGACGCCTGGCATCCAGGTCATCTTCCGCTTCGCGTCGTTCGAATCACGTTTCCTCTTTACGATGTACGGGCGAAGGATGGTCTAGTCGATGGCAACAGAGATCGTCATGCCACGCATGAGCGACACGATGGAGAGAGGAACCATCGTGCGCTGGCTCAAGCAGGAAGGTCAGGAAGTCAAGAAGGGCGAGCCACTGGCGGAGATCGAGACCGACAAGGCGACGATGCCGCTCGAGTCGTATGCATCTGGCGTGCTATTGCGCATCCTGCTGCCCGAGGGTCAGAGTGCACCGATCGGTACCCCCATCGCGGAAATCGGTGCGCCCGGCGAGGCTCGGCCAGCGCCGAGCGCGGCACCTGCC
>CADDYW010000144.1 GCA_902810745.1 Chloroflexota bacterium | reverse complement strand
GAGCACTTCTACCTTCTTGACTAGCGGTCGAGAACCTGATAGAGTCGAGGCACTCGCGGATTTTAGATCTCAGATCTAGCTCTGCCGGGCAACTCCCGATGGGTCGCGCGAAGGGCGGTATGGCACAGCACGAGGCTGGCTTGGTCGACGCGGTCGATATCATTCAGCACCGCGGCCTCGCCGAGAAGACCTACCTGGCGATCAAGGCGCGGATCCTCGATGGCCGCTTTGCGCCGGACCACCGCCTTCGGGTGGATGCTCTGGCTCGGCTCTTCGGCGTCAGCCACACCCCGGTGAAGCTCGCCCTGCAGCGGCTCCTGGCCGAAGGGCTCGTTCGCCAGGTGCCTCGCCGCGGGATATTCGTGAACGCCCTGGGCGCGCGCGACATCGAAGAACTCCACGAGATCCGATTCCTCATCGAACTGGCTGCGGCTGAACGCGGCCTGGCGCTGGTGACCGAGGACGATCTGCAGCGCCTGCGCGCGGTGCTGGCCGAGGCCGAGGCGGCGCTTCAAGGCGGAGCAGCGGAGGACAAGGCCCTCAACGCGCGCCTCAATCACGCCTTCCACCGCGTCATGATCGAGCTGGCGGGGAACCGCCGTCTCGTCGAGATGTACGATCGTCTCATCTGGGAGGAGTACGCGGCGCGGCTGACCCGGATCCGACCCCTTCTGCCCCTGGAGCAGAGCATCGCCGAGCACCGGCAGCTCCTCCAGGCCTACGAGCGGCGAGACCTGCCGGGCTTGCTGGCGGTCCTGCGGGAGCACCTTGACCACATTCGGGAGATGGCCTTGCGTGGGCTAGCCGCGGCGACCGAGACGCCAGTTTCGGCCGGCGCAGCTCGAGAGGCGCTTCGGTGACAGCGGTTCCCTTCGGCGCCGCATTCGCCGCCTACCCGGTGATGAGCACCCGTGGCCACGTGGGCAATCTGCCACTTCGGGACATGGCAACGATTCGCGATTGACCGGTCACGGCCGGGGAGCTGATCCGGTCGCTGGCCCTATCCTCGTACGTTTGGAGGATGTTTCGTGGCGGAGAGGCCGAATATCGTGGTACTGCTCTCGGATGAGCACTCGCCCCTGACCCTCGGGTGCTACGGAAGCCAGGTCGTGCAGACGCCAAATCTGGACGCTCTGGCCGCGCGCGGGGTGCTGTTCGAGCAGGCGTACTGCCAGGCCCCGGTCTGCGTACCCTCGCGGCTGTCCTTCCTGAGCGGACTGTACCCCTGGCGCATCGGAGCCTGGAGCAATGTCTCGCCGGTGCCGGCGGCGCGGACGAGCATCGCCGGCTACCTGCAGCAGCACGGCTACTTTACCGCCACCGTCGGGAAAATGCACTTTGTGGGCCCGGAGCAGCACTGGGGATTTGCCTATCGTCCGTACGGGGACTTTGCCGGGTGCTCGCATCAGCCCGATCCCATCGGGTTGGCCCCGCGGCTGACAATTCTGCCCGCGGGCCCCTCAGAGATCCCGGAAGAGGAGCAACAGGAGAGCATCGTCAATCGACTCGGGATCGAGTTCCTGCGCTCCGACGACCGGAAAGAGCCCTTCTGCCTGTGGCTGTCGTACAATCGGCCGCATTTTCCCTTGCGGGTGCCGCGGCGATACTGGGAACGGTACTGGCCCGACGGAGTAGACCTGCCCGATCTGGGGCCGAACTTTCCAGAGCGCTTGCATCCCTGGATGCAGTTTCATCGGCGATACACGGGCGTGGAGGGGTGGACCGAGGCCCAGTGGCGGGAGGCCCGCGCGGGGTACTACGCCGCGGTGTCCTTCATCGACGACAAGGTGGGGGAGGTGTTGCACGTTCTGGACGAGTTGGGGTTGCGGGAGAACACCATCGTCGTCTACTTCTCGGATCACGGGGAGATGAACGGCGAGCACGGGATGGCGAGAAAGATGACCTTCTACGAGCCATCGGCGCGGGTGCCGCTGATCATCAGCTATCCCCGGGTGCTGCCGCAAGGGATCCGCGTGAGCGAGGTCGTGGAGCTGGTCGACCTCTATCCGACGCTGGCGGAGTTGGCCGGGCTACCGGCGCCAGAGGGGCTGGACGGACGGAGCCTGGTGCCGCTCGTGACCACGGGGAGCGCGGCGGGACGGAAGGGGTTCGCCATCTCCGAGCACTACTCCCACGGGGTGCCCGGGCCGATGCGGATGGTGCGGCTCGGAGACTGGAAGTACATCCTGTACCTGGATGCGAAGCCGAGCCTGTTTAACGTGAAGGAGGATCCGCGAGAGTTCGTCGATCGGATTGACGATCCGGGTGCGCAGCGGATCGCTCGAGAGTGCGATCGATTACTGCGGGACGATTGGGACGAGGCGCTGGTGCGCGCGAATTTCATCCCCTCGCCGACACCAGAGTCGAACCTGAATCGACGGCCAAACCGACCGCCGAACCAGTATCTGACGCCAGAGGGAGAGCTGATCGACGCCGAGACCTTCTACGGCGACGTTGACTGGACCCGAGGACCGCTCTGAGATGGGCTGTTCTCGGAAATCTCGGCCGATGTCCTGGGAGCGGCGCAGGCGGAGCTCGCGACTGCCCAGGCAGGTTCGGCGGAGATGGCTCGGCCGCGCTTGGGGGCGCGAGCCCGGGCCATCCAGCACTGTCTTGGAGCGTCTCGCCGACGGTCCGCGTTGGATCAAGTGCCCGGCGTCGAGACCGGTCCGGCCGCGACGTGGCAGGAGTAACCAGAGTTTTCCAAGCCTCGCTGGAGAAGAGGGAGGATCAAGCGATGCAACCAATGACGGTATCACCGCGCGCGCTGACGCGACGACGGCTTCTCGCGACCGTGATCGCAAGCGGTGGGGCTCTTGCCCTGGACGCTTGCTCCCGGTCCGCCTCCGTTCAGGGGCCCGTGTCCGCCACGGCCAGTCCGCCGCCTTCGACCAGCCCCTCCGGGGCTCCCGGCCTGACCCCATCGGGCGCCGTAACTGCGACCGCGGCTCCGACGCGGACCGGTGGAGGCCAATTCAGCTGGAAGAGGTATCAAGGCAAGACGATCCGGGTGCTCGTCGCCAATCAGGAAGCGACCAGCTTTATCGAGCGTCGAATCAAGGAGTTCGAGGAGCTAACCGGGATCAAGGTTAGCTGGGAGAAGCTCCCCGAAGATCAGCAACGGCAAAAGCTCACTGTCGAGTTCACCTCGGGCGCGAGTGACATCGACGTTTTTAGCTCCCATACCGGCCAGCAGGGCGCGCAGTTCATGCGCGCGGGGTGGTACGAGCCGATCAAGCCCTGGGTTGACAATCCGGAACTGACCGCCCCGGATTACGACTTCGCCGATTTCGACGCGAACGCGCTCAAACAGCTCGCCACGGTCAGCGATACCCTGGTTGGTATCCCCGACTATGCGATCACGTTCGCGCTCTATTATCGCAAGGATCTGCTCGGCGCCGCCGGCCTCTCGGCCCCGACGACCATGGACGAGTTGGAAGCGGCTGCTCGGCAGCTCAAGCGAGATGGCACCTTCGGAATTACCATGCGGGGGAAGCAGGCGGCAGCCGTGGGCACCTGGGCTCCCTTTATGCTGAACATGGGTGGCTCGTGGCTTGACGAGCGTGGAAAGCCGAACATGTCGTCGCCGCAGAACATCGAAGCGTTCGAGCTGTACGGCCGCTTGCTTCGCGAGTACGGACCTCCCGGCGCCATCAATATGAACTGGCCAGAGGCTCAGGATATCTGGCTGCAGGGCAAGGCTGCCTTCTTCTCCGACACCTCGGCCTTCGTGACGAACTTCGAGGACCCATCCAAATCGACCGTGGTCGGCAAGGTGGGATACGCCTTGCTCCCGGTCGGAAAGGCGGGAACAGAGCGGCCGGGCCTCAACGGCTGGATTCTCTCGCTTTACGCGAAAGCACCGAACAAGGAGGCAGGCTGGTATTTCATCCAATGGGCCTCGAGCAAGCAAATGTGCGTGGCCAAGCAGGGGGCCGGTATCCAGCAAGCCCGGGCCTCCGCGTGGCGGTCAGAGGAGTTTCAGAAGGGTCTGGGCGCTAAGCATCCCGATCTCGTCGCGGTGCTTCAGCAGGCGTATGCGAAGGGGAAGGCAGACCTCTATCCGCCGTACGTCAACGTCGCCAAGGCCCGCGATGTTATCGGTGCGGTCATCGTCACCGCCATTCAAGGGGGAGATGTCAAGGCTGCTGCCGCGCAAGCCGATCGCGATCTGGCGACGCTTCAGGTGGTCGGCGCGTGCGCTTGTCAACCAGAATCGATGCCACGGTGAGACGGACGTGATCGGCGATCGACAAGTGATCGTTGCCCGACGACAGACAGCCCCGGGTTTGGGACTGTGGCAGCGGCTACGGAGCGACCGATATGCATATCTGGTGCTGCCGGCGCCAGCGGTTGCCTTGATCCTCCTGATGATGGTGTTCCCCGTCGGCTACACCGGCTGGATCAGCCTCCACGATTGGTCGGTGGGCGATCCCACCTCTCCACGGTTTGTCGGGCTCGCCAACTACGGGCAGCTACTGACCGGCGATTCGCGCTTCCTCCGAGCGACGCTGAACACCGCCTCCTTCACGCTCGCCTCGGTGGCGATCGAGTTCGGGCTTGGCTTTGCCATGGCGCTGGTCTTCAGTCGCCCGTTCCGTGGTCGAGGCATCGCTCGAACGGCGTTTCTGCTGCCAATGATGGCCACCCCGGTCGCTACCTCGCTGGTGTGGCTGATGATGTTCAACCCGACCGCTGGCCTGCTGAACTTCCTGCTGACCAGCGCCGGGCTCCCTCCGAGCCTCTGGGTGGCCGACCCGCGGCTTGCCATGCCCTCCCTGGTCCTGGTGGATGTGTGGCACTGGTCACCCCTGATCATGCTCATTCTGCTGGCCGGCCTCGCGGCGCTGCCCCGTGATCCGTACGAGTCCGCCATGATCGACGGAGCGAGCAGTCTGCAACAGTTCCGCTACCTGACCCTACCACTCGTGCGGCCCGCGATCGTGGTGGCGTTGCTGTTCCGTGCGGTCGACGCGTTGAAGACCTTCGATACGATCTTCGTCATCACTGGCGGGGGGCCTGCCTACGCCACCGAAACCCTGAGCATCTACGCCTTCTCCACCGGCTTCCTTTATTTCAACATGGGCTACGCATCCGCGATGCTCGTCATCTTGTTCGCCCTTGTGCTCGTGCTCTGCCTCGCGCTCCTTCGCTTCCGGAGGTCTGGATCATGATCCCGACCGGGGCCATGGCTTCGCGTGATCGCTTGGCCCTCCCGTATTGGAAGAAGCATCTGGTGGCATTCGGCTTCGATATCGTGGCCTTCACCGGCACCGTCCCGTTTCTTTTCGTGCTCGTCTGGATGCTGCTCGGCTCGTTCAAAACCCAGCTCCAGAACACGGCGATCCCACCCCTGCTTGTGTTCCAGCCGACGCTTGGTAACTACCGGGCCGTACTGACCGAGATGCCAATCCTGCAGTTCTTCGTCAACAGTCTGATCGTGGGAGTCGGCTCGACCGGGTTGGGGCTGCTCGCCGGGCTACCGGCTGCTTTCAGCATTGCTCGCCACCAGCAGACTCGGCTGGGCATGGCGATCCTGGCTGCCCGCATGATGCCGGGCATTAGCTATCTTATTCCCTGGTTCATCCTCTTCACCCAGCTGAAGCTTATCGGCACCTACCCCGGAGTCACCCTGAGCCATCTGACGGTCACGATGCCACTGATTATCTGGATTATGATCGGATTCTTCGAGGACCTGCCGAGCGAGTTGCACGAGGCAGCGCTGATCGACGGCTGCTCGGTCTACGGCGCGTTCTGGCGCATCGCGCTTCCCCTGGTAAAGCCCGGGATCGTTGCCGCTGGAATCCTGGCGTTTATCTTCTCATGGAACAACTTCATGCTGACCCTGATCCTCGGTGGCAACGCCGTGCGCACGCTCCCGGTCGTCATCTACAGCTTCATCTCCTATACCCAGATCGACTGGGGGCGCCTGAATGCCACCGCCATGCTGGTCACCTTGCCGGTGCTCGTGCTCACCCTCGTCGTCCAGCGGCACATCACGGCAGGATTGACCCTGGGAGGCGTCAAGAGCTAGAACGCTGGAGAACCCATGCACATCGAGGCGATTGAGGTTATCCCGCTGCGGGTACCGCTCCTGCGCACCTTCCGCGGCAGCTACTACCAGATGAGTAGTCGCTGCACGATCATTACGCGTCTCCGGACCGACGAAGGGGTCGTTGGCGAGTGCTACAACGGCGACGATGACGATGCCCAGGCGACGATCGTGAACATCATCGAGAGGGAGGTCGCGCCGCGCGTCCTCGGGCGCGACCTGTTCAACGTGGAAGGCTGCTGGGAGGCGATGCTCCCGGCCACCTTCAACATCTTGCGCGACCGATCCCTGGCGACGAAGGCGATTGCCTGCGTCGACAGTGCGATCTGGGATGCATTTGGCAAAGCGATCGGCCAGCCACTCTATCGCCTCTGGGGTGGCTATCGCGACGCACTACCCGTGATTGCGATTGGCGGCTATTACGGGGCGAGCGTGGGCGAGATTGGCGCCGAGATGGAGTTCTACCGCCGGCTCGGGCTCGCTGGCTGCAAGTTCAAAGTTGGCGGCGCGGTGGTGGACGAGGATGTGCGACGGGTGCGAGCGGCGCGCGAGGCGGCTGGCGACGATTTCATCCTGCTCGTCGACGCCAATCAAGGCTACACGCGCGACGAGGCAATCCGCTTTTGCCGGCTCGCCGAGGGGCTGAACCTCCGCTGGTTCGAAGAGCCGTGTCGCTGGTACGATGATCGTCGTTCGATGCGCGACGTTCGCCAGATCGGGGGCATGCCCATTGCCGCCGGTCAAAGCGAGATCGGGCGCCAGGGCGTGCGCGATCTGATGATCGATGGAGCGATCGACGTCTGCAACTTCGACGCTTCGTGGTCGGGCGGACCAACGGAATGGCGTCGCGTCGCCGGCATGGCCAGCGCCTTCAACGTCCAGATGGGGCATCACGAGGAGCCTCAGATCTCGGCCCACCTGCTCGCCGCGATCCCCCACGGCACCTACGTCGAGTGTTTCCACCCCGATCGCGATCCGGTCTTCTGGCAGCTCATCGCCAACCGTCCGCCCATCCAGGACGGGCTCTATCCCGTGCCAAGCGGTCCCGGCTTCGGTCTCGAGCTCGATCCCGCGTTCATCGCCCGCTACCGGCTCTAATCCGGACTATTCACGAGGGATTGAGGCGCGGGGCCCGTCGCACCGAACCGGGGGCACCTATTATGGTCAAAACGCGCGCACTGTCCCCGGACGGTATGCTAGATCTCTCCCGCGGCCCAGCGGATCCCTTGAATCAGAAGGCGGCGGAAGCTCGGATTGGTGAGCGCCCCCTGATCGTGGCCCAGCGCATTGTAGTGGACGCGTCCCCGACCGAATGTCTTGGCGTAAAGCAGCGGGTGACCCTCGGCCGAGGCCAGAACCTGGACGTCCGGGCCAAGTCGCTCGATACCGGCCGCGTTCGCGGCGGCGACTGCCTCCGCCATTGGTCTCCCCTGCCGAGTCGCGTCGGCGAGCGCAGCAAATCCGGCCAGCCCACCGCATACCTGATAGAGTTCGTCGCTGACTGCGAAATCCTCGATCCCCGCAGTGATCGGGTGCGTGCGGTCTTCGATGTGGACGGTGAAGGCCTTGTACCGATCGTGGCCGATGAAGCGACAGCCGAGCATGACCAGGTAGTCCCGGCTATTCCAGAACGTGGCGCTGGCGGCGTGGAGGCCGACGAAGCCGGCCCCCGCCTCGACAGCCGCGAGGAGCGCGCTGACCTGCTCATCGCTCGGCTCGAGGAAGGTGCTCCAGTTGATCAGCACGTGGTACTGAGCGAGCACGGCCGGGGTCAGGATATCCAGATCTCGGCTGATCCGAAGGTCTGCTCCCCCTTCGCCAGCGATAATGCCGGCGAGCTCGGCGAAGTGCAGCGGCCGATTGTGAAACTCTGGTCCACCCATAAGAAGAAGGGCAGTCAAACGGGCCACGCTGTCTCCTTCCTGATCGCGCTGCGCCCCGGCCCCGGGGCGGCGATCACGTTTTATTGCTTGTCCTTCACCCGGATATCCGGTCAGTCCAGTCTCATCAGGCCTCATCTCCGACGGGGCCGGGCAGCTCCTGCACCAGCCGTTGCACCACCTCGATCACGGCTCGGGGATCCGGCCGCCGGGGGATGGCCGGTCCCCCCGTCTGTACCCACTGCTGTTCGATCTCGTTGTACTGTCGTTCAAGGCGAACCTCACCGGGCTGGTAATCCAGGAAACCCTGCCAGTTTGCCAGGCGGTGACGAAGCTCTTCCAAACAGGCATCCACCCGGGGACGGTAGTAGCCATGGACGAGCTCGAAGAGGTCCCGGGCCGCGTAATCGCGAATCTGTCCGGCCCAGCGGGTGAGGACATCGCGGACCCGGCGCTCGACGTCCGCAGGCGCCCCCGGGAGCGCCCGCGCGCTGCGCAGGGTAGGCTCCAGCCAGTAGTACTCGTCCAGGCCGAGGAGCTCCTCGATCGTCTGCAGGCAGCGCTTGATGAGATCGGCTTCCTGCTCGAACCTGGTGGCATCGAGCTGGCGGAGCGCTTCCGCCAGTGCGAGCTGCCGTGTGCCGGCCAGGGTGGCAAGGTAATGGCGCGCGATATCGTTGAGATCGTGGCGGTAGTACGGATTGTCGCGAGCGGCCGGGGCTGCCTCGAGCGCCCGCTCCAGGGCCCGGCGCAGCGGGCCCAGATGGCGCTCGCTCTCGGCGACGTCGGCACGGATCCGGTGGCCAGGACGGTGCCAGTAGAACGGACTCGGAACGTTATCGGTGCCGTAGACGCTCCGAAGCAGCTCGTCCAAACACTGCTCCATCGATTTCGCCGCCGGCTCCCCGTAGCGACGCTGGACATAC
This sequence comes from Chloroflexota bacterium, assembly GCA_902810745.1. Taxonomy (GTDB): domain Bacteria; phylum Chloroflexota; class UBA6077; order FW602-bin22; family CADDYW01; genus CADDYW01. The sequence continues at coordinate 1,079 of CADDYW010000144.1, read as the reverse complement.
GATTGGACAAAGGTCCGGAGATCGACCTCGGCCGGATGCCAGCCGAGCCGGGCAACGAACTGGTAGTAGAAGTAATTGTGCCCGCTCACCTCGTTCATCAGGGCAAATCCAGCGCAGCCACCCGCCCGGCGATCGTCGAGAATCGCTTTGAGGCGTCGTTCGAGGAGCGGGACGTTCCCGTGCAGGTGCGTATCACCGCCAAAGGAGTGGAACACGCCAAAATACCACGGCGCACCGAAGAAATAGTCGAGCTCGCGGTAGAGCGGTACTTGCTCGGCCCAGAAGTCCAGAACCCGCACGTGCCGTCGGGGGAGCTGCTCGATACTCTCGCGGGTCTCAGAAGGGGGCCACCCCTTCCCCAGGTACGTCCAGGTCGGCAGAATGCCGATTCCCTCCGGGTCGACCTCGCGCATCACCGTGAAGTTAGCGTGGGCGATCGTGCGTCGAAAGTGGCTCCGGATCTCCTCCGGCTCCTCCAGCTCCAGCTCGCCCAGGTTTGCCAGCTGGTAGAGGTGATCGGACCCGTAGCGGTCAATGTAGGCACGTAGGAAGGCTCGGCCGACCTCCCGATAGGTGGGGCTCGTCGGGTCAAGGTAGTACTGCGGGGGAAAACCTGCCCAGACGGTCCGGTACACCGGGGCGTCCGGGTGGGTTCGGAGAAACTCCGGTGGAACGGCGCCAGTGACGTGCGGCCCGACGATGCGCATGCCGCGTGCCCGGGCGTAGTCGACGATCTGGCGATGCAGGGCCGCGCGCCCCTCCCGCCAGGCGCTCGGTAGGGGAGGTTCGATGCCGCTGTAGCTCCCCCCGAGGTCGTACGGTGGGCCGCTCCAGCTCGCGTCGGCGATCACGACCCCGAACTCGGCCCAGACATCCTGCCAGAGCGCGTTCAGACCGGGACTCCAGCCCATGTCGAGGGTATTGAACCGATTCTTCACCATCCAGTCCAGGTAGTGTCGCCATTCCTCCCATCCCCACCACGGGGTCGAGTAGTACCAGAGGCAGGGATTGAAATAGATCCGGTCGTTGAAATAGGGCTGAGTGGCGAGGTCGATCCCTTCCACCGGGATCGCGGCGCG
>CADDYW010000143.1 GCA_902810745.1 Chloroflexota bacterium | reverse complement strand
GTACCATGAAGCACCCCAATTTCTGTGAGGCACATCGGTCTGGTCGCGGTGGGCCGAGCGGGGACAGACACGCTGCCGCCCTGCGCCACTGATGCTGCCCACCGCGACCAGACCGATGTGCCTCACAGAAATTGGGGTGCTTCATGGTACCCCGGGAATGCGTGCCATTCGGCGACAGTGTCGCGGGCGAATAGGTGAGACGAGAGCTTTTCGAGGAGGGCGCTCAGATGTCGACGAAGCCAACCTGTGCGTTGATTCATTCCGGGCAGCACGGTGAGTACACCGGCAAGCAGGGGTTCTCGTACTTCGCGGGAATCTCCGCCGAGACTGCCGGCGCTCGAGGAATCTGCATGCACCTGCTGACGGTTCCTCCCGGTGGCCGCGCCAAGGCCCACCTGCACGAGAATCACGAAACCACCATTTACGTGCTCAGCGGCGAGGTGGTGATGTGGTACGGGGAGGGTCTCCGCGAGCGGATGACCTGCCGTCCCGGCGACTTCATCTACATTCCCGCCGGCATGCCGCACCTGCCGGCGAATCTCAGCAAGACCGAGCCGTGTGTCGCGGTCGTCGCCCGAACCGATCCGAACGAGCAGGAGAGCGTCGTCCTCCTGCCGGAACTCGACGAAGTACTGAGTGCTGAGTGACGCGTGCTGAGTAAAGGCCCGGCTACGACTCACAGCTCAGCATCCAGCACCCGGTACTCGACCGATGGGCTGCTCCTCTTCGCGACTTGCGGCATTCGGACCTTCGCCTTCGGCTTCCTCTCGGTCGCGCTCGGACTCTACCTGGCCGCGCTGGGACTGAAGCCGGACGCCGTCGGCGCCGTTTTCACCGCCGCGCTGGCCGGTGGCGCGGCGATGACCGTCCTTTTCTCCGCGATCGCGGACCGAATCGGACGGCGGAAGTCGCTCTGCGCCGCCGCGCTCCTGATGGCGCTCGGCGGGGTCGCCTACACGCTGAGCGATCGGCCAATCGTGCTGGTCGCGGCAGCCCTCGTCGGCACGATCAGCCCGTCCGGAAAGGACGTCGGCCCATTTCTCTCGATCGAGCAGGCAATTCTTCCGCAGACCACGGCGCATGAAAACCGGACCAGCCTCTTCGCCCGCTACAATCTTGTCGGGTCGGCGTCGGGGGCCTGCGGAGCGCTGGCCGCGGGCGTTCCTTCGCTCCTTGGGCTGAATCCACTGACTGGCTACCGCGCTCTCATGTGGGCCTACGCGGGCGCGGCGCTTCTCCTGCTCGGCCTCTTCAGCCGGCTCTCGCCGGCCAGCGAAGCCAGCGCGACGGCGCCCGAGGCGGCGCGTCGGCTCGGGCTGCACCGATCGCGCGGCATCGTGATGAAGCTGGCGGCGCTCTTCGCGATCGACGCCTTTGCCGGGGGATTCGTCGTTCAAGGGCTGGTCGCCTACTGGTTCCACCTTCGCTACGGCGTCGACGTGACCGCTCTCGGTGCAATCCTGTTCGGCGCCAATCTCCTCTCGGCGCTCTCGTTCCTGGCGGCAGCGCCACTCGCGCGTCGAATCGGCCTGCTCAATACCATGGTCTTCACGCACATCCCCTCGAACGTTTTGCTGGCTCTCGTCCCGCTGATGCCCAGCCTCCCCCTCGCCGTCGCCGCGCTCCTCGCCCGATATCTCCTATCGCAGCTCGACGTTCCGACGCGCCAGTCCTACACCATGGCTGTCGTCGCCCCGGACGAGCGATCGGCAGCGGCCGGTCTCACGTCGGTTGCCCGCAACGCGTCCGCGGCCGTCGCCCCTGCTCTCGCGGGCGCGGCGCTGGCAGTCCCGGCGCTGGGACTACCGTTTCTCATCGCCGGCGGATTGAAGATCGTCTACGATCTGGCGATCCTCGCGGCGTTCCGCGACGTCCGACCACCGGAAGAGTCCTCGACCTCCTCGGCAACCGCGCCGGTCCGCGAACGTTGAGAAGCCAGCTCGCTGGTGCCCCGCGAGATCGCGTCGGCGGCAACGCAGGGGCGGTGTGGGATCATCGGGCGATCCGTTGTAAGTCTGTTGTAAGTGGGCAGTGCTATGCTGAGCGCGGATACATTCAGTAGCATGGGCGGTTTGTGGCCACGGACAGTCAGCGCCCGCGACGGATGCCTGGCCAGCACCTTCAGCGGCGCGTGTGCTCGTTCCTCGAGAACCGAAACGGCAGGCGTTTCGGTGTCGCTACCCTCGACCACGACTCTCGGTTGGTTCAGGACGTGACCTGAGCACGCGTCGACCTCACTCAAGGGATCCTCGGCACCCACTACGCACCCTCAGGCGCGGACGAATCATCCATCAGCGTGGAGGAACGATCCATGATCTTCAGTCGCTTCGAGGCCGTTCGCAACCCGAATCGACTGGCCGCCGTTCGTGCAACTGGATTACTCGACTCGCCGCGAGAGGCCTTCTTTGATCGCCTGACCCGCCTGACGTCCGCGGCCCTCCACGCGCCGATCGCGCTGATCTCCCTTGCCGACGCGGAGCGCGAGTTCCTGAAGAGCAGCGTGGGACTACCCGAGCCCTGGACATCGCGGCGCGAGATTCCGCTGTCGCACTCATTCTGCTGGTTGGTCATTGCCACCGGAGAACGACTCATCGTCGCCGACGCGCGGCAGGATCCCCTCCTCGCTTCCAGTCCAGCCGTTCGCGAGCTGGGCATCGTTGCGTACGCCGGGCTTCCGCTCGCGGTGGCCGATGGGCCGGTGCTCGGCGTGGTCGGTCTCGCCGACCGACAGCCGCGTGATTGGACCGACGACGAGACTCGGATTCTCGCGGACGTCACGGGACTTGTCGCGGACGAGATCGGTCGACGCCTGGCGAGCCGGGGCACCGACGAGCAGAAGGGCACGGCCCCCGAGTGGCGTGGCGATGCCACGCTCCTCGACGTCATCGGCCAGGGGGTCTGTCGGATCGACCGAGCCGGGCAGTGCACCTACGTCAACCGGACCGGAGCGCGGCTGCTCGGGTATCATCCCTCCGAGCTCCTCGATCGAGACTGGCACGACCTGGTCCACCACAGTCGTGACGATGGCTCCCCGTGCGATCGCGGCACGTGCCATCTGACCCGGGCGCTCGCCGATCCCCGGGCCATCGCCTCCGGTGACGACGTCTTCTGGCGGCGCGACCTCTCACGCCTGCCGGTCGCGTACACCGTGGTTCCGCTCGACGAGATCGAAGACCACGACGGCGTCGCACTGATCTTCTCTGACGTGACCGAGACGAGACGGATCGAGGAGCAGTGGCAGCAACGGCTCGCCGAGGAGGGTACGGCGCGACGGGACGCCGAGACCGCATACCGGAGACAAGCGTTCCTCGCCCAGCTCAGCGCGCTCACCAGCACGGAGCTCGACGCGAAGGCCGCCGCGACGACCATTGCTCAGCTCACCGTACCGTTTCTTGCCGACTGGAGCGCCGTCGACCTGGTCGAGGAGGGCGGGGTGATCCGGCGAGTCGCCGCGTCCCACGTGGATCCGACCAAGGTCACGATTGTCCGCGACCTGCTGACCTACGTCCCCGAGAACGAGGGTCGGCCGCTCGATCCGCGTCGGATCGTCGCGACCGGCCAGGCAGAGATCACGCTCGAGGTGCCCGATCGCGAGCTTCTCGCCTGGGCGCGAGGCGCCAACGACCTGGCGCGGCTCCGGGCCATCGGCACGCGGTCGATCATCTGCGTGCCCCTGATCGCGCACGGAAGGACGCTGGGCGCACTCACCGTCGCCCTCGGACCGTCGGGGCGACTCTACCGGCCGGGCGATGGGCTGTTCGTCGAGGAGCTAGCGCGGCACGCGGCGCTCGCCATCGCGAACGCGCGACTCTACGAGGAGGCAGTCGACGCGGTCCGGGTTCGCAACGAGCTTCTGGTCAGCGTCACCCACGATCTCAAGAACCCGCTCGCAAACATCAAGGGATACACGCAGCTTCTCCTTCGCAACGTTCGGCAGCTCGGCTCTCCCGACACGGCGGACCTCATCGCCTGGCTCACGCGGATCGACGCGACGACGACGAAGATGGACCGGCTGCTCGAGGAGCTCCTCGACGCGGCCCGTCAGCAGACCAGTCCGTCGATCGAGCTCCAGCACCAACCGACCGACCTAGTCGCCCTTGCCCACCAGGTCGCCGAGGTCTACCAGCAGACCACCGAGCGGACCCGGATCCGCGTCGAGACCGCCATGCCCAGCCTGGTCGGGATGTGGGATGCTCTGCGCCTCGAGCGCGTCCTCTCGAACCTTGTCTCGAACGCGATCAAGTACAGCGGCGACGGCGGCGACGTGACGATCGGGGTGGCCACCGAGGAGAGCGGGGGCAGGGCCTGTGCCGTGGTGACAGTTCGCGACGAGGGGGTCGGCATTCCCACGTCAGATCTGCCGCACGTGTTCGAGCGATTCTACCGCGCCCGCAACGTCGCCGGCCAGAGCAGCGGGGTCGGGATCGGTCTCGCCAGCGTCCGCAAGATCGTCGAGCAGCACGGGGGAACGGTCAGCGTGACGAGCCAGGAGGGAGTCGGAACCGTTTTCACCGTACGCCTGCCGCTGACCGGCTCTCCGGTGCCCGGTGCGAACAACCGCACGTCGCGTGGCGCGGGGCCAGCCTGAGCATCAGCCGTGGACCTGGCCGCCCCGGCGGGGCAGGCGCACGACCTCCTCCTGCCTTTGGCGCCGCTTAGCCACCCATCGCGCAGATCTGGCCGCCGTCCGCGCGGAGAATGGCGCCGGTGACGTAGGAGGCGTCGTCTGACGCCAGGAAGGCCACCACCTTTCCCATCTCCCGCGGCTGGCCCAGACGTCCCCAGGGGAGCTTTCGGCCCTCCTCGCGTAGCTCGCCCTCGGTGTAGTACTGGCGCTCGCCGGGCGTGTCGATCCAGCCGGGGTTGAGAATGTTTACTCGGATCCGATGGCGAGCAAGCTCGTTGGCCATGGTCAAACCCAGGCCGGTAACGCCGAACTTGGCCACGTTGTACGATGTCGAGCCGGCGAAGGCGTGCTCGGCGTGGATCGAGGCGATAATCACGATCGCGCCGCCCTGCCCGCGCGCTACCATCGCGCGCGCCCCGGCCTGGCAGACGTGGAACGTGCCAAGCAGCGTCACGGCCAGCGTCTGCTGCAATCCGTCCAGGGTCACGTCAAGGAACGGCTCCCGAACCGAGCGGTAGGCATTCGGGACCAGAATGTCGAGATGGCCAAAGTGGCCGACCACGAACTCGACCATGGCCTCGACCTGCGAGCGGTCGGCGACGTCGGCCTGGAACGCGGCGGCGCGCCGCCCCATCGCCGCGATCTCCCGTACGACCGCCTCGGCTTCGTCGCCGTGCGACCGATAATTCACGACGACGTCGGCGCCATCCTCGGCGAGCGCGAGCGCACAGCCTTTGCCGATTCCCCGCGACGCGCCGGTGACGAGCGCGACCTTTCCATCCAGACGGGCCATCGATCCTCCCGAGATGAGACGGGTGTCAATGGGTAGGGCGTGAAACGTATGACGTAAAACGCGAAACGTAAAACGCCACGCGCAAGGTTGGCTCATCCGATCTGCCAGTGGCGCGTTGCGCCGTGCGCGCCGGTGTCGTGGTCGGATGATCCTGGCTTCCGACTCCTTTCCGCTTACTCGTCACTCGTTCCTCATCCCTTTGCAAAGCATACGTGCGCGGCGAGCCGCGGTCAACCGAGCGTCGCATTCAGCAGGAGACCGACGAGCAGCATCGCCAGGATCAGCGCGCAGACCACGACGAAAGGCCAGTCGGGCTCGACGAGGAAGGCGACCGTCGCGAGGACGAGGTTCAGCACCGGCGTCGCGATGAGCACGACCAGCCCGAGCGCGATGAAAGCGTGCGGGTCGCCCGCCAGCACGCCGGCGATGATCGCGCGCAGCGTGGTGGGGTAGGTGCTCTCCGCCGGGGAGAGAATAGGGCCGATCGGGTGGCCCGCGAGCTGAGTGGCCACGACCAGGATCAGGCCCCCGAGTGTCAGGATGAGACTGGTCACCACGCCGATCCGCAGAACCATCGCCAGCGCGACCTCGGCGCGATGAACCGGCTCATCGCCAATCGTGGCCGGCGTCGTCCAGGCCGGCTCGTCTGGATCGACCTCTGGCTCCTCGTCGGGATTCACACCAGCGCCCTCTCGCCCATCTCGACCGCCACGGCGGCAAGCACGACCACGAACAGGCGACGCACAAAAGGCTCGGGTAGCCGGCGCAGCAGCCGCGCACCGATGGATGCTCCGACGAGCACGCCGACGGCGACCGGGGCGACCAGCAGCGGCTTCGCGTCACCACGCGCGAAGTACAGGGCGGCCGAGGCAGACGCGGTGAGCCCGATCATGAAGTTGCTCGTCGCCGACGACGCTCGCATCGGTAGACGCATCGCCGAGTCGAGCGCCGGCACCTTGAGAACGCCACTGCCGATACCAAGGAGCCCGCTGGCCAGGCCCGCCAGGCCCATCAGCGAAAGTCCGAGAAGCACGCGCGAGACGCGATATTCGATCATCTCGCCCAGGACGTGATCGAAATAGCGCCCGTGGAGGCGCAGTCGATCGGCCAGAACATCAGGGGATGGCTGCCGGGCGCCTCGCCGGCCCCGGGCCCGCGTCATCGAGAAGGCAGAATAGCCAATGACGATGGCAAAGAGCGCGTAGAGGAAACGGCCGCTGACCATCGACGCGACGAGCGCCCCGACGACCGCGCCCGCGACCGCGCCGACCTCCAGGAACAGGCCAACCCGCACGTTGGCGACCCGGTCGCGGATGTAGGTTGCCGCCGCGGCGCTCGAGGTGGCGACGACGCTCACGATCGAGGCCGCGATCGCGTCGTGGATAGGGATACCCAGGAGCAGCGTCAGGGACGGGACGATGATGATCCCCCCGCCCAGTCCCAGGAGCGCTCCCAGCACCCCCGCGACAATCGAGATTGCGAAGAGGATCGCCAGCTCGGCGACCGGACTGATCACGCGCGATCTGCTCCGTCTCCGTCACTCGCGGATCCTCACGCAAGAACCTGACCGAGAGCGACCATTCTGGTAGAATCGTCTCCGCGTCATTTCGACGGGCCGCGCCGGATCACGCCACTTCTTGCAGGAGCACGGAGGATGTCTGTTTCGATCACGACCTGGGATCAATCCTGGCTGGAGGACGTCGTGAGCGTGCTGAACGCCGCGTCCACCCTGGATCAGTTTCAGCTCGCCCACGTGCGAGAGGCCGTCTTCGCCGACATCGACTTTCGTCCAGACCTGCTCCTCTGCGCGCGATCCAGCGACGAGACCGTGGCGGTCGCGGCTGCGGTGCTGCGCCACCCGCCGGACACGGCCGGGCAGGCCGCCCCGATCGGCTATCTCAAGCTCTTCGCGGTGACACCGGGCCGGCAGGGGCAGGGCGTGGGCAGCGCGCTCCTGGCCGCGGTCGAGGAGCGGCTCACCCGCGCCGGTGCCACGGCGCTGCGCGTATTCGGAGACGCGCCTTTCTACCTGCGTCCAGGCGTCGACTTCCGCCTGACCCGGCTGGTCTGTCTGCTCCAACGGCGGGGCTACCGCTGGCGTGGCAACGCGGTCAACATGGACGTCAACCTGGCGACGGCACATCTGGACACCGCCGAGGACGAGGCGCGTCTCGACCGGATCGGCATCGCCGTTCGCCGCCTGGAGCCCGGGGATGCCGGGACCTTCCGCGCGTACATGGCGAGCGACTGGAGCTGGGGATGGACGATCGAGGCCTGCCGGTCACTGGACCGCGTGCCGATCTCGACGCACGTCGCGCTGCAGGAGGGCAGGATTGTCGGCTTCGCGACGCACAGCGCGTCGGGACCGGGCCAGTTCGGACCGATGGGGGTGAAGCCCGAGCTGCGCCGCCACGGGGTCGGCGCGGTCCTGCTCAAACGCTGCCTCGCCGACCTGCGTGCGCAGGGCTATACCAGCGCCGAGATCCAGTGGGTCGGTCCGATTGGCTTCTACGCTCGCCACGTCGGCGCGAACCTGTCGCGCTGCTTCTGGCAGTTCGAGAAGCCGGTGACGCGCTGAAAAGCGGTGAGACTGCCGCCGACTCTTCTGCTATCATAGCCGTCGATCAGAGGCGCTCGCCACCAGATCCAGCGGGCTGGCCGGTGGCGTTCGACCCCTGGAAGCCGCGTCACGAATCTCTCCTCGGAGGTTGAGCCATGCGACGTCCTTCCCGATTCGCGCGCTTCTGGCATGCTTCCCTGGCGGCTCTCGCGAGCGGCGCATTGCTCCTCGCCACCGCCGGACCAGGCTTCGCGGCAGACGATGGGCGTACCCCTCCGCCGTTTGGCTTCTCGAGTGTCGTCGCCGAGGGCAAACACGTCGGCTTCGTCACCTTGCCGGCCCGTGGGGCGGCCGCGTTCGGCGCGGCGAAGCGGGCCACCGGTAGTCTCGCGGTTGGCTCGAACGTCGACATCATTGGCAATAGTGACGTCGTCCAGCAGGCCACGATCGACGGCGTCTCGGTGTACACGTGTAATCCTGGGATGCAGACGGCCCAGAACGAGACACCGCTGGCAGTGAACCCGAACAACCCGAGTAACCTGGTCGCCGGAGCCAACGACTATCGCCTCTACGAGCCGACGGAAAACCGCTACGATGGCTCGGGTGGCTTCTACCTGTCGACGAACGGCGGCCAGGCCTGGACCGCCGGCTTCCTTCCGGGACTGGTGAAGTCAAACGACGGACCGTACGAGTCGGCCGGCGACCCGTCGATCGCCGCCAGCACCGGGAACGTCTTCTGGTACGCGAATCTTGCCTTCAACCGTACGAACGATGCAAACGCGGTCGCGGTGAGTCGTTCGACCGATGGTGGGGCGACCTGGAAGACGAACTTCGTCATTCGGACGTCTGCGACCGAGGGGGCAACGCTGTTCAACGACAAGGAGTGGATCGCGGCCGATCCGAACAATCCCAACGTCGCCTACGTCACCTGGACCCAGTTCCATTCATCCCGCGGCGGCACGACGACGAGCTCGCCCATCGTGATCTCGAAGACGACTGATGGTGGGGCCCACTGGTCGGCTCCCGTCGTCATCTCGCCGTACCGCTACAACCAGGGATCGGTCGGCCAGGTCGACGCCTCGGGCAAGGTCCACGTGGTCTACGAGGCGTTTGCCCAGGGGCGCGACGTCGTCGCCTACACCGTCGTCGATCCGAGCACCTGGGCGACCCAGACGAAGATTCTGGCCATCGACAACGACATCCCGAGCCCGCTGCCGGGCGCAACGTTTCGCACCAACAGCCTCCCCGCGTTCGCGATGGATGGCGCGAATCTGCACGTCGTCTGGTCGAACTGGAACGGGACGGATGCCGACGTAGTGTACGTGCGATCCACGAACGGCGGAGCGACGTGGACCGCGCCGGTTACCATCGGCGGCGGGGCCGGCGATCAGTTCTTCCCGTGGGTCGGGGCGAACGGCGGCAAGGTGTTCGTCGACTGGATGAATCGCACGAGTGGTGACCAGTACGGTGTCCAGGCGACGGCGTCTTCGGACGGCGGGGCGTCGTGGATCACGCCGACCACGATCTCGAGCGCGACCTCCGACGCGAGCAAGGGCAACTATTTCGGGTATCCGAACTGCGCGGCCAGCTTCATCGGAGACTACAACGGTATCGCGGTTGGCCCGGATGGCGTGGCGCACCCGATCTGGACCGACATACGGATCGGCAACGACACGAGCAAGACGGCTGATCAGGATCCGTACACGGCGACGCTCAGTTTGAAGTAGACGTCGGTCGGAGGGCGAGGCGTCAGACCTGATCCGCGCAACGTGAGGCGTGGAGACGTGATGCGCCAAACGTGAAAGGGGGCAGGTGGGGCCCGGGTCACGGGCGGAATGGCTCGGCCAGACGAGGGCAGACGGGTAGGTCAGGCACCGGCAGGGGCAGACACCGGTAGGGGCAGACCGGAGGGGCAGACACCGGTAGGGGCAGACACGGGGAGGGCAAACACGGCGAGGGCAGACCGGAGG
>CADDYW010000142.1 GCA_902810745.1 Chloroflexota bacterium | reverse complement strand
GATGAGGATTGAAACCATGTCTCTCCCGCGTTAATTATCGCGGGAGTCATCGTTGCATCCGGTCCCCGGACCGGATGAGGATTGAAACCAGATTGTACGAGTAGCCACAGCCCCGCGAGGACGAGGTTGCATCCGGTCCCCGGACCGGATGAGGATTGAAACGAGTAACCGTTTCGACGGTGCGAGACTCGCCCGGTTGCATCCGGTCCCCGGACCGGATGAGGATTGAAACTCGGCCCACTCGCGGAGCACCGGTTCGGCTCGGCGTTGCATCCGGTCCCCGGACCGGATGAGGATTGAAACACCGCTACCCAGCCCGTCCAGCCGAATGTCACGCCGTTGCATCCGGTCCCCGGACCGGATGAGGATTGAAACACGCAGTACCGACGGCTGCACCATATCCCTCGGACGTTGCATCCGGTCCCCGGACCGGATGAGGATTGAAACCTTTGTCACCTTATTGATATGTGGTTGGTTCTCCCGGTTGCATCCGGTCCCCGGACCGGATGAGGATTGAAACCAATATCTTCCAGCGCCACTAACGCGGCGACGATCGTTGCATCCGGTCCCCGGACCGGATGAGGATTGAAACAGGTTCGACTGGGCACCCGTCGCCTCGGTGATCCGTTGCATCCGGTCCCCGGACCGGATGAGGATTGAAACCGGATGGTGGACACTTCAGTATCTTCCACCGCGTTGCATCCGGTCCCCGGACCGGATGAGGATTGAAACGGCGCCTTCGCCAACCTGTACCTTCGGTACAACGCTGGCGTTGCATCCGGTCCCCGGACCGGATGAGGATTGAAACGGGTCACGAGCCAGCGGCCACGCAACATCCCGGTGGTTGCATCCGGTCCCCGGACCGGATGAGGATTGAAACTTGCTCGTAGAGATCCCGAAGCGCCGCGTCCGTGAGTTGCATCCGGTCCCCGGACCGGATGAGGATTGAAACGTCCGAGCCCGCGAACGAGTGCAGGCCGAATCTGGCCGTTGCATCCGGTCCCCGGACCGGATGAGGATTGAAACCTGAGCTATGGGGATGATCCAACGAACTTCCCCGGGTTGCATCCGGTCCCCGGACCGGATGAGGATTGAAACATCGTGCTGCCGGGCGTCTGGATGGGGGCGCCGGGGTTGCATCCGGTCCCCGGACCGGATGAGGATTGAAACAGGGAGGTGGCGACCACGCTATCTTCGATTAGATAGTTGCATCCGGTCCCCGGACCGGATGAGGATTGAAACCTCCGCGTTTATGACAAATGGCGCGAGAGCGGCTACGGTTGCATCCGGTCCCCGGACCGGATGAGGATTGAAACTGCCTCACGCGCGAAAAGGCGCTGTCAAGGCACGCGTTGCATCCGGTCCCCGGACCGGATGAGGATTGAAACGACTAGGACGGGCGCCCGCGGCCACCAGGTGCGGCGGTTGCATCCGGTCCCCGGACCGGATGAGGATTGAAACTGCGACCGCGGCGAGCTGATCGCGCTGGCTAGCAAGCGGGCACCGGCCGCTCCCTCCGGAGCGAGCCGGCGCCCCGTTCTCCGGCCCGCTGCCCTAGAACGGAAACCCCCGCATTCCCTGGCAGCCAAGGAGAGCGGCGACCTCTCCCAGATGGGTGAACTTGTGCGCGACGAGCAGATGGGCCAGATTGTCGCCGACGGTGCGCTTGCCCCGCGGCGTCTCGATCTCGCGATCGAGGTCCCCTGGGCTGAGCCCTTCGAGGTAGCGCCTGGTCTCCTCCCACACCGCCGCGACGTAGGCCCGGACCGCGTCGGGATCTGCCGCGGGTAACCGCTCCCAGGGCGACTCCGGCCGATACCCGAGTCGGGCCTGCCATCCCTGGGATTCGAAGATGGTAGGGGCGCCAAGCGCACGATGTACCGCGCGGTCTTCTCCGTGGAACACGTGGAGGATCGTCGCGGCGATCTGATTTGTCTGGCCTCCTTCCGGAAGCCAGACGAGCTGCTCACGCGTCACGTTTTCCAGGATCTGACTGGTCACGTTCTGGCCGCGGGTTGCTAGCTCACGCAGGAGGGTCAGCGTCTCCATCAGTGTCTCACCTCGGTCAAATGGATTGCGTCAGTCGCTGAAAGGCGACGACGTGGTCTGGGGCGTGGGAGAGCCATCCGAACCGCGACGGTGCTATCGCAGCCGTCAGATGGCACGACCGGTCGTTTGCTCGGGTGCAGGTGGACCTCGAGCCACTGCCCGAGTAGTCAAATGAGGACGACAGCCCGGTCGGCTGGCTGCCGGCACACCATCCGGAGCACGCCGTCCGTCGGACCGCGTGCCAACGCGGGCGACGCTCCCGTGGGCCGCGGGGGGCGTCGTGTCTGCTCGGCGCCGTCGGACCGCTGGCGCGAGCCTCGCGGACCACCGTCGCTGGGGACAGACCCCGGTGCCGGCGCCAGCCGGCAAGGCCAGATCCTGCGCGGACTGCATTGCCGTGCGGCCTGCTTCAGCGGCCTCGCTCGCCAATTTTGAGGACTTCTCGAGCGTAGCGAACGCTCTGCTCGAAGTGCTCACGCTGCTGGGTGCGCATCGCCTCGATCTGCCCCGGCGAGAGACCCTCCAGGTTGTAGGGCGCGACCAGCTGCGGCAGTGGCTCCGGTTTGCCCGTCTGAGCCAGTGCGACGAAGCGGGCGAAATCGCGCGCCAGCATGTCCGGATACATGCGCCAGAAGTCCGAGTCCGGGTCCAGGTACGGGACCAGCTTTGGTCCGCTCCCGGTGATGATCTCGAGGTCGATCGGCGGGTTGGGCGCGTGCTCGGAGAGGATCGCGACAATCTTTGCCAGGTCCACGTTGCCCGCGCCTAGCGGTACCCACTGCGCCATTGCGCCGCTCTCGACGGTCCAGACCCGCGTATCGCGCACGTGCGAGGTGACGACGTAAGGCGCCAGGACCTCGGCGGTGACGACCGGATTCTCGCCGGCGTAGGCCGGATTGCCGGTGTCCAGACAGACGCCGACCGCGTCCGGCCCCACCTCCTCGACGAGCGCGCGCAGCTCCCGCGCCAGGAGGTCGACCCCACCGTGATTCTCCACGGCGATTCTGATCCCCAGATCGCGCGCTCGCGGGGCGACGGCGCGCAGGGTTCGGATGCACTCGTCGAGGTGCTGCTGGAGGCTCACGGCGCCAAGGCGATCGTTCTGCGTTCCGAGGAAGCAGCGGACGACCGGCGATCCGACGATCTTCGCGGCGTTCAGCATCTGGGTCAGCTGCTCCTCGCCAGATCCAAGCTCGGCGCGGAAGGAGCTCGAGAAACGGTCGAAGCTACCCATGCCGACCTCGATCGACAGGCCCAGCTCGTCGGCCCGGTGCTTGAGCGAGGTCAGGTAATCCGGATCGAGCGACGCGAAGTTGCGCCGCTCGGAGAAGTGGACATTGTCGAGGCCCAGCCCGGCCGAGTACTCGAGCAGCTGGAACGCATCCCAGCCCTGCCAGCGCAGGCTGTAGCTGTCGATGCCAAGACGCATGGTGCAATCCTCTCTTCTATTCGGTGGTCTCTTCGGAGACGGGCTTTGGGACGCCGCGGTTGACCAGCACCTCGGCGAAGAGAATCGCGTTCGGCACGTAGATCACCTCGCCGTCGGCACGCAGCGTCGTCGTGCGGAGGTCGATCGTCTCGACGACGCCGACGAAATCGCGCACCTTGACCATCTCGCCGGGGCGAAACGGCCGCTCGATCAGAAGATACACGCCCGCGAAAACATTCTTGAGCACGTCCTGCATCGCGAGGCTGATCGCCAGGCCGACGACGCCAAGCGTCGCCACGAGCGCGGTGGCGTCCACGCCAAAGACGCGCAGGACGATGATGAGGCCGATGAAGAGAATCAGAAAATAGACCACGCGGCCAAGGAGGAGCGCCAGGCTGAAATCGCCTCGCCGCCCCTTGAAGAACCCGAAGGTTCCATCGCGCAGCCGAGCCGCGACGACCAGCGTCGCGACGGTGACGAGCAGCGCCAGGATCACCCGGTACGAAAGCTTTCCCAGCTGCTGCAGCGCGCTGACGTCGTTTGCTCCGAGCAGCGCGTCGAGAAAGCCTTTGAGAAGATCGCTCATGATAAGCTCGTGCCTGGACGTATTCGTGTGAATAATAGCACGCGACGTCCGCCCGGATGAGGGGTATGATCGTATCAGGGGCGACGCAGACCGGGGACCCGCGCGGCCGGGGTGCCGACACGCCGCGAGCCGTCAGCTACACCTGACGCCCGTCGGTCCGCGTCGCCGTCGATCCTATCGGAGCAGCGCCAGCGCTGGCGCGAGGAGAGTTGACCGTGGATGCCACGTCGAACGCGCTCGACCTGAAGCAGATCGATCAGGAGATCAGTACCTACGTCCGCCCGGCGACGTTTCCGGTCGCCTTCAGCCTCGTCCCGGCCGGAGTCGCGCCACCGGAGCGTGCGCGGATCCCGTCGCGGGACCTCGGCCACCGCATCACCCTCTGCCAGGGCTGGAATATGAGCCGTCGCTACGGCTGGGTGATCGCCTGCGGTCGTGAGGACATGGCGTGTCCCATCGGCGCGCTGAGCGCCGGTTTCGAGAAGCCCAATGCCTATTACCTCGAAGGCAACCTCTCCGAGGGGATGTATACCGCGACGAAGGAAGCCGGCGCCCGGTCCGAGACCGAGCTGGACCGCCTGCCCCACGGAAAGTTTGGCTACGTCGTCACTGCCCCGCTCGGTCGCGCCACCCTGCCCGCCGATCTGATTCTGATCTACGGAAATCCCGCCCAGGTGATGCGACTGGTCGTCGCCGCGCTGTGGAAGCGTGGGGGCAAGCTCACCTCGTCGTTCGAGGGACGGGCCGACTGCGCCGACATCGTCGCGACGACGTTGCAGACCGGCGAGTGCCAGGTGATTCTGCCCTGCAACGGCGATCGTATCTTCGGGCTGACCCAGGACGACGAGATGGCGTTCTCGATCCCGGCCTCCCGCGTGGCCGAGGTGATGGAGGGGCTCCGGGAGAGCCACAAGGGCGGAATCCGCTACCCGATCCCTTCCTACACGCAGTTCGAGCCGACGATGCCCGCGAAGTATCGGGATCTGCGGAAGATGTTCGACGACGAGTCCTGACTCGGGCTCAGCGGAACAGCGCTCCCATCGAGCCGCCATGGTGAATGCGCTGGATCGCCTCGGCGAAGAGCGGCGCGACCGAGAGCACGGTGATCTTGGGGAGCTGCTTTTCGGGCGGGAGTGGGACGGTGTCGGTCATCACGATCTCGCGAATCGGCGCCGTGCGTAAGCGTTCGATCGCCGGGCCCGACAGGACGCCGTGCGTGCAGGCCGCGTAGATCTCCTCGACCCCGGCCTGCTCCAGCACCCGCGTCGCCCCCAGCACTGAGCCGGCGGTGTCGATCTCGTCGTCGAAGATGATCGCCCGTCGCCCGGCGACCTCGCCAATGACGTTGAGCACCTCGCTCGACCCGGCGTTGGCGACGCGGCGCTTCTCGATGACCGCGAGGCTCGCGCCGATGCGCTCGCCGAAGTTGCGCGCCTTTTTGGCCGCGCCAAGATCCGGGGCGACGACGACCCAGTCCTTGAGCTTCTTGTCGTCGAAGTAACGGCTGAGCAGGGCGAGGGCCGACAGCTCGTCGACCGGGATGTCGAAGAAGCCCTGGATCTGTCCGGCGTGCAGATTCATCGTCAGCACACGATGCGCCCCGGCCACCGTCACCAGGTCGGCCAGCAGGCGCGCGGTAATCGGCACGCGCGGCTGATCCTTCTTGTCGGTGCGCCCGTAGGCGAAGTATGGAATCACCGCCGTGATCCGACCGGCCGACGCGCGCTTCAGCGCGTCGATCATGATCAGCAGCTCCATGATGCTATCGTTGACGGGCGAGGTGAACGACTGGATCGCGAAGACGTCTCGCTCGCGAACGGTATCGCCGATCTTGACGAAGATATTCTCGTTGCTGAACTTGAAGACCTCGGCCTTCCCGAGCGGAACGCCGAGCTCGTGGCAGATTGCCTGGGCGAGAGACGGATTGGCATTACCGGAGAAGACGCTTAGCTGTGTGTACACGAGTGCGACCTGCCCTGCCCATCTGCGCCACGTCGAACCGGAGGATGCACGACGAGAAAAGCCATCATCGCCGACGTCCATGTCGTGTCCTAACGGTCCAACCGCGCTCGAATCCTCGCCGATCGCTCGACGTCGGCACGCCGTGCCTGCCCGCGCGGCGCCACCAGCCCGACTCGATACCTGGGAGGCCGGGTCATTATAGCACGCCGCGTGACGCGTGAGCGGACCAATCCGCTTCGTGAACGTCGTCCACATCGGGGGGTGTCCGTCCTGGCGGCGACCACGCCTGCCGATGCGCTTGGAGACGACGTCGACACCCGGCTCTTTGTCTCCGGGCCGTTGGCGTCTTTGCAGAGGAGCTACCTGGGAATAGCCTGACTACTCCGCGGTCCTGTATCAGCGGGACGATGGATCGAGGGCGTCACGGGTAGCATCGCCCAGGAAGGAGAAGGCCAGGACGAGCAGCGTCAGTGTCACGGACGGAACGAACACCTGGAACGGGTTGACCAGCAGATCCGGGATCGCCTGGGAGATCATCAGCCCCAGGCTCGATCCCGGGGGCTGGATCCCCAGTCCGAGCAAGCTGAGCACCGACTCGTTGAGCACCACGCTGGAAACGTCGAGCGTCGCCGCGGTGATGATCAGGCCGGCGACGTTGGGCAGGATGTGACGACCGATGATGTAACCGTCGTTCGCGCCGATGCTGCGCGCCGCCACGACGAAGTCGCGCGGGCGCAGGCTCATCGTTTCGGCGCGGACGTAGCGCGCCAGGAGCGGCCAGCTCACCAGGGCCAGCGCTCCCGCGACCAGGAGGAGCCGGCCCAGGTCGCCAGCCAGATCCTGCGCCGCCGGTCCAAGAACGGCGGAGACCAGAATCGCCAGGAGCAGGCCAGGGAAGGCGAAGAGCATGTCCGCGACGCGGCTGACCAGGAAGTCGATCACGCGCCCGAAGTAGCCCGCCAGCAAACCCAGCGATGAGCCGAGGCCGACGTTGATCACCTCGACGAACGCGGCGACCGTGAAGGACACCCGGAGCCCCACCAGCAGGCGTGCCAGCGTATCGCGTCCGAGGGCATCGGCTCCCAGCCAGTGGAGAGAGCTCGGATAGCTGTTGATGTTAACGTAGTCCTGGTAGTCGTAGGTCCGGAACTGCTGGAGGTCGGGGGGCGCGAGCTGCTGATACAACGTCGGCCCGACGATCGCCAGGACGAGCGTGATCAGGACGAATCCCAGCGAGATGACGCCCAGGGTGTCGCGGCGCCAGCGCTGCCAGAAGCTGACGCTGGTCGCCAGCTCCAGCTCGTCCCACTCGCCGGCTGGCCGCGCGGGCCAGCCGGTGGTCGAGGCGCCTCGCGGGCCAGCCTCGACCCCATCGCCGCCGATTGACCGGTTCATCGATTTCGGATCCGGGGATCGAGCACGGTGTAGAGCAGGTCGGTGACGAGGTTCATGATGACCACGGCAAAGCCCAGCAGCAGGGTTGTTGCCTGGATGATCGGATAGTCGCGCTGGCCGATGCTCTGCACCGCGAGGAAGCCGATGCCGGGGACGGTGAACAGGCTTTCGACGACAAACGCCCCGGTGACCAGGAAGGCGGTGGACGGCCCCAGGACGGTGACGATCGGCAGCAGCGCGTTGCGCAGGACGTGGCGCGTGTTGACCTGCGTGGCCGACAGTCCCTTCGCCCAGGCGGTCCGCACGTAGTCCTGCCGCAGCACCTCCAGCACCGACGAGCGCGTCAGGCGGGCGATGTAGCCGGTGCTGGCCGCGGCGAGGACCAGCACCGGCATCACCCAGTGCTCCGGCCGCCCCCAGCCGGCCACGGGCAGGTTCGGCAGGCCGAGGGAGTAGAACACGAAGTCGACTGCCCGCAGGATCGGGATCAGCACGAAGCTCGGGATCGAAAAGAGTGCCAGCACGGCGATCATGATCAGACGGTCGGCGACGCGGTTGTGGTTCAGCGCGGCGACGACCCCGGCCGGTACGCCCACCAGGGTGCTGAGGGCCAGGGCGACCAGCCCGAGCTTGAAGGAGACCGGCACGCCTTGAGCCAGGATCTCGGCCACGGACCGGTCCGGGTACTGGAACGACCGGCCAAGGTCACCGTGCAGCAATCCCCCGACGTAGGCGAGATATTGATCGACGAGCGGCCGATCGAGGCCGTAGAGGTGGCGCAGCTCGGCGTACCGCTGGGGATCTCGCCGATTGCCCATCAGCGCCTGGATCGGGTCGCCCGGGGCCAGGTGCCCAACCATGAAGGTGATGAACGTCAGGCTGAAGAGCACGAAAATCAGGCTGATCAGGCGCCGCGCGACGATCGGCAGCATCGCGTCTCCCGTGGTGACCGAGCTGAGATCAGCCTACGGTGACCTTGGTCCAGTCATCCGCGAAAAGGCCCTGCGCGGTAAAGGTCAGCCCCTGGACCGTCGGTCGGATCAGGATGCTCCCTTTCGTGTTGTACAGAGGCAGCCATCCGACCTTGTCGATCGCGATCTGCTCGGCCTGGTGGTAGAGATTCATTCGCTTGCTCTCGTCGCGCTCGACGTCGGCCTGATCCGTCAACCGGTCGAAATCGGGATCGGACCAGTGGCCGTTATTGTTGCCGACCCCGCTGTGAAGCTGCTGCGTCAGGAAGTTCTGCGGATCCGGGTAATCGGCGCCCCAGACCGAGATGTACATCTCGAGGCTGCTTTTGGTCGGATCGTTCGCCATCGCGGTCAGGTCGTCGTTGAACTTGCCCTGCTCCTCGCCGTTGATCCGGACGTCCAGGCCAAGGTTCTGCTTCCACATCTGCCCGACGGTCGCCGCTACCTTGTCGAAGTCTGCCTGGCCGGTGGTGAAGCTCAACGAGAGCCGTCCGACGTTTCCGACCTGTGCGAGCTCTCGCTTCGCCTCGGTCGGGTTGAAGGTCAGCGGCTTGAGGTCGGGAAAGTAGCCGGGCATCCCCGGCGGGACGATGTGATCGGTCGCCACGACCGCGCCGGCCATGACGCGGTCCGCGAGGGTCTTCTTGTCGATCGCCATCGCCAGCGCCCGCCGCAGATGGACGTTGTTCAGCGGGGGCTTGCTGTTGTTGAATCCGATGTAGGCGACGAAGAGCTGCGGCACCTGATGGAAATCCGGTCGACCCGCCGCGCGCGCCACCTCGGATGGCGGAAACTGCTGCGAGCCGATGATGTCGAGCTGGCCGGTCGCGTACAGCTGGAAGGCGGTCTCGGGATCCTGGACGAATGGCATGTGGATGCCCGCGAGACGAGGAGCACCGCGCCAGTACCGAGGATTCGGAACCAGATCCACGTACTGGTTGTGCTTCCACTCCTTGAGCATGAACGGGCCGGTGCCGTAGGCGTGCTCGGTCCATTTGTCGCCGTACTGGGTGATGAGCTTGCGCGGGACGACTACCGCGCCGACGTAGGTGAGCTGATCCAGGAAGTAGACCGCGGGCGTCTTGATCTTGATGATCAGCTTATCCGGACCGTCGGTCGTGACTCCGCTCAGTCCGCTACCTTCCCCGCGCGTCCATTCGTCGGCGCCGACGATGTTGCTGAGATAGTAGCCCGCCGAGCCATTGGCGAACTGCTTACTTAGCGCGCGCTCGAGGGAGTAGCGGAAGTCCTCGGCGGTGACGGCGGTGCCGTCGGGCCAGACCAGCCCCTTCCGGATCGAGAAGGTGAACGTCTTGCCATCGCTGGAGATATCCCAGCTCTCGGCTCCCGCCGGGACGACGTTCAGATGCGAGTCGAGGCGCACCAGCCCTTCGTAGATGAGCGCGGAGACCATCGCGCTGTTCGACGACTGGGTCTGCGGCGGATCCAGCGTGTCGATCTCGCTGACTCCCTCGTTCGACCAGCGCAGGATACCGCCAGTACGTTCGACCGTGGCGGTTGCCGCGGTGGTCGGCGTGGGCTGAGCCGGCGCGACCGTCGGACTGGCCTGGGGAGCGGCGGTGGCGGTCGGCGCGGTGGTTGGGACGGGAGTC
>CADDYW010000141.1 GCA_902810745.1 Chloroflexota bacterium | reverse complement strand
TCCCCGGTCTCGATGGCACGGATCAGGTCACGGATCGCCGCGACAAACCCGTCCTCGCCATCCCGTGCCTCCGAGGCCGGGTCCGGCGCGATTCCACCGACGAGTCGTAATCCCTGGCTGCCGCCGACGTGGATCTGCCCCTCGCTCCCGATCAGCCGCATGGCCGCGCTGTCTGCCGCCTCTGGCGCCAGATGGAGTAGCCCGGTCACCCCGTCCGCGAACCCGACCATGGTCAGGCTCCGATCCTCCACCGGATGGCCATACCGCCGCTGCCGTCGAGAGCACTCGATCTGGGCGAAGACCCACTGCGCCGGTTGGTCGCCGGTGAAGAAGAAGAACATATCGGCCCAGTGCGTTCCCCACGATAGGAGATCCCAGCCGCCGCTCACCCACCCTTCCATGCGGAGCAGCTGGCCGATCCGTCCGGCCGCGAGCCAGGCGCGGGCGGTAGTCCACGGTCGCACCAGGCGTCGCTGGTGATTGATGCTGAGCACCGTCCCCGCGCGGGCGCACGCGTCCAGCATCCGGTCGGCTTCGCCCAGCCCCAGCGCCATCGGCTTCTCGCAGAGGATGCCGCGAACGCCCGCCCGGGCGGCGACGACGACCATGTCCGGGTGCAGTGGTGGCCAGGTGCAGATGCTGACGAGGTCGGGCCGCTCGCGGGCCAGCAGCTCCTGATAGTCGCGATAGGTTGCGCCGATCTCGAAGGTCCGGGCGAACGCGGCGAGGTTATCCGGATCGATATCCGCTGCCGCGACCAGATCGACCGCCTGGATTGCCCGGTAGGCGCGGGCGTGGGTGTAGCCGATCGCGAATCCTTCGGCCACGCCCGGCGGGGTGCCACCCGGGCGCCCACACCCGATGATGGCGGCGCGATAGCGAGACATCTCACCCTCCTGCCCTGCCGCGCACCTGCTGGACCGTCGGGGTCCAGCCGTCGGAAGCGTTCTCCCCGGAGCAGACGGAGTGCGCGGACCCGGAAAGTTTCAGCGATCGTCACTGGCGGCTAGTATGGACAAGACTGGCCCTCTTGTCTTGCATATAATGTCAATGGTAAATTGTCCACACGCGAGATCGTCGGGGAGGTGCGTAGTCATGCGGCGCGGAGTATCGGTGTTCCGTCTGGGGGATTGCCTCTATTATGCCGATACCTGTGAGCCTCTCAAGCAGGCAGCAGCGCGTGGTGAGCTCCGGCTGGTCGCTCGAGGGCGCGGACAGTATCCCGGCCCACCGTTTCCCGCGCAGATGCTTCCAGAGGTGCGTAGCATCGGGTCCTGGGATGCCGACCACGATCAGAGCTGGGGGCTGGACTGGCACCGCAACGAGGGGATCGAGTTCACCTACCTGGCACGCGGGAAGGTCTCCTTTGGCGTCGACGGACAGCGGTTTCTGCTCAAGCGGGGGGATCTGACGGTCACTCGCCCTTGGCAGATCCATCGGCTGGGCAACCCGCGGATTACCGCCTGCCGCCTGCTCTGGCTGATCCTCGACGTCGGGGTCCGCCGGCCCAACCAGCCGTGGATCTGGCCACGCTGGCTGGCGCTATCGGAGGAGGACATCCGCACCCTCACGACACTACTGAGCCTCAATGAACAGCCGGTCTGGTCGGCGAACGAGGAAGTCGCCGAGTACTTTGAGCAGATCATTGCCGCTGCGGATGCACTGAACGAGAGCCGGCTGCGGCTTGCGATTAGTGGCCTCCTGCTGGCGGTCACTGAACTCCTTCACCGGCATCAGCCACCGCTGGATAAGGCGATGTCTTCCACGGCGCGAGCGGTCGAGCTGTTTCTCGCCCAGCTCCCGGAGCTGGTTGATGCGCCCTGGAGCCTGGACAGGATGGCCGAGGCGTGTGGTCTCGGGCGGAGTCAGTTCACCACGTATTGCAAAGCCCTGACGAACATGTCCCCGATCGAATACTTGACGGCCTGCCGGATCCGGGTGGCAACACGCCTCCTGGCGAGCGACCCTGCATTGAGCGTGACCGAGATCGCCTACCGGTGCGGCTTCAATTCCAGCCAATACTTCGCTCGAGTGTTCCGCGCGTATGTTGGCTGCGCCCCCCGGGCCTACCGGTGTTTCCGCGCAGCGCCATCGACACCCGCGGCCACCGCGCCCGGCGCTGATATCGGAATAGCAGTGCCGGCAGGATCAGCCGGCGCGCTGCTGGACGGGAGGGGACACGACGATCGCCCGGCCATCCCGGCCGACCTCGGGATGGAGCACGACACGGGTGGTGCGGGTCAGCGCTCCTGGGCAACCAGTCGGTAGCGAACCGGTTGGGCCGTGGCGTCAACACGCGCCTGCCCATGGACGACCAGGCGATCAAGGTGGCCAGCCAGCGCGTACATCAGCTCCTGATCGACGGCGCGAGGCCACTCGCCGAGCCGCGGACCCGCCTCCGCGATCAGCTCGGCCAGGGTCATTCCTTCCGGATGATCTGCCATCGCTCCGATGACCACTCGCTCGGCTGTCCGGACGAACTGCTCCGTCTCGTCGAGAAACGCCTCTACCTCGGCTCGGCCGCGCTTGATCGGCCAGTGGCAGCCACAAAGGAGATCGGCCTGCAGGCTGCGCAGGAACCGGATCGTCCCGAGGTAGGCATCGACATCGACGTAGGTCGGGCAGAGGGCCGGGCGGCCAGCGGTATCGAGGTAGACGGCCCCGTGGACGGCATCCCCACAGAGCAGGATGCGGCGCCGAGCGTCGAAGAGGGCGAGGTGGCCCGCGGAGTGGCCGGGGGTGGCGAGAATCTCGACCGTCCAGTCGGGTCCCAGCCGCAGCACCTCGCCCGCGGTCCAGGTGAGATCGACCGGCTGGGGATCGCCGAGCATCTCCATAATCCAGCGACGGTCGGCCTCGTCATAGGCAACACCGTGCGCCGACGCGTACCGGTTGTAGCGTCGGGCCCACATGACCTGTGGATCCTCGATCAAGGCACGATCCGCCTCTCCGCAGCTTAGCAGCGTCCGGGGGCTGAGCCGTTTGAACGCAGCATTCCCTCCACAGTGATCGAGATCCGCGTGTGTATTAATCACCAGCGTCACATCGGACGGGCGCAGCCCGATCTGCGCCAGATACGGGAGGATGATCTTCTCCGGGTCGGGGGCGGAGCCGGTATCGAGGAGCACCGTCTGCTGCTCCCCCCGGAGGAGAAAGAGCTGGAGTGGCCGCTGCCCCACCAGTCCCGGAATCAGATGAATACCTGCTGCGATTTCCACGGAAACCTCCTCACCAGAATCGCGAGAGTATCAGTGATGCTCCTGTCGCCAAACCCGGCTCCCTGACGCCCCCGGTCCGGGGTCGGGCCGCCACGATCGCCGCGTTATCGAGATCGACCTCCCCTTCGGCGATAGAGTATAGGCCGTCGCCGAATGCCTGGTCCAGGGTAGCCGAAGGACTTGCTATCTTTTGGTCGCCACGCCATCAGAGGATCACCTCCCTCCCCTTCCCGTTCCCGCGGCGGAAGGTGGCTTCACCACACGGTCCGGCGCGGGCGAAGCGGGATCAGCCAGGCTGGCCTGTCTCTCGTCACCAAGGCGCCCATGCATCGCGGGCACGAGTCCATCGGCCGGCGAGCACTGACCCGCGGCGCCAACGAGGATCGTCTCCAGCGCGCCCGTGGTAGCGTCCTGGGCGGTGCCGTACCTCAGCCGATGAATCAGGCGGGCCAGGAGCTGCCTCGGCGACGGGGCGATCGTCAAGCGTTGTCCCGTGGACAGCTCGTAGAGCCCGACGACGAGCGTGTATCGACCGGGCGGGAGCCCATGTGCAAGGACGATCCTGAAAGGATGATAGACCTCGTCGCCTGGCTGCCAGAGCGACGTGGGGTAGAGGGTATCGCCCAGCAGCCGATCCTCCTGGGCGACCGGGTGCCGATTCGCGGCGGTGAGGTGAAGGAAAACGGTGTAGTCGCGGTCGACCGGCGCGCGATCGCGCCAGTAGAGACCACCCGCGATCTCCCCGCCAGCCGAGGCTTCGCAGCGATCGAGGCGATAGCCGATCAGCTCGAGGGCATCCCCGAAGAGGTAGGTCACCCGGCGCGTTGCCGGACGCGGCGGGGGCGTTGGCGCGTGGATCATGAACGTGGCGATGGTTGGCCTCTCCAGCGGCTCGCCGGCCCCCGTCGTGGCCAGCCAATTGATCATCGTCGCGTAGTCATAGATCCCGACGTCGACGTGGCCGACGCCGGGATGGGCATCCGGGGGAATCCACAGGGTGTAGTGATCCTCCCATTGATCGCCGGGGGCGAGCGTACTCGTCACCAGGGCGCCGCCCCCGGGATAGGTATCCTTCTGCGCGATTCGGTCTCCCCGCGAGTCGTAGACGTGAATGAAGATGCTCCCATTGCGCCCAGCGGTTTCGAGGATACGCCAGGTCAACCCGAGGTGAAGAGGACGCCCGGCCACGGCCCGGTCCGGGGAAAGCTGCCAGCGCACCAGGGCGATCTGCTGGCCAAAACGAATCTCTCTCCCGGCCGTGTCAGCGTCCGCCTCGGCAACGCGACCGGGGGTGACCACCGGTCCCCGATAGGCCGGAATGATAGTCCGGATCGGTAGCATCAGCGCGATCACGAGAAGCGGCGTCCCGAACGAGGATAACCAGGCCGGGGAGACGCGCCCGGGCCAGAGGCCCTGCCAGCCCCGGGCAAGGGCAAGGCAGATTGGCGCGATCGCCGGAAACAGCAGACGCCCCTGCGAGCCCAGGGCCACCGTGCTCCATTCAAGCAGCGCCGCCAGAAAGAGGACAACCCACAGGGCGAGGATCACCACTGCTGCCCGGGGCGGACCTTCTCGAGGCGGGGAATTATCCGCGTAGCTCGCCTTCGCCAGCACACGCGAAGGCGCGCTTTGTCCCCGGATGTGCCGGAGCGTGAGGAGAAGCAAACCAACCAGGGCCAGCAGGCCGAGCAGATCGTAGAGGGCATAGACCCACCGGTCGGCGATGACGTTGAACCAGCCGAAGACGCCCCAGAACGACCAGCGCAGTCCCTCGCCTTCTCGGAGCAGAACCTGTAGCGCGGTCAGCGGGAGTGAGCGCCCGCCGGTGATCGCCAGATGTCGACGGACAAGCGTTGGGTCGCCGGTGAGCAGCCAGTTCCGGCCGTACCACCAGCCACCGATCAGGACGGCAATACCCACGATCAATCCGGCCCGGGCGATAGCTCGTCCCCGAGATCGGTGCCGGATGCCCCACCAGAGAACGGCGCCGACGACCAGTGGCAGCAGCAGCAGCCCGGAGAGCTTGGCCAGGCTGGCCAACCCCACCGTTGCTCCGAGAAGCAGGTCGCCGCGCAGGGACGATGACGGCCGGTGAACCAGTCGCACGGTGAGGAGCAGAGCGAGCGACGACAGGAGCGTAACCAGGTTGTCGTTGTTGACGGCACCGCTGATAAACAGGAACTGGGGGATCAACGCGTTGATCAGCCCGGCGCCCCGAGCGAGCCAGGCGCTCCGAGGGTCGAGCTCGCGCCCGAGTAGGTAGGTCAGGCCCACGGTCACCGCTCCCATCGCCAGGGAGAGCAGGCGAACGAGGTGGACGGCCAGGGCAACGCCCCGGTAGGGGAAGGACTCGGCCGACGAGTGGACGACCCGGTTCCGATTGTCCGGCGCATCGGCTCGTCCAATCCAGGCGTAAGGATTGAGGGTGTACAGGTGGGACGGATCCCCGGTATCGATCCAGAAGGTGGCGAGAGCCCCCAGCAGGTAGTACAGCGGAGGCTGGGTGCTCTCCTGGGCGAGCAGTCGGGCCCAGAGATCATCGTTCGGGGCGACTGGAGGCAGCCGACGCCGGTCAACCAGGTACCTGACGTACGCAAAGTGGAAGGTCTCATCCGGCGCCTCGAAGATCGGGTTGGCAATACTGTACAATCCTCCCAGGACGAAGAAGAGCAGGATGAGCGCGACAACGTCCGCATGTGGTCGTGGGTGCGACATCGCTCGCCACCTCCGCGGCGGTTGAGAGCGGGTGCTCCGCGCGCGACCGCTCCCATCACCGGATGAATCACCTGACCGAGCAACCGGGGTCGCTGCTCTCACGGTGCCCCCGTGTCCCGGCCTGCTCGGATCATAGCGAAGGACAGGGCCCCTCCCGACGCAAGGTCGCCGAGGCCACGTACAGGCCATGTCGAGGACATCCGGGGATCTGCTGGAGATGGAGAAAGGCGGCGCGACGCGACCGGTGGCAGGCCCGGTGCACCTGCGCCGCCGCGATCGTGTCCGGGCCAATCGCCGTTCGTGGTCAGGCCGGACCGGGGATCGTGGGTCGTACCGCATCCGGGTTCTGTCGGTCAGGGAGGAGCTGTCGATGTCTGCTGTGATGACCTCCGACGCGGAGGGCCGCTATGACCTGTCGGATCTGTCCGAACTGCGCCTCGAGAGCGTGCCGTTCCTGATCGGGATGGCATACGTTGGCGCGCTGGCGCTGACGACCTTCGCCCTGGCCTTCTGGCTGCCCCTCCCCGTCTGGATGGGGGGCCTGCTGATCGCCCTTCTCGTGCTGGCGATCCTCCCGTTCCGCCGCATTAGTCCAACCGTGGCCGGGTTCGTCCTGATCGGCCTGCTGGGTCTGGCGTGGCTCGCTGTGCTCTGGCTTGCGCCCGGCCTGCTGCCGGCCGCGCTCACCCTGATCGTGGTGGGAGCGACAAGCGCGCTCTTTGGCCCCCGGCTCGCCTTCGCCGCCGCCGGGCTGCTCTCGGTGGCGCTGATCGGCAGCGGCGCCAGATCGTGGCTGAGCACGGCCGATGCCCTGGCCGGCGTTCTCCTGGCCTGGGTCGGCGCGGGCCTCTTCTGGCTCAATGCCCGCCCGGCGGAGACCGCGCTTCGCTGGTCCTGGAGCAGCTACTACGCGGCAGTCCGGAGCCGAGATGAAGCCCGCCGCCACCGGGCCGAGCTCGGCCAGCTACTCAAGACGCTCGACATCGCGTACCGAAATCTGGAGCAGTTGAATGACGAGCTCGCGCGCGCCCGCCGGGTTGCCGAGGAGGCGCGGCGACTGAAAGCGCAGTTCGCGGCCAGCCTGAGCCACGAGCTGCGGACGCCGCTGAATCTGATCATCGGGCTGAGCGAGATGATGCTGGATCTGCCCCAGAGCTACGGCGGTGCCCCGATTCCACGAGCCTATCAGGTGGACCTAGACGCGATCCATCGCAACGCCCAGCACCTCGCCGGCCTGGTCGACGACGTGCTCGACCTGAGCCAGATCGAAGCGGGCCATCTTGGCCTGAGCCGGGATCGCTGCCGCCTGGCCGAGATCGTCGACGAGGCGGTCAAAGCCGTCAGACCCCGCTTCGACGGGCTGGGGTTGAGCCTGACGGTGGAGGTACCGGCCGATCTGCCGGCGGTCTTTGCCGACCGCACGCGGATCCGGCAGATCCTGATCAACCTGCTCAACAACGCGGCGCGCTTCACCGACCAGGGGGGTGTGACCATCCGTGGGTCGGTCGAGGGGCACGACGTTCTGATTGCCGTGGCCGATACCGGCGTCGGAATCGGCCCGGAGGATCTCCCGCACGTCTTCGAGGAGTTTTACCAGACGGGAGGCGCCCTCCAGCGGCGGGTGGGAGGCAACGGGCTCGGGCTGACGATCAGCAAGCGCATCGTGGAGCTCCACGGGGGCACGATGTGGGTCGAATCGACCGTCGGCGTGGGCTCGACGTTCTTCTTCACCCTTCCCCTCGCCGACCGCGTGATCGCCGGGGTACTGAGTGGCGAGGTGCGTCGACCCTACCACCCCGCCGGGGACGATCGCGCCTCGCTCCCAACGCTTGCCATCATCGCCGGCCCGGAGACGGTCGCCCGCTCCTTCCAGCGCTATCTCGACGGGTACCGCGTGGTGCCGGTTCGCGAGATCCGTGACGCGGCGCGGCTCGGGGACGAGCGCGGAATCAGTGGTCTCATCGTCGCGACCACGGCCAGGGCGGACCTCACGGCGCTCCTCCAGCAGGCGGCGGAGAGCGGAATCGACGGGCCAGTGGTGGCCTGCACGGTGGTCGAGCCGCCCGTGGCCAGCGAGGAGCTTCGTGTCGACGCCTATCTCACGAAGCCGATTCGACGCGAGCAGGTCAAAGAGGTGCTGCGGCACTTCGGATCCGGCCTGCACCAGATCCTCGTCATTGACGATAACGCGGATATGGTCCGCCTGCTCGCGCGGATGATTCAAAGCCTCGGTCGGCGCTATCGGGTCTGGCAGGCGACCAGCGGTCGTGAAGCGCTGGCCCTCCTGGCCGAGCGGCAGCCCGACCTGATCATTCTGGATCTTCTCATGCCCGAGGTCGACGGCTACGCCGTGCTCCGCGCCATGCGCGAAAGCAACCGGCTCCGGGCGGTGCCCGTTGTGGTGATCAGCGCGGGTCCGCCAGGAGCCGACGCCCCCGGGGTGTCGCTGGTCCAGATCGGACGGCCCGGCCTGCTGTCGCTCAGCGAGACGATCAGCTGCGTGAAGGGCTGCTTCGATGCGCTCCGGCAGACGCCGTCAGACCACAGCGCGCCAGCCCCGCGAGAAGCTCGGATCGACTCACCGGCTTTGGCAGCAGATCGGCCGCGCCGAGGAAGCGCGCCAGCTCCGCCTCCCGAACGACCGAACAGACCAGCACCGGAATCGCCTGGGTCGCCGCGTGATTCTTCAGCTGCTGAAGCGTCTCCCAGCCATCCTGCCCGGCCATGATCACATCGAGGACGATCGCGGCGGGCTGGCAGGTCCGGGCCATCTGCACACCCGCCGCTCCGGTTGCTGCCACGGCCACAGCGAAGCCGGCCGTGGTGAGATACCGACGGTAGAGCGCAAGCAGCTCTGGGTTGTCTTCGATGATCAGGACGAGGGGACGCCGGCCGACCGGCAGATCGATCCGGAGGATGCACCGGCCGTGTCGGAATGGCACGAAGTCGAGCTGCCCGCCGGCCGCGGCCACCAGGCGGCGACTCAAGGCCAGCCGCCCCTGCACCTCGGCCGCGGCGAGCCGCGGCGCGATCTCGTCGTCCGATCCCTCGGCGTGGAAGGTCATGGTCAGCCGGCGCGTGCCCCGGTCGTCGGGCGCGCCAGTACCCGTCGCGTTGCCGTTGGCCGCAGTGAGATCGCCACGCGGCCGGGTCGGCTCGCGGGATGGCATCGCCGGCCCGGCCGGCGCAAGGTCGAGGTCAAGCTGACCCGGACCGAGCTGGCAGAGGAGCGCGCAGCCAATGATGAGAAGCTGGCGCAGAATGCTCCGGTCCACCGCGACCCGGCCAGAATGCGGGGCGATCCGCACCGCGAGCGAACAGCCGTGCTGGCGCGCGAGCTCGTCGAGGATGGACCGCAGCCCGTCGATCACCTCACCGGGGTCGATCCCGGGCCCCTCGTCCTCGGCAGGGAAGATCGGTTGCTCCTGGTCGAGACCGCTGGCCTCATCCGCCAGCGGGTGGCCGCGCTGCTCCGCGGGGGCGGTGGCCGGGATCGCAGCCGGAAAGCTGTCGGCTCCCGGGGTCCGGGTATCATCGGTGGCGACCGGCTCGCCGAGCCAGAGCTCGCGGAGCAGCGCGGTCAGCGCGTCGATCGCCTCCCGGAAGGTGCGCCGGGACTGGCGCGCGCTGATCCCGAGCTGGTCAGTCACGTCGCGCAGGGGGAGCGCCTGGACGTAGCGCAGGAAGAGGTACTGGTACGTCCGCCAGGCGTGGGCGGCGCTGGCGTGGTCGGCGTTCGGCTTGAGCAGATCGATCGCCTCGAGCAGGCGACGCTGCAGGGCGCGCCCCCGCGGCCCGTCGGTTGGGGTGAGCGCCAGCAGGGCCCCGAGGGGATGGGTCTGTAGGTAGGGATAGTCGTAGAGATGATTCAGCGCATCAACGACCAGAGCGTCGATGGGTCGCTGGCTCGAGAGTATCTTGCTCATGGCCTCGAGATGGCCTCTCTCTGACCTCACTGCCGTCGACGAGGCAGATCAGATGGATAGCATAGCGGTGCCCGAGCGTCAAGCCCGGCGTGGCCCGGTGGCTCGGTTCCATTTCGATTCTACATTGTAGAGGCGAGAGGTGAGACGATGCAAGGCAAAGAGACGCGGTTCACACGCCGCCACTTTCTGACCGCGACCACGGTACTGGTGGCGGGGAGCGCGCTGGCAGCCTGCGGGGCGCCAGCGGCGACCTCAACGCTCGGGGCGGCCGGATCCGCGAC
>CADDYW010000140.1 GCA_902810745.1 Chloroflexota bacterium | reverse complement strand
GTCGGGGCCGGTGCCTGGGTCGGCGCCGCTGACGCCTGGGTTGGCGCTGCTGGCGCATTGCTTTGAGCGGGCGCGGCCGTCGGCTGAGCGGCGCCGCCCGCGCACGCGGCGAGCAAAGGTGCGATCGCGAGTGCGCTGACGTTGAGAAAGTGCCTGCGGGTTAGCCGTGAAATCGCCACCGAAACCTCCGATAAACACTCAATTTCAAACGTGTCGTCTGTGCAGGGTGCGTTCGAAGGGCTGGTCTCCCTGTCTCGGCGCCTCGCGAACGGAGAATCGTGAGGTGGCGTTCCAGGGCCGACCACGGGACGGCACACGATCTACGAGCTGAGCCATGAAACGACGGCGTCGATAAAACTGTACGGAGGGTACTATATCGCTCCGCGCAGCGTTGTCAAGTACGAGATATGATTCACTCTGCAAGAAACAAAGCTGAACGCATCAGATCCTTTGTGGCGTGGGTACACGTCGAGGCGAGGGCGCGATCACGCGCGACAGAGTGCCGGCGATGGTGGCGTGGCCCACCCCGCGATGGGCCAGTCTGCTAGTCGAAGACGCGAGCCGCGCCCTCCTGCCCCGCTTCGATCAGAACAACGCGGCGATCGGTGGCTACCCAGCGACAGCCAACGAACGCGAATGCCGCGGCCACGACGATGGCAACAGGAGCGAGAAGGAGGGAGGTCTGGAGGCTACCAAGCGCATCCGAGAGGATACCAATCGCGGCCGGAGAGAAAGCGTCTCCGAGGACGTGGGCGATCAGCAGCGAGAGGGCGACGGCACGCGCGCGGCGGCCGGGAACGACGACGTCCTGTGACAGCGCCGTCATCGGACCGCTGTACATCTGGAGGAGTCCCCCGGCCAGGAAGAAGAGGACGAGGAAGACAGTGACCGACGTGGTCACCACCGCGGCCAGGATGACCGGTGCGGATACGACGAAGCCGAGTGCCGGCACGAGCAGACGGGCACTGGAGACGCCACGTTCCCGCAGGAAGTCGGCGAGATGGCCGCCCAGCAGCGTTCCGATTCCGCCGCCGACGACGAAGAGCGCGCCGGAAAGTATGCCCGACGATCCGACTGACAGGCCGAACTGCAGGTTCAAGTAGTACGGAATCCAGAAGCTGACTCCCCCGAGGACGAAAAAGGCCAGTGCCTGCGAGAGGATCGAGAAGCTGAGCGACCGCGCCGCGAGGATCTTGCGTACCGTCGTCGTCCAGGCCTCGGCTCCCGCACCGGCCAGCAGACGCTCGCTCGCGCCCCGAGGAGGGTCCTGGAGGCGACTGACGACGATGGCGAGAACGAGGCCGGGGACCGCCACGAACGAGAACGCTGCCCGCCAACCAAATGCCTGCCCCATCAGCCCACCCACGGCGAAGCCGAGGAACACACCCAGCGGCGTGGCCAGCCCCCACCAAGACATCAGACGCGCTCGACGCTCCAGGGGAAACGTGTCGGCGAGGAGAGTCGTGGATGGGGGAAAATAGGCTGCCTCTCCGATCCCAAGAAGGGCTCGCGCGCCGAACAGCTGGCCGAACGAGTGCGTGAAGCCAGTGATCAGCGTCGCGACGCTCCACACCGCTACGCCGTAGCCGATGAGAGACGTCCGCCGAAATCGGTCCGCGATGATACCAGCAGGCACCGCGCTGACCGCGTACACGAGTAGAAAGGCGGTGCCAAGGAATCCGACCTCGGTATCGCTAAGGGCGAAGTCAGTCTTGACCTGGCTGACGACGGCCGGGAGCACGTAGCGGTCGGTATAGTTCAGGACGTTGATGCCAAAGAGAACGGCAAACAGGACTGCCCCGGATGCCTGCCACGGCTTCGTCGAACCCATTGACGGATCCTTGCGATCGGAACTTTCTGTCGCGGTATCTTATCACGTCCGTGGCAGGGATCCGGCGAGACGCGCGTCGCAGGCACAGGACTCATCGCGGTGGGGAGCGACCGCGCGAGAAGAGCGCTAGCGGCGGAAACGGCACTGTCCCTCGCCAGCACGCGTTTCCACCATCCGTGGGCCACCAATCGGGCGGTGGGCAGGCCCCGGGATGTCCGTGTGCAGGCAGGACCTGTCCGTCGCCACGTGGGCCGCACTGGCTGTTCTTATCTCGCGCAGATTCGCTCGTACAGCTGCTCGTACCCATTCACCATCTGCTCGGCGGAGAACGTGTGCGCGACGTGCGCGCGGCAGCGATAGGGATCGATCTCGTGTGCTCGTTCGACAGCGGCGAGCATCTCTTCGAGCGTATCGACGACGTAGCCGGTCTCCTCGTGCAGCACGACCTCGGGCGTGGATCCCTGGCGGAAGGCGATGACCGGCGTTCCACAGGCCATCGCTTCGGCCATCACCAGGCCGAATGGCTCCGGCCAGGTGACCGGGTGGAGCAGACAGCGGGCGTGCGCGAAGAGCTCACGTTTCTGAACGGCATCTGCTTCGCCGAAGAACGTGATGCGCGGGTCATCCAGTAACGGAGCGACCTCCGTGGCGTAGTACTCCTGATCGGCGCGGTCAACCTTGCCCGCGACGACGATGCGCCGTCCGAGCGCACGCGCCGCCTGGATCGCGAGGTGGGTTCCCTTCTCGGGGCTGATGCGCCCGAGAAACAGCAGGTAGTCATCCTTCGCCTCGCAGAAGGGGAAGCTGTCGACGTCGATGCCATTGTAGACAACCCCTTCGTATCCCCGATCGGGAAACCCGTTCTTGGAAGCTCGGCTGATCGTGTTGTAGTATCCACGATAGCGATCCCAGACGATCTGGCAGTCCGGGACCATGGGGCCGTGAATGGTCGTCAGGATCGGGACGGTGGTCAGGTTGCTGAACGCCA
This sequence comes from Chloroflexota bacterium, assembly GCA_902810745.1. Classification (GTDB taxonomy): domain Bacteria; phylum Chloroflexota; class UBA6077; order FW602-bin22; family CADDYW01; genus CADDYW01. The sequence goes on along the minus strand of CADDYW010000140.1, from coordinate 7,404 downwards.
TCAGGAGCTCGCCGCAGTGGTTATGGATAATGTCGTACTGATCTGCCTCCTCGATGACCATGGCTACGTGTGCAAGCTGGTACGGGAGGGGTTGTGCGACGTTCGCGGCACGTAAGGGCCAGGGGCAGATGGAGCGCAGGCGGGCTCCCGTGATCGAGTCGCTGGTGGCGTAGAGCGTTACCTCGTGTCCGCGGCTCACGAGACCCTCGGCCAGTAGGCTTACTACGGCTTCGATCCCTCCGTAGGCTGGTGGCGGGACGCGTTCCCACGTCGGACTGACTAGTGCGATTCGCATCAGGTGTTCTCTTCTTCAGCCGCCAAATCCATTGATCCGGCCGGTCGCCGCGCCTCCCGGGGCGATCTCGATCTGATTGATAACATCCCGCACGCCCTCGACGGCCCAGGCATCACTTTCGGCGGCTTCCCGTGCGTCCTCGCCCCCAACGGTACCGGCGAGGGTCACCACGCCACCATGCGAGAGGACGAGAATTTCGGTTCGATCGACGAATGGATCCTTCTCCATCACCGCCTGGATCGTCTCGGCGAGGCGCTCGTCATTCTCAGGCTCGGGGTAGATGACGTCGAGGTCGTTGACGACATCGCGGACCCCGGGAATCCACCAGCAGAGGGCACCGGCGAAACGGCGATGCAGGGTCGTGTCGATGGTTCCAGTTAGCTTCACGACCCCGTGAGATACTCGCACCTGGATGGACGTTGCATCGAAGGACCGGTCCTGATCGAGGAGATCACGCACGGCGTGCGCGATCTCGGTATCGGGACGCTGATCGGGCGGGCCGACGACCAGACAGCTCGCGACGTTCTCCTCGCCTGCGATACCGGCCGCGACCTGCTCGATCCGAATCTTCTCGGGCAGGAGCGTAACCCAGCCGATCAGACCGATGCGTCCATCGCGCGGGATGATGCGCACGGCGAGCTTGTTGAAGTCGAAACGGGAATCGGCAGACAGAGCGGCCTTGATCTGGTGTATCATCGTCGTGACGTCGGCAGGCTGCTGGGAAGGTCGATTGGGTGGATCACTCATGGCAGCCTCCCTGCACGAGAACGGCAAGAATTGTTCCGTCGGCAGGGCGAGCAGGCGTCGGCACACATTCTGCGGGCCGTCCTCGGCTCGTGGTTGGAGAGATGCCCATGTCGCAGTTTCAGCAGCCGCCGGAGGGCGGAGTTGGCGCGGGCGACTCATCGTCTGGCGGGGGCATTCCGGTATTTCCGGAGACGGATCAGGAGGTCATCGAGGCAGTCAAGACCGCGTTTTACCTCGATCCCGATCTTCCGGAGGATCTCTGCGATGTGGTCTCGATCGATCGAGTCGTGTACCTGCGTGGCGTCGTTCCGACCTCCGACCTCAAGGCTCGAGCGGAGGAGGTTGCCGCGCAGGTCCAGGGCGTGAACCGGGTCGTCAACGAGCTCCGTGTCGCGGGTCCATCGCCCTGATTCTCTGCTAGCTCATTTTGACGACGATGTCGCCGATAATATTCGCCGCGGCGTCACCACGGTCGGCCGCGTTGCTGAGGTGACGGTATACTTCGCGCATCTTGAGCACGTTGACGACGTCGTCGAGCGCTTGAACCCGATCGAACAGATGCAGTAACGCCTCCCGATAGATGCTCTCGGCGACGTTTTCCAGCGTCTTCGCTCGGACCGCGTGATCGTTGGCGACGTTCGGATGATCACGCAGGTGGAGGATCGCGAGGTAGATCTCCTCGGCTGCCTCGCGCAGGGTTGCTGCAAGACGGGCGACATACTCGTTGGGCTTGACGCCAAGAATCTGCATTTCGTCGATCGTCGTGTACGCGTAATCCAGCATGTCGTCGACGGCCCGGCTGAGTGCGAAGATATCCTCGCGATCGAACGGCGTCACGAAGGTACGGTTCAGGTCGTCGATGAGAACACGACGAAGCTCATCCTCCTCGCGCTCACACTGGATCACTCGCTGAGCCTCCGCCTCGTCGCTCGTCTTGGCATAGGTCTCGAACGCCTGGAGTCCCTCGCGGGTCTTCTCAGCCTGGGCGAGGAGCATTTTCAGGAAGTCTGGCTGCTTTCGATTGAAGAGAGATCTGAACATGAACGATTAACCTGTAAAGAGCAATGCTACTGGATAGAGAATGATCGCGACCAGGACCGTCGCGGGCAGGGTGACGAGCCAGGCGACGGCGATGCTTTGTGCGACCTCCCACCGCACTTTCGACATGCGCTCGGCCACGCCCGCGCCGATAATTGCCGCGCTCGCAATCTGGTTCAAGCTCACGGGACCACCCAGGATCGTGGCGCCAAGGACGGTGATCGCGGCGGTGCTCTGTGCGACGAACCCGTGCACTGGACGGAGCCGAAAGATTCTCGCTCCGAGGGTCCGAATCACGCGCCACCCGCCGGTGCTGATTCCCAGCGAGATCGAAGCTGCTGCACTCAGTACAACCCAGTCAGGAATGGCAAACTCGTGAGTAACGCCCGCGCGGAAAAGTACAAGGGCGATGATGCCCACGATCTTCTGCCCGTTGCTGGTTCCGAAGCTCAGCGCCAGGAGCAACGAGGTCACCAGCTGGCTCTGGCGGAAGAACTCGTTGATGCGCGGCGAGGCTCCACGCGCGAGCCACAGCGTCAAGCGCATCGCCATCCAGGCAAGGAGGACCGCCACGAGCGGCGCGACCAGCAGTGCGAGCGCGAGGATGCCAAGGCCTGTGAGCTGAACGACTCCCAGGCCCCCTGCCGCGATTCCTCCGCCAATCAAACCTCCGATGAGCGCGTGCGAAGAGCTCGACGGTAATCCGAGCAAGGACGCCAGGGCATTCCAGGCCAGCGCCGAGGCCAGGGCCGCGGCCATGCTGGCCAACGTGATGCCAGATGGGTCCACGATCCCAGTGCCCACGACGAACGCAACGGCGAGCCCGAAGACAAAGAGGCCGACGAAGCTCGCGGCCGCGGCCAGCAGAAGAGCTCGCCGCGCTCCCACGGCTCCAGTCGAGATCAGCGTCGCGACGAGGCTCCCACTACCGTTGTAGCCGTTCAGGAACCCGAAAGCCAGCGCCAGGCCGATCAGCGCGGCGACAGTTACCACGTGTCGCTTGCCATTTTCTGGATGATGACCGCGACGTGCTTGACGGCATTCTCAAAATCGGCCAGGCGGATGTTTTCGTTCGGCGCGTGTGCTCGGGAGTCCGGGTATCCCGCCCCGGCGCTGGCCACCGGAAGCCCGAGCGTATCGGTGAAACTGAACATCGGACCAGATCCGGCCATGGTGGGCACGATCGCAGCGGTCCTCCCATAGACCTCGAGCGCAGCGTCGGCGACGAGACGTGCGAACGGGTGATCGAGGGGCGTGCGCGCCGGATTCTCTCCGTGATTCTCTGCCTCGATCTGAATATCGCCAAAGCCGTGCTGATCCAGGTGGGCGCGGAGCTTCTTCAGGATGTCGTCTGGACGCTGATCGGGAACCAGACGGAAATCGAGCTTGGCTGTCGCCTCGGCAGGAATGACCGTCTTCGAGCCAGGGCCCTGGTAGCCCGCCGAAAGCCCGCACACGTTGAGAACCGGCTCAAACAGGATTCGACGTCGAAGCTCCGCACCCTCCAGTCCCAGGAGGAATCGCTCGATGCGGTAGCTCTGGCGTGTGCGTACCTCGTCGTACGGCATACGATCGGCCGCAGCGATCTCCGCCGCCGTCGGCTGGCGGACGGCGTCATAGAAGCCGTCGATCTGGATGCGCTCATCCGGACCTTTCATCGAGGCGATTGCCCAGATAAGCCGCCAGGCGGCGTTTGGAAGGTGGGTGCCCGTCGAGGAATGGGCGTCGCGGGCCATCGAGCTGACCCGCAGCGTCACGTAAAGAATTCCTTTAAGCCCAAGCACTACCTGGGGAGCACCGTCCCAGTCCACCGCTCCGCTTTCCCAGATGCAGGCATCCGCGGCCAGAAGGTCACGATGGCACTCGACGAAGGACGGGAGATGCGGACTTCCAACCTCTTCTTCTCCCTCGATGATGAACTTGACCGAGATCGGGAGCGTCCCGTACGCGTCGCGCAGTGCCCGCACGGCCGCCAGGCGGCTGATGATGTTTGCCTTGTTGTCGGACACGCCACGTCCAAACAGCTTTCCCTCTCGAATGGTCGGCTGGAATGGTGGCGTTTCCCAGAGATCCACAGGGTCTGGAGGCTGGACGTCGTAATGATCGTAAAAAAGCAGCGTCCGGTCTGTCGCACCTCTCTGGGTGCCGATGACGACCGGGTATGGTCCCTCCGTGGGCAGAATCTGCACCTCGAACCCGGCGCTGGCGAGCAGATCCGCGGTGAGCTGGGCTGCCTCGGTCATGCCGACGCCCTGAGCGGAGATACTGGGCTGAGCGACGAAGCGCTTGAGGTCGGAGATCGCCTGTTCGTTCTGACGCTGAATGGCGGAGAGAAGCTTCGGGTCCATCGCTCTGCACGCTCCTGTTTGGCAGTACGCCAGATTTTACCACGATGGCCCGTCGCTTGCCGTCCGACCAGCGTCAGACCCAGACGTGACCCTATGCCGTCCGGGTGCGTTCGGCCGCCTCGGGGATCTCGATCTGACCGCGCGCGCGTCGCTCTCGCTCGCCGTGGATGGTCCAGACGACGTCGGGTACACTCTGGAGAAGCTGCTCCGGGGAGTAGAACATGTCGGTTGGCTGGATCGCACTCAGAAACTCGTTCGGAAGCGCGATGTTCCGGTCCAGGAGTGCGCGAAGCAGCCCCTCCTTGTTGAATCCGTGTGACCAGTCGAGGCTCGTCAGGAGCTCAGAAACCCGTTGTCGATCAAGCATGTGGCTCACTCCTCCCATGGATAGGTTGTCATTGCCGGACAGCGGCTCAATCCCCGTGCCGGGGGCCACCGGCCGACGACCCGCGATCTCGCGTCATCTGTTAAGATAAAACTAACGCGTGGCTCCAGGGGACTGGCTACGATCCGTGACCCTGGTGGCCCACCGGCCGAGCCGGTGACCTTATGATCTACCTGGCAGTGGTCGTCGATGGAATCAGCGAATGCATTAATCGAACACAACGAATCGCTCGCGCGGAAGCTGACCGACCTCTTTCGTCAGCGAGGCTATCACCTCTATCTTGTTGGAGGATCAGTCCGCGACCTGATCCTGGGGCAGCCGACGCACGATCTGGACTTTGCCACGGATGCGCCGCCCGAGGTCACGCGCAGTATCCTGGAGGCGGCTCGGCCGACCGCGAGCTATGCGATCGGCGAGAAGTTTGGGACGATTGGCGCGACCTTCGACGACGTCGTCGTCGAGATCACGACGTTTCGCACCGAGCGTTATCAGCCCGGATCGCGCAAGCCGGAGGTACGCTATGGCAAGTCCCTGGAAGAGGACCTGGCACGCCGCGATTTTACGATCAACGCCATGGCGCGCGATCTGACGACTGGCGAGCTCATCGATCCGTTCGGGGGGCAGGCCGACCTGAAGGTGCGCCTGATTCGAGCGGTCGGCAACCCCGTGGAACGATTCTCCGAGGATCCGTTGCGGCTGTTGCGCGCCGTGCGCTTCGTCGCCCAGCTCGGCTTCGATCTGGAAGCGGAGACCCGTGGCGCCCTGAGGCGCTGCGCTGGCTTGCTAGCCCAGGTAAGCAAGGAGCGCATCTTCGACGAGATGAGCCGTCTGCTCATCGCTCCACACGCGGCGCGTGGTCTCCGTCTGCTGGCTGACCTCGGATTACTCGAGGTCTTTCTCCCGGAGGTGGTCGATCTGCGTCGCACGACGCAGGGCAAGCGCTCGAAGGATGTCTTCGAGCATACGCTCCGGGTTGTCGAGCGGACCCCACCGGATCTGGTGCTCCGCTGGGCCGCGCTGCTCCACGACATCGGCAAGCCGCGGACGATCGTCCAGACGGACGGCGAGATTCATTTCCCCGGTCACGAGCTCGTCGGTGAACGGCTGAGCACGGAGATCCTCACCCGCCTGCGCGCCGATTCGCACCTGACGTCGCGGGTCAGTCGTCTGACCGGCATGCACATGCGCGCAAATCAGTACGAGGCAGAGTGGACCGACGGCGCTGTTCGCCGCCTGATGCGCGACGCGGGCCCGGACCTGGAGCTACTCCTGCTGCTTTCCACGGCGGACGTGACCAGCTATCGCGCGGCGAAGGTCGAAGCCGCGGCCACGCGCGTCAAGAGGCTGCGCGAGCGTATTCAACGGCTCGAGGAAGAAGCCCGAATCGAAGAGATTCGCAGTCCGCTGGATGGCAATGAGCTCATGGCGATCTTTGGCCGTGGACCTGGTCCGTGGATCAAGGTCGTCAAAGATTATCTGCTGGACCTGGTCCTGGAAGGCAAGCTGGCGCCGAACGACAAAGAGCAGGCAGAAGCGCTCGCGCGACAGTTCGTCAAAGAGCGGCTAGCGGCGTAAAACCCGGCCTCTGCCAAGGAGACGTGACGACGTCTCGGGGCTCTAGCGGTGGTCGAGAACGATCTGGCGCAGCGCGTGGATCAGCTGCGTCCGCGCGGGATCATCGAGCGCATGACCCGTGGTCGACTCGTAGAGCGCGACCATGGTGTCCAGATTGAGAAGCCAGACGACGGCCTGGCGCGGAGTTAGGTCGGCCACGACCTCGCCGATCTGCACCGGGTGACGGTCACAGGACCGATGGCGGTGGCGACAGCGGAGACGTGGAGGAAGCTCCCCTGGCGGGGTATGTCGGCGGCCTCGTCGGAATCGACGCCCGGCTACTTCCGAGAGATCATCGTCCCCCGAGTTGTGGTAGTAGCGCTCCTCCATACCTTCCCCTCCTGACGGCAGACCAACCGGTGTGGAGAACCAGGTGACCGACGATAATGACCGCGATCAACCGACCCAATTATAGCATACGGTTTCGGCGGACACCAAATGTGGTCCGGACCGTCCAGGAGCATCGATTTTAGCTCGTGTCGAGGCGGCGCTCGCTGAGGCGCAGGGCAGCGAGGATGCGGGAGCGGTTGTGGTGCCAGGCGTTGGCGTGATCAAGCAGGATCGCCACGATCTCGCTCGCGGTGAGGAGGACAGAGGCATTCCCGGCGGAGACCGCCAGCTCGACCTCGGGAACGATGGCCCGCGGCAAGCGGGCCATCGGTGCGTCAGCCTGCGCCTGCCAGCGCGACAGGCTCAGCAAGAGATAGGCGACTAGGGCGAAATGGACCAGGGCTCGGGCGCCCCCCAGACGCAGCGGCGGCAGGTCGTTCACCTTCCAGTAGCGGGCCAGGGCCATGGAGCATTCTTCGGCGTCCAAGCGACGGCGCTGCTGCTGGTAGAAGCTCGTGCCGGTGGGGAAAGCTCGCGGGCTGACGTGCGCATGGTAGACGGCCTCCCCGGTCGGGTAGCGATCGCGCACGACCAGGCCGGTCAGGAGGATGGTGCAGGCGTCCCAGCTCTCGATCGGGGGATGCGAG
>CADDYW010000139.1 GCA_902810745.1 Chloroflexota bacterium | reverse complement strand
CCCCCGGTCTCACGTGCCCCCGCGCCGACCGGCCAGCAGTATGCCGAGGTCGCCCGCGATGTTCTGGAGAATCTTCTTGGCGGAATGCGGATCAGCGCGGAGGTCGAGATCAGGCCGGTCCCCTCTGCCGCCGCTCAGGAAGGCTTCGTCGCGGCCCTGGATATCGTAAAGCCGGAGGACGTCGGAATCCTCATCGGCCGGCGCGGCGAGACGCTCGGAGCGATCCAATTCCTCACGACGCTTATCGTCGCCAAGAAGGTTGGGAAATGGGGTAAGATCCTCGTCGACGTCGAAGGATACCGCAGCCGACGAGAGGTGACGCTGCGCAATCTCGCTGCCCGCATCGCCAGCCGCGTGCAGGAGACACGACAGCCGATGGCGCTCGAAGCCATGCCCGCGAACGAACGACGCATCGTGCACCTGGCGCTCCAGAATCATCCTGCCGTGACAACCGCGAGTACCGGCGAGGGCGACGAGCGGCACGTCGTGATCTCCCCCAAGCGGTGATCGATCGTCGTGCCGCGCCGACAGGCGACGCGTCGGCCCCGCGTTACATCCTGGTCGGGCACGTGACACGGGACGTCGTCGGAGATGGTTTTGTGATCGGTGGGACGGTGACGTACGCCGGTCTGACGGCACTGGCCCTTGGCCAGACGGTAGGCGCCGTCACGAGTGTTGGGCCAGAGATCAACCTGAGCCAGAGCTTACCCGGCATGCGATTTCACGTCCGACCCGCGCGGGCGACGACAACCTTCGAAAACGTCTACCACGACGGGCACCGGCAGCAGTGGATTCGAGCGGTCGCGAGCTCGTTGGATCCGGCGCTCGTACCGGAGGCGTGGAGATCGGCGGCAATCGTTCATCTCGCCCCTCTGGCCGAGGAATTCGGTCCCGAGATGGTGCGCGTGTTCGAGCGATGCCAGCTCCTGGGGATTACCCCTCAGGGCTGGCTCCGACGCTGGGATGCCGACGGGTTCGTTCGTCGCAGTACCTGGGTGGAGCCCGAGGAGATCCTTCGAGCCAGCGACGCGATCGTTCTGAGTGAGGAGGACGTCGAGGGCGATTGGGATATCCTGCGCAGCTATGCCGACGTCGCGAAGCTCCTTGTCGTCACCCAGGGCGCGCGGGGCTGTACCGTGTTCCACCGACGCCACGCCTGGCAGGTACCCGCGTTTCCCGTCGAAGAGGTGGACGCGACCGGCGCAGGAGACGTCTTCGCTGCCGCCTTCTTCATCGCCCTGCTCAATGACGGCGACCCGGTCACGGCTGCCCACTACGCCAACTGCGTCGCAAGCTTCGCCGTCGAGGCGCTCGGGACCGAAGGAATCCCTTCCCCGGAAGCGGTAGCCGAACGCCTGGCGAGCCGACCGTCGCCCGTTTCCATCGAATGACTTCGGGAATTGTTCTAGCGATCGCGAATCAGAAAGGCGGCGTCGGAAAGACGACCACTGCCATCAATCTCGGCGCGGCTCTGGCAGCGGCCGGTAAGCGCACTCTCCTGGTCGATCTGGATCCGCAGGCGAATGCGACTAGCGGCCTGGGCTTCGACAAGGGGAGAGTGGAGCGATCGGTCTACGAGGCACTGATCGGTCAGCGCAGCCTCGGCGATGTCGTCATTCCGACCGAGTGGACCGGGCTGGACCTGATTCCATCCGCGATCCGCCTCGCCGGTGCGGAGATCGAGCTCGTCGGCCTCATAGCGCGAGAGCAGAGGCTCCGCCGTACGCTCGACGGCGTGGTCGACCGCTACGATATCACGCTGATCGATTGCTCGCCGTCACTGGGACTTCTCACCGTCAACGCACTGACCGCCGCCACGGGCATCCTCATTCCGATCCAGTGCGAATACCTTGCCCTCGAGGCACTGGGCCAGCTTCTCAACACGATCAGTCTGGTTCGCGACAACCTGAACCAGCGGCTGGACATCACCGGCATCGTCATGACGATGTTTGACGCTCGGACCAATCTCTCTCAGCAGGTCGTGGACGAGGTACGCAAACACTTTCCTCGGCAGATCTTCGAGACGATCATTCCCCGCAGTGTTCGGCTATCCGAAGCCCCGAGCTACGGGAAGCCGATCCTGGCCTACGACCCTGCCTCGCGCGGTGCGATTGCGTACCGACGGCTGGCCGATGAGCTGATTGAGCGGCTGGATTCCGGATCCTCATAGCACGAGGATCGAGGCGCGAACCCCTCCAGACGACGGTCAGGGCACGTCGCCGCCCTGCCAGTACGCGTTCTTGAAGCGGTGACAGAACTTCTCGAGCAGTGCCTCGTCGAGAGTCGCGATGCCAATCTCCGCGCTCCTCACCGTGTGATGGTGAAAGTGCGTGCGCGCGATCTCGGTCACGACGGACGACCAGTTGACCACATCTAGGGGAAAGAAGGCGATACCACCCCCGCGAGCCACGACCTGGTCCGCCCAGATAGCGAACAGCGTCTCGAAGGCCACGACACGGTACCGCTGCATCGCACCTATCCCGATCGCACCGACTCGATATGAAGGCTCGCCGATCCGTGGTGATGATTGACGGTCGTTCCGACCTCGACCCGCCGGCCGGCTCCGCGGGAATCTCTGATCCGGCGCCGCGAAACTTACCGACGTGCTGGGGTGACAGCACGTCACGTCCGATTCGGATTCGGTGGCAGTCGCGCGATTATACGCGCCGAGATCGGAATGCTTCAACCCGCCACTCATCGCGCGCGAGGCGCGTCGGTACCAGGAAGGGGTGGCGATCGCGATGCTGGATCAGTCGAGATCCGTAGGCTCTGGCTGCCCCTCGCGCTCCGACGAGGCGGCTTCGCGGGACCGCAGATCGTACGTCAGGCGGTACGCGACACCGCCCGTGGGAGTCGGATAGGAGCCCGAGTGGCGCCACCCCCGGCGCAGGTAAAAACGGAGAGCTCCACGATTGGTCGCGCTCACGACCAGCTTGACGCCCGCGACTCCACGCTCGCTCATGACGCGAAGAAACGCCTCGGTGAGGAGGGTCGCGATTCCCGCGCGCCGGTACCGCGGATCAACTCCAAGAAAGACCAGACTGGCGGGCGGAAGCGACTCGCTCGCCCCGTTCCCTCGGCCGCTCCACTGAAGTGCATCGAGGATGACGGAGCGAAGGTAGCCCGCGACCGGGCGGACGCAGGAAGGATACCGGAGCAGCGCCCACACGAGCTGGCACAGCAACGAGGGCCAGTGTCCGCGTAACAGGTTTTGCCGGTGCCGCTGGCTATCTTCGGAGCCGATGACGAAGCCGGCCACGTCGCCCGTTCGGACGTAGATCAGGCCATACCCTCCCGGGGTCGCGAGGAAGGAGCCGAGGAGAGCTTGAACGAAGTCGTGCCCGAGGAGGGCTAGCGGGTTGTCGGGAAATACGTCGCGAAAAAGGTGCGCAACGGGAGAGAGATGGGCCCACCCGAGGGGATAGATCCCGTCGCCTGAATCTGCCCGATCACCAGCTCCGCCGAGCGCGCTCTGGTCTCGGGTGCTCTGAAGAGCCGCGCGTGATGCGTCGCTGAGCGGAAGGGGATGGGAGGGGCGGTCCGACGCGTGGTCCAGAGACATGCAATCCCTCTCGCCTCGACGAAGCGAGCCACCGGTACATTCTCCTTCCTTACATCGTAACCGGAAAAAGTTAAATCTAAATTAACTATTAGTTAGATTCGAGTAATCTACGGGCACTCATGCTGACTGGGCCCCGTGCAAATTGCTTACCCGCGGCGTCTCGGGGCAGCAGCAGCTCAGAAGATTGCCCTGGGCGCGCCAGGATGGCCGCTCGTGCGATGGTCCCCTACGCCGGCCGCCAGAGGTCGATTGGTCGCTGGACGTCGGCGTGGAAAGGCAGTGCAACCTTCCGGCCCGTCCTGGCGGACTCGTACGCGGCGCAGATGATCTCCATCACCTGCCGTCCGTCTTCCCCGGTCTCCATTGGCGTCAAATTATCGCGAACGCAGCGGACGAAGTGGGACATCTCCTGTGGAAAGCCGTAGTTCCAGGTCTCCTCGAACATCGTGAACGTCCAGCCGTGCGTGTCCGGCGCCTTCTCGACGGCGTACCCGTAGCCTGGCTCACTGAAGGTCACGAGTGAGCTTCCGCGGAGCAGATCCGCAATCGTCAGCCCGGCCGAGCCGTAGATCTCCGCGCGGTCGTCGACCCCGCCCGGGCGTGCCCAGCTGTTTTCGGCCAGACCGAATCGATTGCCCTCGTATTCGACGACACAGACGCTATGATCCTCTCCGCGCGTGCGCTCCTGATGCACGTAGGTTCCGAGCTGGGCATAGACCGACGTCGGCCGGGGCTTACCAAACACCCAGCGGGCAAACTCGATCGAGTGGCAGCCCATGTCCATCAGGACACCGCCACCCGAACGCTCGACATTCCAGAACCAGTCAGAATGGGGACCGTAATGGCACTCGGACTGCTTCACGAGGTAGACCCGCCCGAGCGCTCCTTCCTCCACCAGCTCCTTGGCGCGGACATACTTCGGAGCAAAGCACAGCTCCTCGGCGTACATCAGCTTGACACCGGCCGCGCGGCACGCCTCGATCATCCGGTCGCATTCGGCCAGGTTCATCGCCATCGGCTTCTCGCAGACGACGTGCTTTCCGGCCGAGGCAGCATCGATCGTCGCCTGGCAATGCAGGTAATTGGGTAAGGCAAGAGTGACAAGCTGGATATCCGAGCGATCGAGCATCTGCCGATAGTCGGAGAACGCGTGGGGAATGCCGTGGCGGCGCGCGAATTCTTCCGCGTGACCGGGCGTCGGAGACGCCACCGCGACGAGACGCGCCTCCGGAACGCGCTGCAGAGCCTCGCAGTGCAGTCCTGCGACGAATCCCGCGCCGATGATTCCAACACCAACCTGCTCCACCGTCCTATCCTCCTCTCCAGACACGAGTCCAGAGCACCTCTCGTAGCATCTGCCGGGCCCTCGTTGACGCCGCCTATCTCGGTCAGGACTTCGGCCATCCCTCGACGCGATCGGCGCTCCGCAGAAAGACCCGAGCCTGCGCCGACGGGGCTCCCATGACGTATCTAGAGCGACAGCTCTAGCTTCTGAATCAGATAGTCACGACTCATCCGCACACTCTCGAAGGGCGTGCGGCGAGTGTAATCAAGCTCGATCGTGAGCCACCCGTCGTAGCTGGCATCGCGCAGGGCATCGATGGCGCCTTTCAGGTTCACAACTCCGAGCCCGAGCTCGACGAAATCACGAATCACCGCCGTGCCGCCTTCGCCTATCGCTTCAGGCGGAAGGCTCGGATCCCAGTCCTTGAGGTGAACATATTTGATGCGGCTGGCATACTTGCGGAACATGTCGACCTCCGCCGTCGGCACGGTCGGATTCCCCTTGCGCAGGTGCGCTGTATCCGCGGCCATGGCGACGTAGCGCGGATCGACACGATCCATCACGAAATCGATCTCGTCGATCGTCTGGATCGCGGTATTGACGTGCGGGTGAACACACGCCTGTACGCCGTACTCGAGCGTTCGACGGCCAATCTCGTTCATGCAGTGGACCTGGTTGAGCAGATCGTCGCGCGTCGAGCCATTGGGGCGACGGCGACCCGGGCCGAGTACCAGGCGATTCGCACTGTTCGCGGCAAGGAATCGCGCGAGGCGGACGTTCCGGGCGACGAGCTCTTCGTGGAGTGCTGGATCGTGCATCGCGCCACCGCCGTACAGCGCGACGAGCTGCAAATTATGCTGCGCCAGCAGGTCTTTGAATTCACTCAGTCGCTCGAAGCCATAGTCGTCCACCACGAATGCGAATGCTTCGAAGCCTCGAAAGCCGAGCGTCTGAAGATCCTTGACAGTCTGCATCAGATCGCGGCCCCAGGTGATTCCGTGACAAGCCACGCGAATTGCCATTCTCATCCCCTCCACGTCCGCGCCGTGCGCTACCAGCTGGGCATCCTCTTCAGCGCCGGCCCGACCGGCGGCCGTGTCCATTCGCCCATCCGCGGTCTGAGTATACCCGGGCATCGGCGACGCCGCAATTCCTGATTGCTGCGAGCATGGAAGATGGCTACAATGGCAGTGTGCCGGTCGATGCCCGCGTTCAGTTAGACCGGTCTCCAGAGGAGCACAATGATCGACGTCAGCACGGAAGAGCTCATCGCACTGGATCACGCCCACGTGATTCACCCGCTCCATAATCCCAGCGGGCACGCCGCCTCAGGACCAATCGTCCTGGTCAGTGGCCAGGGAGCAGTGGTTCGCGACATTCACGGTCGCGAGTACATCGACGCTCTCTCGCAGCTGTGGAACGTCAACGTTGGTCACGGACGGCGTGAGCTCGCCGAGGTGGCGGCCCAGCAAATGTCCACCCTCGCCTTCGCGTCGAACTATAGCGGGCAAGCGAATATTCCAGCCATCCGCCTGGCCCGGAAGCTCATCGAGATTGGTTACCCGAATATGCAGGCGGTGTTTTTCACGAGCGGCGGCGCCGAGTCGAACGAGTCGGCGTTTAAGCTCGCCCGTTCATACTGGAAGCTTCGGGGCTTTCCAGGCAAGTACAAGATTATCTCGCGCCGCTGGGCTTACCACGGCGTCACGATCGCTGCGATGAGCGCGACCGGGATGTCGACGTACTGGCCGCAGTTCGAGCCACGCGCGCCCGGTTTCCTCCAGGTCGCGCCGCCGTATTGCTACCGTTGCGAGCTTGGCCGGTCACCGGGGAACTGCCCGATTGACACGGCCGAGGATCTCGAACAGACCATCATCCGAGAAGGCCCCGAGACCGTAGCCGCCTTCATCGCCGAGCCAGTCATGGGTGCGGGAGGAGTCATTCCGCCTCCCCCGGGCTACTTCGCCCGCGTTCGCGAGGTCTGCGACCGACACCAGGTGCTCTTTATTGCCGACGAGGTGATCACCGGCTTTGGTCGCACCGGAAAGATGTTCGCGCTGGAGCACTGGGGAGTGCAGCCAGACGTCGTCTCCTTTGCCAAGGGCGTTACCAGCGCGTACATCCCGCTCGGCGGAATTATGATCAGCAAGCCGATCGCCGAGGCCTTGCGCTCCCTTCCGCCGGATCAGGCGTGGATGCACGCGTATACCTATTCGGGGCACGCCGTTGCCTGCGCCGTTGGCTTGAAGAATATCGAGATTATCGAACGGGAAGGACTCGTGCAGCGTGCTGCCGAGATGGGCAAGCGCCTGCTAGAGGGCCTGAAGACCCTGGAGAGTCTCCCGGCCGTGGGCGAGGTCCGCGGGCTCGGGCTGATGTGCGCCGTCGAGCTTGTTGCCGACAAGGCGACCCGCGCATCGTATCCCCCGGAGCAGAAGATCGGTCCGAAGGTGCTCGCCGCGGGTCGAGAGCGTGGCGTGCTCTATCGAAATCGGGGGGATGTCCTGGAGATGGCGCCACCGCTCGTCGTCACGACCGACCAGATCGATCGTATCGTCAACGTACTCGGCGAAAGTATTCGGCAGGTAACCGGCTAAGCGCGGCCAGCGAGAGGCGGGGCACGGGGAGAGAGCACGCGCTGGTATCCTGCAAGCCCCCGTGTCCCCGCTCGGGCGCGAGCCCGCGAATCCAGTCGAGGTCCGCGCCGCGAGAATCCCGCTGCTCCGCCAGTCAGCGACGCGCGTCCGGTCAGCCAATCGGTCCTCGGTCAGCGAACGGTCCGCCCACGTTCAGGGATACTTCTTCTTCGAAGCGACCACGTCTTTGAACTCGCGGAGCATCTCCGCGCGCCACGGCTCTTTGTACTGCTCGCGCAGTCGGCGGCGAACCTCGAGCTGCTCCTGCTCGAAGACCCGCGTCATGGACTCTGCTCGTTCCTTCAGGTTCGCGATCTCCTGGTAGTTCTCGTCCAGGAAGATAAAGCAGGGCACCGACCGGTAGATCCCCTGGTTCAAGTGCTGGTCCATGATGTCGAGGTTCTCGTCGCGCTGCACCACCCGCAGATCGATGTTCGGACACTGCTTGGCGATCTTGGCGAATACCGGAATGTTATAGAGGGCGTCGCCACAGCCATCGTAGGTGAGCACGTAGACGTTTAGCTTGCCCCTCGACCGCCACCACTCGAGGTCCTCGGCCGGGATCTGGACCTCTTCCAGATGCTGTAGCATCTTCTCCTTGTTCACCTTCATCCGCTCGACATACTCGTCGAACGTGGTGGCAGCCAGGAAGCGCTCTTTGGTGAGGGCTGGGGTTTGGGCCGTGGTCACTTCTTCCTCCTCTCAAACGCGGAGTCGGACATTATGACGGCACGGTACGCGATCTGCCCATCCGAGGGCGCGCAGCTCGCGTGCTGAGTTCGAACTCCGGGGATGCGTACCGTCACGTCGCCATCGCTATGATAGACGCGCGGATCGCCGACGGCAAGCTTTCTCAACCGAGCAGGGGGACTCCGCGACTTCACGCGCGGCAGATCAGCTCGACCTCGTTGCCTTCTGGATCATCCAGGTACATCGTGCGCGAGGGGATAACCGGATGCTTTCCAGAGCGAAGAACATACCCCAGTGACTCGAGCCGTTCCTTCTCCGAATCGAAGTCGTCCGGTGATAGCTCCAGCGCGAGATGGTGCAGCGTGCGCGGGGCACTGAACGGCGGGGCGTCATCCGGGAGCTTCACAACGACGATCATCTGCGGGATACCCGCCTGACCCGGACCGGCCTGCAGGAAGATCGGATTCGTCCGCTCCGGCGGCGAGATCACCTTGAGGCCGAGGACGTCGCGGTAGAACCGGACCATGGCCTGCTGGTCGTGCGCCCACAGGACGATTTCGCTGATTCCACGGATGGCTGTCATAAGCGGCTCTCCTCCCACGACCCCCGGCGCCACCGGCAATCTGCTCTCATACGACCGGCTACGTCTCTTCGCCACGCACACCGATCGAAGGGGTCAAATCTGGATCTCACGTTCACCGTTGTCCGCGTCGGGCCGCGCACTCGGGACAGGGGCACAGGCGACGCAGGTAATCCCAGGAGTAGATGCCCATCGCGTGCCCATCCTTCCAGGCGATGGTCATCGCGTAATTTCCGACCGGGCCGACGTCGATCAGCTCGGTCTGCTCGGGAGTGAGCTTGTCCGTCGTGGCGAGTACCCCGGGCGTCGCGCCTTCGCCTCGGCAGAGGGCACAGGGACAGCTCCAGCGAAGAAGCTCGAAGGAATAGGAGCTATGGTGCCCGTCCAGCCAGGTTATGTCAATTGCTCGCTTCTCAAGCGACGGGGCGATGATATCGGGAGTGCGTTGTTCGCGAGGCAGGTCCGACATGCGGCTAAAAGACTCTTCCTAGCAGCTGATCAAAAGGTTGGGGAGCGGCGACGCGCAGAATCTCTTCCTCTCGATCGCGCAGATACAGGTACAGCTGAGCGGTAAATTCTACCGCGGGAAGCGGATAGACCGGATTGATACACAGGTAATCGTATGGCCACGGAGAACGCATAGCATCGTCGAGCGTATCCCAGAGCAGTTGGATTCTCCGGCCAACCCGCAAGCGGTAGGTGAGTCCGGGCAGCAGGCGCGAGCGTACATCAATGTACCCCTGGCGACGGAGCATCTCCCAGCATTCGTCGCCAAGGGTGACGCGAGCGACCTCGGCACCGCGGGCACGAGCCCGAGCGTAATCGTGAGGCCCGAAACCGGGACCGGCCGACCGCTTTGGGACCCATTGCCAGTTAATCAGCCAGGGACGCTCTAATCCCCAGCGCTCGCCCGGAGGCCCTTCCGGAAGAGTATCCAGAGCTTTGAGCCAGGAAAAGAGCCGACCGGCCCGCCGGATCAGGCGAAGCCAGCTATCCACCCGCGATCGGAGCGATGATCTGGTACTCTTCGGCCTGAGGGTCGAATGGGCCGTTATCGAGAACGTGCTTGCCATCGACCTTCTTGGATACCGCGCAACCACGGGCTCGGGCCTCGGAGATAATCTGCTCCGCCTCCGCGATTGCTGCGCGGCCTTCCTCGGTCTCAGCGGCCGGATCCCACTCGACTACCTGGTCGCCGTGCCGATTCGCCACGATAATCCGTCCCATCACGGCCTCCTTCTCTGCGAGTCGTCCTCGCTCGCTATGGGTCAAGTATACAGCGCATCGCTCCGGACGCAAGCCTTTTTTGCACCGTTCGCCCAAAAAAGTCTCACTCTTGTGATCACCAGCAAAAGGCCAGGCACACGCCGTCCATTGCGCTCGCTCGAGCATCCGCCTTGGGGCCAGGGGTCCCCGAGGGTTTGACGCGCGATCACGGCCAGTGCTATAATTCACAGCAAGCCCCCGTAGCGCAATTGGATAGAGCGTGTGGCTTCGGACCACAAGGTTGCGGGTTCGAGTCCTGCCGGGGGTACCGAGT
>CADDYW010000138.1 GCA_902810745.1 Chloroflexota bacterium | reverse complement strand
CGGTGGGTACGGGGCGGGCGGTCGGAGTGGCCGGCAACGGAGAACGCGAGCAGGCAGCGATGGTCAGCCCGGCTCCGAGCGCGCCGGACAAACGCACGAACTGGCGTCGCGAGAGTCGCGGTCGTCCCTGGATCATTCGTGTCGTCACGTCGTTCATCACACGCTCTCCATTTCTGACTGCAATTCAGCGTTTGCCTCTCGTCCGCGCCAGCGTCACATTCGGCTGGCGGCGAGCTGGATCGCCTTGACGATGCGATTGTAGGTTCCACAGCGGCAGATGTGTCCCTGCATCGCCTGACGAATCTCCTGCTCGGAGGGGTGAGGATTCCTGCTCAGGAGGGCGGCTGCCTCCATGAGCTGGCCGGACTGGCAGTACCCGCACTGCGGAACCTGAAGGTCGATCCAGGCCTGCTGGAGTGGATGCAGGACACCGCCTTTCGCCAGTCCCTCGATCGTCGTGATCTCCTTGCCGATCGCGTCGGTGACCATCGTGATGCACGAGCGAACCGGCGATCCGTCGATCAAGACGGTACAGCAGCCACACTCCGCCATTCCGCAGCCGAACTTGGTCCCCGTCAGACCCAGATCATCGCGTAAGGCGAACTGGAGAGTTACCCCTTCCACCACCGGAACCGTATAGTCCTTTCCGTTGACCGTGATCTTCGCGCTTGCCACGTCGATCCCTCCTCCATACAACGGATCCGGGTGCGGCTATCCGCGCCCGGGCAATCTCCTGCTGGCCACTATTACACCGAGCGCGCCACTCAGTCAATATTTCGAGGGATTGCTCGCCGGCCAAATGGCGTGCAGCCGCGCGAGCTGGCTCGCCAATCCGCTTCCTCGCTTTTTTCCAGTCAGCGCCGAGGCGGCGGTTTCGGAGGCCTGAGCTCCCGGCGGATCTGGCTTCTGGACCTGCCCCGCGGCCCCGGGGCCCCGCGTCCGTTCTACACCGGCATCGTGCGCTTGGAGTGAGCGCGGCCGGCGACGGCGGTGTCCTCGCGCTGTCCGGAGATGACCCGCACGCCCTCGTCGATCTTGCGCGCGATGTTCTCGGGCGTCGCGCCTTCGAGGAAGGCGACGCCATAGCGCCTGCACGCCGCGAAGATGCGCTCTCGCGCCTCACTCATCTCCGGAGGATACGGGTCGCGCGGCACGCGCGTGTAGCCCAGGGCAAGGCCCAGGTCGCCCGGTCCCATCTCCGCGAAGCCGATGCCGGGAACCGCCAGGATCTCGTCGCAGTGGGCCACGCCCTCGGGGCTTTCGAGCTTGATGCCGAGCAGGAGCTCTCCCCGCGGATTCAGCGGCCACGGATCGCAGCGCTCGAGGTACTCCTCGGGTGAGATCCCCCACACGGCAGCAGCGGTTGGCTCCGAGCCACGCCCGCGCGTTCCGACCCCCAGCAGCGGTCGTCCATCGGCTCCCCGCGTCGAGGTCGCCGACGGAGTCGCCCCACGGAGTCGCTCGACCGGCGACGGCAGCGACGGATCGACCCCGGCGGACTGGTGCGGGAAACGGCAGGACTCGACGAATGCGCGAACCGCGTCGGCAGATTCGGCCTGGCAGAGCAGGATGCCGTGAACGCCCCGGCCGAGGATCTGACGGAACTGCCAGGCGTTGTAGCGGATGTTCGCCTCGTCCGTCCCGTTGACCGGTGCCTCGACGATCACCGTTGGCGTGCGGTGACCGGACCGCGTCGGGCCGCCGTCGACGAGCCCGCGCAGGTACTCGGCCAGACCGGCCAGGTCGAACGATCCGTGCTCCATCCCGACGTTGATGTAATCGGCCCAGGTGTGGGCATCCTTTCGTCCCTGCTCGTAGGTCAGGACGTGGCCGGTGTGGCCGCCCACGTAGTAGATGGGCTGATCCTGCTCGAGCAGCTCGATTGCGCGATTGATCCGATGTGCCACGGCTTCCTCCGGCGTAATCTGGTTTGCGAGGATGGGAAAACCGGTGCCATTGTACGTCGCCGAGGGCGCGGGTGCCCAGCGGATCCGGGCTTCTCAGGTGAGGAGCGTCAGGAGCCCGGCTCCGGTCACCGCCACTGCCCAGATCGTGTCGAGGTTTACCCAGGCACGGCGGAGAACGCCCAGGCCGAGCCGATCGTAGACGATGACCGCGACTGCTCCCATCACCAGGAGGGTCGCGAGCGTGTGGACGAGCACGGCCGCGAGGTCAGTCACGACGGTCGTGCCGATACTCGCCCGGGCTGCCGTTTCGACGTTATCCAGGTTCGCGGTGGGAAGGACCATCAGGATCGGGAAGAGCATCAGGCCAGCGCCGTGCGCGGTCGACATCAGGAACGACCAGACGACGAGGTCGAGGTAGCTGATGCGCATCCCGACCCAGCGCGGGTGGGAGCGCGGCCGGATCAGCTTGTAGAGCCCGAACGCGATCAACGCTGCCGCCCCGACCAGGCGCAGGACCTGCGGGGCAGCGACGAGCTCGAACGCGCTGACGAGCGCGACGGCCAGCGTCACCGATGCTTCGTGCCCGACGGCGATCGGCAGGAGCGACTCGACGACGGCGCGACGACTCCGCTCCTGGAAGCCGCGGGCGACCGCGAACAGCCAGCCCATGCCAGGATTGATGCCGTGGTACGCGCCGAGGAGCGCCAGCGCCACCCAGGGCCAGAGGTTTACGGTTGACAGCATCGAATCACGAAGAACGGCGCGATCCGGTCAGCCTTCCGTCGGGGCCGCTCGCGAACGGCCCCGACGCGTCCGATGTCGGCGCACGCAGACGAGATGAGGCGAGGCACGGTCACGGGAAGCAGTACGAGTCCGACGACGAATCCCCGCCCGCGAGGCGAATCTGATGCGGTCGCTCGCCCGGAAACTCGACGAAGAACTCCGGATCGACGCTGATGCCGCCGGCCGGGCTGGCGTCGATCTTCGCGACCCAGCCCCGGATCCCGTCGGGGTAGAACTGCTCGTCCCACGTCCGGTAGAGCGAGTTGCTGATGTAGATCCGCCGCCCGTCCCGACTGACCTCGACCATCTGTGGGCCGCCGTTGAGCGCACCGTTCTTCGGATGAGGCGCACGCGCGACGATACCGCCGAGCTGCACCGTGCCCGTCAGCTTCGGCTGGAAGGGATCGGCGACGTCATACTGGCGGAGCTCGCCGGTCCCCCAGCAGGAAACGTAGAGGTAGCGATCGTCGAGGCTCAGGTTGATGTCGGTGACCAGAGGCGGAACCGCCTTGAACGGCTTGAGCGCGGCTGGCAGGAGATCCGGATCGGCCGGTTGTGGCGGAATCTCGATCACCTTGCGGACCGCCCATTGCCCGTGCTCGTAATACCAGGCCCACACCGATGCCGTCAGGTCCCTGGTCGAGACGACGACGCCGACGAATCCGTAAGCCCTGGTCGGGTCGTGGGCGGGCCGCAGCTCGAGGACCATCTGCTGCCCGTCCTCCAGAGTGAGCGACTGAAGATGCCGTCGCTTCCGCAGGTCCCAGACGTGGAGCGAGCGACCATACTTCCCATCGAGCAGCAGGCTGGGATTCAGGCCAGCTTCGACCATGTTCGGCGTGCCCCATTCGCTGGTGATCAGCGTATCGTAGCCGAGGTGCCACCAGAAATCGTAGGCGAGGTACTGGGGTCCGCGATCGACCTCCCAGCGGCCCAGCACGTCGAAGCTATCGTGATCGAGCACGAAGATACCACCGGGGCCATCGCCCGTCGGTGAGCCGAGCGCGCTGACGTAGATCCCATCCGGCGCGCAGTGGATCGTGTGGGGTCGGCTGTAGCCAGCGCGCCGCGCGACCTCGTCGGCCTCGATGACCTTCACCAGCCGTGGCTGACGCGGATCTGGCCTAGTGTCGATGATGTGAATGCGCGACGAGCGGAGTCCCGGAACGAGCAGGTAGCGTCGCTCGACGTGCGGATGGGGTGCATAGGGACAGAGCGAGGCGCTGCACGCGTTCCATCCGAAGTGGTGCAGCTCGTCGCCTGCGTTCGGCATGTCCACGCGACCGACCCGCTGGCCATAGGTGGGCGAATCCGGGTCGACGTCCAGCACGGAGAGTGCATCTGGACGGCCGTCATCCGTGGGATTCAGCGTGACGACGTAGGCGAGATCTTCGCGGGGCGCCTGCATCGCCATGCGTGGCGAGGGGTAGAACGTGGGATCGGGCTTCCAGAGGGCCATGGTCTTCTCCTTTCTCTTGCCCGACGTGGGGCAGCGCACACGTGCTCCGGATCGACCGGCCCGCGTCGACGCCGGAGCACGATCCACCGCCGACTCGCATCTGTTGATTTTGACGATCAGGTAACTCAAGGATAGTCGAGGAACTGCCAGTACGTCAAGCTCGCGGGGCTGGTCGGGCGCACCGCGTTTCAGTATAATAGTCCCGCGGGTTCAGGATACCCGGCGTCGCAGGAGCGGATGAGGCGATCATCCTGCATCTGATCGCGCGTTTCGAGTGGTCGGTTCGCGTCGGTGCGAGAGACTGGAGCCGGGTGAAGGGATAGTCGCGAGGAACGTGACAGGGCATGAAAATCGAGCCCGCGGCTAGCTTAACGTCGGCGCCCATCGGCGGTGTGCTCGCCTCGAGCAGCCGTCGAAGGGGTGCCCGGGCTTTCCCATCTCTCCCCTGCTGCGGGTGCCGTCGTCTTACTCTCCCGTGCTCTCCGTGCTCGCGCGGAAGGCGAGCCGACGGCAGGTGTGGAGTTCGACGGTGAGCGCCAGGCCGATGCCCGAGACGGCTGTCGTCCCACCGGTGATCCCCGTCCCGGCGCGAACCTCGACCCGTCGGGCGCAGCGACGGCGAGAGATTGCGCTGGGCTATCTATTCCTCGCGCCCGCGGTCGGGCTGCTTCTGGTTTTCGAGTTCTTCCCGATCTTTTACGGGCTGTATATCAGTAGCTGCGATTGGCGGCTGCGCTGCGTCCAGTTCATTGGGCTCGACAACTACACGCGCGCGTTGCACGATCCGGATGCCTGGCACGCGCTCCTCCTCACCGCGACCTACTCGGCCATCTCGATTCCGATCCAGCTCGCGCTCGGCCTCCTGCTCGCCTACATGCTCTTTCAGCCGATCCGCGCTCGAGAGCTGTTCCGCGTGGTCTACTTCCTTCCTTACATCACCTCGACCGTCGCCTCGTCGGCGGTGTGGAGCTACCTCTACAGTCCGGACAAAGGGCCGATCAACGCCGTCCTGCGCGGTCTTGGCCTGCAGCCGCTGCGCTGGCTCGCGGAGCCGACCGGCGTCATTGCGCTGCTGGCACAGGATTTTGGCACCACTGTCCCACCGTGGGCCGGAGGCCCGAGTCTGGCGCTGATCTCCTTGATCGTCTTCACCACCTGGGTCTTCACCGGCTATGACGTCACGATCTTTCTGGCGGGGCTCGCCAACATTCCCAAGGAGCTTTACGAGGCCGCGCGCGTCGATGGCGCGGCCGGGTTTGCCCTGTTTCGGTATATCACCCTGCCGCTTCTCTCGCCAACAACCTATTTCCTGCTGATCTTCACGGTGATCGGGACATTCAAAGCCTTCAATCACATCTACATCATGACCCAGGGCGGACCGGGCGACTCGACGACGACCGCGAGCATCCTGATCTTCAAGCAGCTCTACGAGCTGAATCGCTATGGATACAGCGCGGCGCTGTCATTCCTCCTGTTCTTTGTCATCCTGGTTCTGACCATCGTTCAGAACCGAGTGATTGGACGGCACGTGGTCTATGGTTAGACAGGGCGAGATCAGCGAGCGGATCCTGACGTCGGTCGACGCGAAGGCCGCGGTCGTCGAGCGACGGCTTCCACGGCGCGTGTCGCTCCCGATCTACCTGATCCTGATCGTCGGCGCGCTCGTGTCGCTGGCCCCGTTCGTCTACATGGTCATGACCTCCTTCAAGTCCTATGGCAGCCTGATCAACAACATCTTCTGGCCGTGGCCACCGCTTGGCAGCGAGCCGCTCCAGTGGCAGAACTACGTCCAGGCGATTGGGCAGGTTGGGTGGGACAAGCAGTGGGGAACCTGGCTCTTTTTCCGCTACTTCGCCAACAGCGCGATCGTCGCCCTGGTCACGCTGACGGGCGTCCTGGTAACCTCGTCCCTGGCAGCTTATGCCTTTGCCCAGATGGAGGTCCCGGGCAAGAACGTGCTCTTCGTGATCGTTCTGGCCACCATCATGGTGCCGAGCGATCTCGTGCTCGTTCCAAAAGTCGTGCTGATCTTCGACTTCCACTGGTACAACACCTACCTGGCCCTGACCGTGCCCTTCATGGACAGCGTCTTCGGCATCTTCCTGCTCCGGCAGTTCTTCCTTCAGGTCCCGCGGGACCTGTTCGAGGCAGCACGCATCGACGGGGCCGGACATTTCCAGTATCTCCGCATGGTGATGCTGCCGCTGAGCTATCCGGCCGTCGTGGTTCTCGCACTGTTCACGTTCATCTGGGCGTGGGATGAGTTCAAGTGGCCGCTGCTGGTCACGCGCGACAGCAATATGCGCGTGCTCGCGGTTGGTCTGCAGCAATTCATGATGGGCGAAGGAGGGACGAACACGCACCTGCTCATGGCTCTCTCGACGATTATGGTCACGCCGGTCCTCTTTTTCTACTTCCTGACGCAGAAGTATTTTGCCGAGGCGATTCTGACGACGGGCATCAAGGGATAATGCTTGGATAGTTCGAAGGAGGGATAAAGGTGTTCCATCGATCACACGTTTCTCGGCGGCAGGTTCTCGCTGGACTCGGTGGCTTTATCGCGGTGAGTGCGCTCGCGGCCTGCCAGCAGGCAGCTCCGGCGACGCCTCCCGCGCCAACTCAGCCGGCTCCCGCGCAGCCGACCGCGGCGCCGACCCAGGCGCCTGCCCAGGCCGCGGCTGCGACCCCGACAGCGGCCAAGCCGGTCGCGACGACGGCTCCGACGGCGACGACCGCCGCGACAACCGCGGTGAGCAATCCGCCGACGGCGCCGGAGATGGTCGACGCGATCGCGCTGGCCGGGAAGAACATCGAGGTCGTGTACTGGCACAACCGACCGCAGAAAGACCAGGACCTGCTGCAGTCGATGCTCGACCAGTTCAACAAGTCGAACCCCTACGGCATCAAGGCGCGCGCCGAGATCGCGGGCGCTAGCTACAACGACGTCTACAACAAGGTGAACGCCGCGATCCAGGCGGGCCAGCCGCCGGAGATCTCGGTGGCGTACCAGAACCAGGCTGCCTTCTATCGTGCTCAGGGCGCCGTCATCGACCTGAACCCGTTTATCAAGAGCAAGAAGTATGGTCTCAGCGACGACGACCTGAAAGACTACTTCCAGACCTTCCTGGACAGCGACGCCAATCCGCAGTTCAAGGGCGAGCGCCTCGGCTTCCCGACGCAGCGCTCCATCGAGGTGATGTACTACAACGCCGACTGGCTCAAGAAGCTCGGCTACGATGGCCCGCCAAAGGACTGGAAGACCTGGGAGGAGGCGTGCGCCAAAGCGAGCGATGCGAGCAAGAACGCCTACGGCTACCCGTGGAAGCACGATGCCTCGGACTTCGCCTCGATGGTCTTCTCGCGGGGCGGGCGGATCCTCGCCGAGGATGGCTCGGCGTACGTCTTCAACAGTCAGGCCGGCGTCGACACGGTTGCGACGCAGCAGCGCATGTTCAAGAGCAAGCAGGCCGTCGAGATCCCGCCAAGCGAGCGGTACGGCGAGCAGAACCGCTTTGGCAGTGGCAATCTGCTGTTCGTCTTCGCGTCCTCCTCCGGCCTGCCGTTCTATCGTGACGTGGTCGACAAGGGGGCCAAGTTCAAGTGGGACATCGCGCTCCTGCCGTACACCGAGAAGCCGGCGGTGGATCTGTACGGCGCGAGCATCTCGATCTACAAGACCACACCCGAGAAGGAGCTCGCGGCGTGGCTGGTGATCAAGTTCCTGGGCGAGAAGCCGCAGACGGCGAAGTGGGCAATCAACACCGGCTACTTCCCGGTGCGTCTCAGCGCCAAGGATGAGGTCGTCAGCGCCTACAAGGCCGATCCAAACTGGGGCGCGGCCGCGGACTCCTACGCCAAGATGTTTGACTGGCTCCAGTATGCGATGATCGAATCGCCCGTCGCAGGCTACGATCCGGTGCGCAACCTGATCGACAAGGACGTGATGAGCCGGGTCATGACCGACTTCTCGGCGGATCCGAAGAAGCTACTTGACGACGCGGTGGCCAAGGCGAATCAGCTTCTGAAAGAGAACGCTCCCAAGGGGTGAGCGTGGTGGGCGACCGGGGCGCGATGGCCGGGCCGGAGATGGAGGAGGCCGGGCGACCGCCTTCTCCATCGACCGGCCGGCAGATCGTCGTCGCGGTACACGACGTCTGCCCGGCGCGGGCGTCTGAGATCGCCTGGCTGCTCGAACGGCTCGACGCGCTCGGGGCCCGGCCGCGGGTGCTGAAGGTGATCCCGGCGAGCCCGGATGGCGCGTTACTGGACCATCCGGCGTTCGTGGATCTGCTCCGGGCGGAGGCAGCGGCCGGCTCGGAGATCATTCAGCACGGCTACACGCACCGTGCGCTGGGCTCACTGCGTGGACCGCTCCTGACACGCGCCCGCGGCTGGCTGTTCGCCCGGCACGATGCCGAGCTGCTCTCTCTGGACCAGGACACGCTCGGCGAACGGATCGCCGCTGGCCGGCGTGTGCTGCGCGCGGCGGGTCTCGAGGTGCAGGGCTTCTGCGCGCCGGGCTGGCTGTCACCACCCGGTCTGCCCAACGTCCTGCGGCAGCTGGGCTTTCGTTACTTTGTTGGGATGAGTGCCCTCATCAGGCTGGATTCCGATCGGCGGCGCTGGCTGCCGTGGTTCGGCTACGTCGGCGCCGATCCCTTCCAGGAGCGTCTCGTCGGCCTGGGTGGGAGGCTCTTTCTGGCTGTCGGCGCGCGTGCGCCCGCGGTCAAAGTGTTTCTCCATCCGCGCCAGGCGCCGACCTCGGGTGCATGCCGCGCGAGCCTCGACCGCCTCGCCCGGCTCCTGCGGGGGCGCCAGCCAACGACCTATGCCGACCTTCTCGGCCTCTGAGCTCGATGCCAGTATTATCGTCCCGGCTCGGAACGAGGCGGGATACGTCCGGGGCGCGCTCGCTTCGGTCGCGGCCCAGACCTGGCCGCTCGAGCGGGTGGAATGCATCGTGGTAGATAATGACTCGATTGACTCGACCGCGGACGTGGTGCGTTCGTGGGCCGCGGAGCACCGGATCCCGGTCGTTCGGCTTCTCCGGGAGTCGGTCGCGGGGACAGCCCGGGCGAAGAATCGGGGCGCCCACGCGGCCAGCGGATCGGTCCTGATCTTCCTCGACGCCGATTCGCGCATGGCACCGGATCTGGTCGAACGGATCCTCGCGCGGGTCCGCGCCGGGTATCCGGCCGGCAGCATTACCGTGATCGCCGACTCGGATGACTGGCTCGACCGGGCCTTCTTTGGCTTGATGGAATTCGGCAAGCGCCTGTTCCACATTCACGCCCAGATGCTCTACTGCAGCCGCGAGCTGTTTCTCGACGTCGGCGGCTTCCAGGAGCAGCTCCAGCTCGCCGAGGATCGTGACCTCCTGGTCCGTCTCGAGAGGCGCGGGGTGCCGGTCTGCCACGTGACCGATAGCTGGATCGCCACGTCGCCCAGACGACTGCACGCGCTTCCCCTGCGGCTGGGCGTGCTGACGACGTTCGTCCGGTGGGCACTGGCCCACGGCGGCATCGGCCGCCGGTGGCGCTACTGATGTCGCGCCTTGCGAGGCTGCTCTCGGCGTTCGGCTGGAGCCTGCTCCGCCTCAGCACGGCCGGCGGCGGACGGGCGATTGGCACGCTGAGCGTGTGGCTCGCCTGGGAGCGCCTGACGACCTGGTGGTGGCGGCTCCAGCCAGTTCGACCAGACGGCGTGTTCCGCTACCACCTTCGCGCCTATCACGGGCCGGCGATCCTCCTGGCGGATGGCACGCTGGTCCGCCCGGGCGATCGGCTGCTCGAGCTGCACTTCGACAACCGGCGACTGCTCCGGCTCGCGACCGCGCCGGACTGGAACCCCTTTGTCGCGACGCGACTCATGGCCGAGGACCTGTGCGTCCTGGACCGCCTGCTCGCCGAGGGCAAATTGCCGGAGGTCGTGGCCCTGCACGGCGTCACTCTGTTCGCTCGGGCAGGCCGCCGCCTGGGATTCGAGACCCGCCCGCTACCACGAACGGCGGGCTGGGGATTGGTTCGCTACTTCATGGTTGGGCTGCTGGCGGTGTATCACCCGCAGGGCTGGGAGGCAGCCGAGCGGCTGCGTCGGACGTCCTGGCCGGGGGAGCTCTGGATGAGCCGTGCCCGGCTCCAGGCGCGCGCCTCGTCGGGAAGGTAGAGGGTCAAAGATCGGGTG
>CADDYW010000137.1 GCA_902810745.1 Chloroflexota bacterium | reverse complement strand
CAAGGATCGGACGCCAAACGCCTCGATCTGAGCGCGATGCTCGGCCAAGATCCGCAGAACGTCCTCGCGTCGCACGTCAGCCCACCCCCTGCCACGTCACCGAATCGTCACCGATATTATCGCACGTTGGCGATGCCGGTGAATCTCCTGCCTGTGCTGACGTCCTTGGTGCTCGCGGCGGGGACAGGCTTCTTTGCCGGGATCAGCCTCGGTCCGGTGCTCACGCTGGAGGTGAGTGAGACGCTGCGCGACGGCTGGTGGTGGCAGGGCGGTCGTGGCGGCCGGGCCCTGCTGGCCGAGGGCCGAACATCGCCGAAGCGCTCCCCGTCATCGCCCGCGCGGCGCCGGGTTTCGTCCCGACGATCTCCCTGATCGGCGGAATCTCCCCGCACCCCTCGCCCTTACGACTGGCCGGAGCAGCCGCAAAGCTCGGACACCTCGTCGATAGCCCGCCAGGACGAGCGACGGGCTGCTGGCAGCCCTCCTGGCACGCACCCTTGGTCCCCGCCCATGCCTGTTCTGGTTCCTGGTCAGCGCGTAGCCGGCTGGGCGGTAGGAGCCAATTCCAGGTGCAAGGGACGCACCGCAGGGCCGTTGCCTCTCGGGTTGCCATCGGCGTATAATCGTGTACATCTATCGTGGATATGGCTGGCTTGTGGGTCGAGCAGGTTCACTACGTCCCCTGATCATTAGCAAGGGCAGGCGGTACACGTGACCTCGGCGGGGTACCGGGCACGCGTCCGCCAGCGTCGATGCCAGAGGTAGCCGGCGAACGCAATGGAGTACACAGTAGCACCACGACCGCTCAAAGATGGTCTTCTTGCTGCCCTCGCTCGCGTCTACGGCGATATCCTGCGTCGCCAGGGTCGGACGACCACACCCTTCGTACGCTGGTCGAAGGTGACGAAGCGCGCCCACGAGTTCACGTGGCTGGGCGGCGTCGAAACGCGCGAGGTATTGCTCCACGGCCGAGGGCCACTGCGCATCCGACGGAACAGTCCCCTGTTCGAGGTCGTGCAGAAGATGCACGCCACGGCGACGCTCAACCCCTACGAGCGCGAGGTCCTCTACGGCTATCCCTACGTCATCGGCCGTCGCGAGGGCGAAACCGTGCGCGGTCCACTGCTCACCCTGGCAGTGGAGATCGACGTGGAGGGCGATGGCTTCGCCGCCCGCGTTGCCGATGATGTCGTGCATGTCAACGCGCTGCCATTCAAAGCCGAAGGAGATCCAGAGGAGCACGAGAAGAAGATCGGTCGGGTGCTCGCCCTTACGCCTCCGCTTCCGCTCGAGGGAGATAGTCTGGAACGTCTGGTGGAGGCGCTCACCCGCGAGTTCCGATACGTCCAGCGTGGCGATGCTGCTCTGGACGGTCGCCTCGTCGCGCCGCCCGAGGAACCACGCGGAGCGGCGGATCTGGGCATGTGGCTCGTAGATCAGGCGGCGCTCTTCATCGCTCCCAAGACCAGCTACTTTCTCGTAAGCGACCTGGAGCGAATCGAGCGAGCTGACGGCACAGCGTCTACTTCGGCACTTATTCCACTGCTGGATGGACCGGGCGCTCAGGCACAGGTGGATCTAAGCACCGACCGCGTGGACAGCGCTCGGCTGTTCTTCCCTTTCCCGTCCAATCGGGCCCAGCGCCGGGTAGCGCTGCTGGTCGAGGACTCGACGACCCGGGTCGTGCGTGTCGAAGGGCCGCCCGGCACGGGCAAGAGTCTCACCATCGCCAACCTCGCCTGTCATCTAGCCGCGACTGGCAAGACGGTCCTCATTAGCTCGCAGAAGGACAAAGCGCTCGAGGTGGTGGACGCCAAGCTGAGGGAGCTCAACCTGGCGGAGCTCCCGATGACCCTCTTGCACCGTGATCGCGAGTCGAAGAGGGATCTGCTGAGGCGCCTGGAAGGAATCAAGAAGGAGCGTAGTCACGAGGAGGTTAGCCAAGCGTTCGAGGCGGTTGCGGACCGCTTTGAAACCGAGGCCCGACAGCGCGTCGCCGAGGCGCAGAGCTACGCGCGCGCCATCAGATGGGAGGCCACGATCGAGCACGCACACCGCGCCGTGCAGGAGACGCGCGGACTCCGGCGGTTGGCACGGCAAGCTCGGTTCGGATACCTTCGCTGGAGAGCTTCGCGCGAGGCACCACACACCACTGACGTTCTAGTAGAAAAGGCAGCACGGGGAAGGAGGATCCTGCTCGACGCGGCCGTTGAAGCGCTGCAGCTGGGACGCGAACTCGCAATCGCCGAAGCATCACGGGAGGAGCGTGCCAGTCTCCGTGAGCTGGCCGCGGTGTTGAAGCGCGACCAGACGCGGTTCAAGAACTTCTCACTCTTCGATCGCCTCAAGGAGAATCCGGAGCGGGCGGCAATGCTGCTGAAACTTCTGCCCGTCTGGATCATGACGCCGGACGACGTAGCGCGCCTGTTTCCCTGCGCGCCCGGGCTGTTCGACGTCGTGATCGTCGACGAGGCATCGCAGGTCGATCTGCCGTCAATGACGCCCGTCGCTTACCGTGGCAAGAAGCTGGTAGTGTTCGGCGACTCCCGTCAGATGCAGCCGCGGCGGTTCGCCTTCGTGAGCCAGGATGTGACGCGCCAGGCGTGGCATCGGCACGCGATGGACCGCTTCGACCCCCAGCACTGGCTGCACCCAACCGAGCAGAGCCTGCTGACCCTCGCAGCGGTACGCGCCGAGGAAGAGACGCTGCTGGATGAGCACTTCCGGTCGCTGCCGCCGATTATCCAGTTCTCCAACGAGCGCTGGTACGACGGGCGACTTCGCATCATGACCGACGAGGGACGCAAGCGCTTCGGACAGCCGAATCAGCCGATCATGCAGCTGCACCATGTACCTGATGGAATAATTTCGAATGGCTCGCAGGAGAACGAGGCAGAGGCCCTAGCGTTAGTAGACTTTCTCCACCATCTCGTGACCGACCCGGATTACGACGGCGCATCCATTGGTGTGATGTGCTTGTTTGAGGAGCAGGTGCCCCTGGTGCAGGATCTGGTCGTCGAGCGCATCCCGCCCGAGGAGTGGGAGGATCATGATCTGGTGGTCATCAACCCGGATGGTTTTCAGGGCGACGAGCGCGACGTGATCCTCTACTCGCTGTCCTACGATGCCAACGTCATGCCTCAATCCGCTATCTCGGCGCGGATGAGTGACCAGGAGCATGTCCAGGGCATGCTCAACGTCGCCTTCACGCGGGCCCGCGATGAGATCCATGTGTTTCACTCGGCCCCAATCGAAGCGTTCACGTTTGCCGATGGGCGGCCGAGCGCGCTCTCGGACTGGCTCCGTCACTGTGCCCAGGTGCAGGGGACGCCGCGCACGCCGGCTAGCGGCTCGCGCCTTGGCAACGTGGACTCGCAGTTCGAAGCCGACGTGGCGGCCTCCCTCCGCGGTCGCGGGCTGCGGGTACTTCACCAGTACCCGGCGTGCGGCTTCCACATCGATCTACTCGTCCAGCGCGAGTCGGGTGGCGTCCGCGTGGCGGTCGAATGCGACGGCGAACTGTATCACCGTGATGAGCACGGTTTGCTGAAGATCGAGGATGTCGAGCGGCAGGCGATCCTGGAGCGGGCTGGCTGGCGGGTGGTGCGGATTCCGTATCGAAAGTGGCTGGCCAACCCTGACGCGGAGGTGGGTCGAGTCATCGCGGCACTTGATGAGCTCGCGTCTGCTGACAGCGATGAGGATTGCGATCCGGATGAGGCGACCACTCCCGAGCCTCCCCGGTCAGAAGTGCCCAATGGTTCCCTGCCACCAGGCTTGGCGGTTCTCCAAACCACTGCTGGGCGGGACAAGCGGGAACGGCTGAGTCACGATCAGATGGCACTTCTCTCCGCGTTGAAGGAGGGGTACTCAGACGAGGAGGAGGTCCTCCGGCGAGCGCGGGATCTCCTCGGCGCGCAGCGCCTCACCCAGAAGCTCCGACACCGACTTCTCTTCGCCGCGTCTGACCTCGCTCGCCGCAAGCTGATCGCCATCGAGGATGGCGAGTACTTCGTGCTGCCCGCCGGGCGAGAGGCGGCAGTCGAGATACACCCCCTCTCCGGGCATGGCCAGCGGCCCGTTGCGCGGCGCATCGGCCCAGGCTATACATAGCGGATCTCGGCCGATCCTAACGTCTGCTTCGGAAAGCCGTGTGTTCGAGGAATACGGATCTGGGTTGCGCTACTTCCCGGTCGTCGGGCGTCGGGTGGCAAGCGAGGATGACCTGCTGCGCGAGTGTCCGCAACGCTCTTCGAGTTCCGCGGCGATTTACTGCGGGCATCGTGACCCTCCTGCCGAGCCGGAGCGTGACTCTCGAGACTCTCACGGGTCTTGCCCGGGGACGTGATCCGGATGGTCGCGGTTTGGCCGGCTGAAGGAGAGCTATGGGTCGTTGCGCCGGGCCGAATCTGGATCCACGAGGACGTGGCGGAAGATGAGCCGTGACTACGCTTGGATTCTGACCGCCCCTTTCACCTCGCCCTCCCGCACCAGCACCAGGCCCAGTGGACTCAGGCAGATCTCGAGCACGCCGACCGCGGCGATCACCGTCGCCGCGCCGAGCGGGTCGGCGAGTCCACCGGCGATCGCCGCCGCCAGCAGCGAGCAGACGTGCACCACGGTCTGGTAGATCCCGAAGACGCGCCCGCGCAGCCGATCGTCGGTGTGCTCCTGCAGGATGGTCGTTCCGGAGACGTTCGCGACGATCTGGCCGCCGCCGATCAGGGCAAAGGCAGCCGCCGCGACCGGCAGCGACCGGCCGAGTCCGAGCAGGGCCGTTCCCACGGCGGCGAGGAAGAAGCCCAGGCGATAGGTGGCCGGCCGGGGCAGCCGCCCGCCCAGCGCGCTCACGCTCACCGCGCCAACCACCGCGCCCGCGCCCATCGCCGAGACGATCAGGCTATAGCCGGCCGCGCCACTTTTCAGCACGCTCTCGGCCAGCACGACCGCCAGCACTGTCGAGACGCCCGGTCCGCAGCCGGCGAGATCAGAGAGAAACGTGTCGGGATCCTGCGCGATCACGCCATGGGACGCCAGGGTCGCGAAGGGAAAGTGGTTCAGGCTGGCGGTATCGATGGCTGAGAGAGCTCGCATCCAGAGAACGTCTTGTAGCGAGGCCGGGCGTCGGAACGGCGGCCGGCGTGGACGTCGAGCACAGTGCGGGCTTCTGTCTGGATCGTGGCTTGCATTCCGGTTATAATCTAGGTGCAGAATTCGCACGCGGAGTGGGGTGTGCCCGTGGCTTCCGTCACCATTGGGTTCTCGGTTCCGGAGGAAGACCTGAAGCGGATCGAGCGTCTCAGCCAGCGTTTCGCCCAGGGAAATCGCAGCGCCTTCCTCCGTCTCGCGTTGCGCCACATGGAAGTTCTGGACCGCGCGCAGCGCTTGCGGGAGCTCCAAACCTTCGGCGTCCAGCACCGCGACGAGGTGGGGCTCGCCGAGACGGACGTCGAAACGATCGTCCAACGGGTTCTGGCCAAATGCCCGTCGCATGATTGAGGGCCCGCGCCTGCCGGTGACCTTCGATGTCAACGTCCTGGTGGCGGCGGTCGTCGCGGGTAATAGCTCCTTCTGGTCGTGGCCGAGTCCGCCGCCCGTGAGTGCGCATCCGGCCGCGGATTGTCTGGGTATCGTCAACGATGGGCAGGAGTTCTCCCTCTGGCTCTCTCCCCATATCCTCGCCAACGTCATCCGGGTCTTGACTGATCCGGAGGGATTCCGCTGGCCAGCACCGAAGGCCGAGGAATACGCGACCATCCTGGCCGAGATCGTTGCCGCCTCGGGGGGACGGATCATCGAGCCCGAGGTGCGGGTCGCTGACTGCCTCGATCACGAGGATAACCGGATCCTCGAGCTCGCCCAGGCGAGCGGATCGGTCCTCATCGTGTCCAGCGATGCTCATCTCCTCGCCCTCTCGCCTTGGCGAGGGATACCTGTCCTCCGCCCGCGGGAGTTCGCGTCACGGGTCGACGCGATGCGTCGAGCTGCCCGACGACGCGGTGAGGACCGCGCGTGATTCCCTC
Source organism: Chloroflexota bacterium (assembly GCA_902810745.1). Lineage (GTDB taxonomy): Bacteria > Chloroflexota > UBA6077 > FW602-bin22 > CADDYW01 > CADDYW01. Next base: position 4,783 of record CADDYW010000137.1, on the reverse strand, counting down.
TCCGGGCAGCGATGCCGATCGCCCGTGAGCCCGCCTTCGGCGAGGGGCACGTACCCGCGATCCCGGACCGGTCGTCGCAGGCGGATCGTTGGGAAAGAGTTTCTCGGCAGGTATCGTTATGGTAGTGCCGTCCTCTGGAGGCCGCTCCCGCCTTTCACCCCTTCCTCCCGCACCAGCACCAGGCCCAGCGGGCTCAGGCAGATCTCGAGCACGCCGACCGCGGCGATCACCGTCGCCGCGCCGAGCGGGTCGGCGAGTCCACCGGCGATCGCCGCCGCCAGCAGCGAGCAGACGTGCACCACGGTCTGGTAGATCCCGAAGACGCGCCCGCGCAGCCGATCGTCGGTGTGCTCCTGCAGGATGGTCGTTCCGGAGACGTTCGCGACGATCTGGCCGCCGCCGATCAGGGCAAAGGCAGCCGCCGCGACCGGCAGCGACCGGCCGAGTCCGAGCAGGGCCGTTCCCACGGCGGCGAGGAAGAAGCCCAGGCGATAGGTGGCCGGCCGGGGCAGCCGCCCGCCCAGCGCGCTCACGCTCACCGCGCCAACCACCGCGCCCGCGCCCATCGCCGAGACGATCAGGCTATAGCCGGCCGCGCCACTTTTCAGCACGCTCTCGGCCAGCACGACCGCCAGCACTGTCGAGACGCCCGGTCCGAGCACCAGCGCGCTCCCCATGAGCGTCACCCCGCGCAGCAGCGGCCGGGTCCGCACCGCGTCCCAGCCGCCCTGGAGCTGCCCCCAGAAGGCGGGGTGCGTGCCGTGAGCACCCGTCGTGCGCGGCACCCGGATGCAGGCGATGCAGAGCGCCGAGACGAGAAACGACGCCGCGTCGAGGTAGAACGCCTGGCGCAGGCCGACCAGCGCGATCGCCAGCCCACCGATCGACGAGCCAAACGCCATCGCCAGCGTCTGCGTGGTGGACGAGAGACCGTTGGCGCGGGTGAGCGTCGCGGGCGCGACCAGGTTCGGGATCGTCGCCGACTTGGCCGGCCCGAAGAAGATCGACGCCAGGTTCACACCGAGCGAGAGCGCGTAGATCTCGATCACGTTCGGGCTGAGCGCCATCAGCGCGACGAGGACGGCACGCAGCAGGTCGGCCGCGATCATCGTGCTCTTGCGATCCCAGCGATCGACGTAGACGCCGGCCAGCGCACCGAGAACCAGCTCCGGCGCGGCGTGGGTGGCGCGCAGAACGCCGAGCGAGAGACCAGAGCCGGTGAGCTGGTAGACCAGGACGGTGATCGCGACGAAGTTGATCCAATCCCCGACGTTCGAGATGCTCTGGCCGATCCAGAGCAGCAGGAAGCTCCGGTTGTGGCGCAGCGTCGGCGCCACCGTGCAGACCGCCGGATCGGTCGATCGGACCGAGAGAGCAAGCTTCATCGGCGGACCAGTATAACGCAAATCCCACGTAACAAACAGGCTATGCAGGCACGTGCCTTTATGCTAGCCTGACTCTTGCCGCCCAGTACGCACCACGCAAAACGCAAGGGTATCTCACGCGACACGTCGACTTTGCGCATTGCGCATTGCGAACCGTGTCCTGCGCCCTAGTGTCAAGCAGAAATTGATGGGTGGAGGCATTTGGGAAAATTGGCCCTGCGGGCCAATTTTCCCAAATTGCTACCCCTCATATTTCCGTTGGCGGGGCACGAGCTCGTCCTGCAGCAATCCGTCAGGACCGAACCAGGCGGTCATACCTCGCGCCAGACCGGGATGATATCGTAGGTCGCGCCGGCCTCGTCAAGAGCGTCGCGGACGAGCCGTGCCTGCTCGGCCGGCACCAGCGCCGCGCCCCGCGCGAGGTCGATTCCAGGTAAACGAATGATCCCCGGCTTCCCCGCCGTTCCGTGAAGACGGCGCGCCAGCCGCACGCGCTCGCGTGACGTCGTTCCCCGAAGCGAAAAGCGCACGACATCCCAGGGCGCAAGCCCTCGCGGCTGAAGCCTGGCCAGCTCGGATGCCTCGCCGTAGAGGATGACACCATCGGTCCAGATCTCGTGGAGGAGAGAGGAGCCGAGCGCCCCTGGCTCCGCCACGCTCGCCACGAGCGGCGCGAGGTGCACCGGCAGGCGTGCGTCCGATTCGGCCTCGAGCGCTGCCCGGACGACCCGCCGCTCGGCCTCGACACGGTCGGCCTCGGGAAGCGCGCGAAGGAGGACCAGCAGGTCGAGATCGCTCTTAGGGCCGAAATCGCCCCGGGCATACGAGCCAAAGACAAGGATCGCCACGACCACATCGTCGGTGCGCAGCCGTCGCACGAGGCCGTCCAGCGCAGACTCGATACGCGCGACAACCGGTTTACCCCAGGGACCACGTCTCAATTTGTGCCAGAAGCTGGTCGGCGCGATACGCTGCATCGCCATTCCCTTGCCCTCCATACCACCGTCCGGTCCGGATCCGCTCCAGGTCCGCGAACGCCTCGGCGATCTGGTGGTAACCGGTCTCGCGCAGTCGCCGCGCCATACCTTGGTGCTGATCGACGTCGACGCCGTGGCGCCGCCAGAAGCCAGCGGCGACGGCGTGAATCGCCATGCCATGCGTCGCTTCGACGTAGAGGCGGATATCCCTGCCCGGATCGAGCGCGGCCCGCGAGGCACACAGTTGCTCGATCGCCTGGCGGTGGCCTGCCTGGTTCACCAATCCATCCGACGTGTTTGTGATTGCAATTCTAGCAGAAAATGTAATCTTAATAACAGCGCCCTAGGTCTTGGGTTCGGGGGTTGGTTGTGAGATCGACGCTTCGACAAACGGCGGCTCAGCGAACCTCCTCTCGGCGATTTCCACGCATCTGCGACGGAGGGTCCGCCCTGAGGCCACAGCAGATAGCCAGCAGAGATGGGAATCCAATGATCGTCCGCCCGCGTTCCTCGGATGGGAGCATACCATCCTGTCGTCATGATGGTTCCTGGCTTTCTCCAGCGAGGAGCGGGCTCACTCACCCCTTCGGCCACGTAAAGCTGGCGAACACCCAATTGAACAACGGGACCGTGTCGTCGACGATGTCGTCGCAGTGCATGAGGGCCACGTAGACTCGGTGGCCATCGCGGGTAGCCGAGGCGACGATCGTGTGGCCTGCCGCGTCGGTGTAGCCGATCTTCACGCCGTCGGCCCCGGGGTAGCTCCGCAGGAAGCGGTTCAGGTTGTAGACCGTGAAGGTGCGCGAGCCGTGAACGGTCCAGCTTCGCGCACGCGCCAGGACGCGGAACTCGGCGAAGTGGGTCATGCCGTAGCGCGCCGCCATGGCCAGGTCGTAGGCGCTGGAGTAGTGGCCCGGCGCGTCGAGACCGTGCGGATTCACGAAGTGGGAGTCCTTCAGGCCAAGCGCGCTGACCTCGGCGTTCATCAGCCCGACGAAGCGAGGCTCCGAGCCGGCGAGGCCGTTGGCGATGGCCAGGGCGGCGTCGTTGCCCGACGGCAGCATCAGGCCGTAGAGCAGGTCCTCCAGGGTGTAGGTCTCGCCGGGCTTGATCCCCATCAGCGTGCTGTCGGGAATCTCAGCCGGATCGAAGCGAACCGCGATCCGCCGTGATAGCTGCCCCTGCTTCAGCGCGACGAGCGCGGTGAAGATCTTGGTCAGGCTGGCCGGCGCCAGCTCGCGGTGCGGATCTCGCCCGTAGAGCAGCGCTCCCGATCCTTCGTCGATCACCGCGACCGACCACGCCGCCACGCTGGGCGGAGGGGCCGAGCCCGTCTTGACCGGCGCGGTCGTCGTCGGGGACGGCGCTGGGTCCGCGCTGGCGACCGGCTCGAAGGCGCGGGTCAGGTCGGTGTCGGGGAGCTGATTCGGACGAGCCACCCAGCCCGGCTTCGACGGATCGTACTGCCCGAAGAACGGACTGCTTTTCGCCGCCGCCAGCAGATCCGCGGGCAGGTCCTTGCCAAGCAAGATCGCCTTGAAGTAATCGGCGAGCAGGATGCCCTGGGTGCAGTGACAGCGCGCGTCGTACTGCAGGATACCGCGCTGGAAGCGCTGGTAGACGAAGCCGTGGTTGTGCGGATCGTAGGTCGGCGCGCTGGTGGGCACGCCCCAGACCTCCAGATCGAAGCCGGCCAGCAGCGCCGGGTTGGTGTGCCCGGCGGGGAAGGCAACCTCCGGCGAGACGGTCTCGAGGAAGCTCCGGTGAAAGGCGACCGGTATCCCGTTCCAGGAGTCTGGCGATACCTCGCCGATCCAGCGCAGGATCGCCGTGCCGTAATCCGGCGACCCGACCGGCGGAGCGGTTCGTGTCAGGGCCGGATCCACGCCCGGAAAGATCGCCCCGTTCACCTGCACGTAGGGAAAGAGGTCGGTGTCGAGCAGGTTCAGGAGCTGGACGTGACCGTCCGGGAAGCGCTGCATGATCGCGCGCTGGAAGATCTGGACCGGGAAGCCGAGAAAGGTGAACTCGCGCGAGACCGGGTAGCCGAACGTCCGAACGCCGCCGCGCTTGACGAAGAAGTCGAGGAAGGCAGGGTTCTCGATCGCGAAGCCGGTCTCGGGAAAGAAGCGCGTCGTCGCCGCCTGGACCGTGGTCGGCCGCGGGAGCGACGCCAGCACGACCGCGATGGTCAGCGCGAGAGCCAGGCGTCTCCACCACATTTCGGCTTCACTCTACACCGAGCGCCCCGTCTCGTGCCAGACTTCCCACCGATTTCTAATGAGCAATACGCAAAACGCAATCCGCAAGGCGCGACAAACAATGCGCGGGGGGATCGTCTCGGCGCACCGGCGCTGCACACCACGCAGTGCGCATCGGGACAGTCGCCGATGGCGTTGTGCGGATTGCGTTTTGCGCATT
>CADDYW010000136.1 GCA_902810745.1 Chloroflexota bacterium | reverse complement strand
GGATGACGACGAAGCCGAGCGAGGCGACGTCGCGGATGTAGCTCCAGAGACTGATGACGGTCGCGTTGGCGTAGGTGCCGGCGGGAGGGGTCTGCGTCAGGAAGTTGAGCGAGCTCTGGGTGATCGGAGTGAGGACGTGCTCCTGGATCCCCTGGGCGATCCCGCCGAAGACATCCTGGAGCGCCTTCTGGACGGCCTCGCCGATGACGGTGAAGTCCCAGTGGAAGATCAGGTTGATGATCGGGGGACCGGTTGAAGCACCCGGCGTTGGAGTCGCCTGAGGCGGCGATCCTGATGGTGTGGAGTCGGCGTAGGTGATCCCCGCTGATCTGCCTGCGACCACAAGGCTGACGATCAGGCTGATGACGACGAAAACACGCATCGCGACGACCCTCCATGCTTCACGTCGATCTGATGCGAAGCATGGACTGATCGTAGCGTTCGATACTCTCGCTTACTTCATGCGCGAACTCTCTGTAGATTCCTTACTGATCGAGCGTCCGCCAAATTGGTTAGGAAGACGTGTTCGACAGACGTCTTTTCGCGGAATTGATTTGTTGAACAGGCTTCCAATGCTGAGCAGCCATGAGGGTACTGGATAATCAGTTGGTGTAATATTGCTCACAGATGGCGCAGGCTTTGATCCTGTCTCATCGTTCCCGTTGCTGCCGTCGCCACAAGGAACATCATGATACGACAGCTCTGTAGCAAAGATTTCCGAACGAAGCACGATTTTGCTTGGTGCGGTGGTTTGAGCATAGGTCAATCCACGACTGGCGCTGGTCACCTTGAGCAGCCGCGCGTGGGTGTGGAGGCTGACCTGAGCACCGTCGGCTACCATCCCTTTACCACCTGTCCTGCTCAGCACCCCTGTGTCACCCTCGGCATAGGACGGCGTCGGCCCCGCGATCCATGGTCGTGCACGAAATTGTAAAATTAGAACTTTTGGCGGTGCCTATACCCTATCCCGCCGCGGCCGATCATGCGAGCATTCCCCGCGCTATACTTGCGGCGACGACTGGCACGTCGGAGGCAAGCGATGGAGACACGAGCGCAAAGCGGTGCCCAGGGAGCGTATGGCGAGTCCGACCTGGAGAACCTGCGGGCAGAGGCCATGCATCTGCTTGCGCTCGGAATCCTCGGGCTCGTCGTCGGCATTCTCGCCTGGGCGGCGGTGGATTCGCGGATTCGACGACCCGAGATCTGGTTGGTTGTCGTCCCGCTCCTTGGCGCCGCGTTTTCCACGCGTGTGCCGCGACTGGGGTCCAGAGGAGGGGCGGCGCTGCTCATCGGAAGCCTGGGCTTGGGCATCATCGACGCGACCGCCCTCTACCCCGCAGGGCATTTCCTGTACGCGCTTCCGCTCCTCGCCATCGTCGCGACCGCCTTGCTCGGAAATGTGCTGACTCTTGTCGTCGCCGCGCTGGCCTCGCTGGTCGTCGTCGGCCTCGCCCTCGACTCCGCTCGCTTCGCCACCACCGACGCCACGACAACGGTCGTTTTCTTGATCTGGAGCGCGTCTGCGTTGTCCTGGCTGGTGGGGCGGCCAACGCGCTCGGCTCTGGACTGGGCGTGGCGGAGCTACCTACTGACCCTGGAACGAACGGAGGAGTTGCGTGAGCGCCAGAGTGACCTGGCTCGTCTCGCGAAGAGTCTGGACGAAACGTGCGAGAAGCTCGAGGAGATGAACGACGCGCTCGCGCGAGCCCGACGGGCCGCGGAGGACGCGCGTCGTCTGAAGGCGGAGTTCGCCGCGGCGGTCAGCCACGAGCTCCGCACGCCTTTGAACCTGATCGTTGGCTTTTGCGAGACGATGATGCACGCGCCGCACGCCTACGACGGACAGACCTTGCCCCCACGCTACCGCGACGACCTGGAGATTATTCACCGCAACGCCGATCACATCTCGCGGCTCATCGACGACGTCCTCGACCTCAGTCAGGTCGAGGCACACCGCATGGCGCTGGACAAGGACTGGACGTCCCTGACCCAGATTGCCCGGGACGCGATATCCACCATCGGTCCCCTCTACAAGCGCCTGGGACTGGAGCTCGCGTTGGATGCGCCGACTGACTTCCCGCCAGCTTTCGTGGACGCCAACCGTATCCGCCAGATTCTGATCAACCTCCTGAGCAACGCGGCCCGCTTCACGAGCCGGGGCGGAGTCACGATCCGTCTTGCCGTCGAAAAGGGCTACGCGGTGATCGCGGTTCGCGACACCGGGGCAGGGATCGCTCCCGCGGACCTCCCGCACGTCTTCGACGAGTTCCGTCAGGTCGGTCCGGCCGACCAGCGCACCGGAGGAAGCGGATTGGGGCTCGCCATCTGTAAGCAGTTCGCGGAGATGCACGGCGGCTACATGACCGTGGAGAGCACGCTTGGTGAGGGCAGCACCTTCGTCCTCGCCCTTCCCCTCGATCCGCTGGTGATCTCCTCCCCGTTCACACGGGAGATCAGCCTCCGTCGAACCGATCGACGCATCATCGGCATCCTCGACCGCGAGGGGGAGACGGCGCGGGTTTTCCAGCGCTACCTCGACACCTTCCAGGTGGTCGCAGCCACTTCGGTGGCGCACCTCGAGCGGCTGGCCTGCGAGCAGCCGCTGTGTGCGCTGATCATCCCGGAGACGTCGGAGGCGCCTGACCTCCAGAGTGTGTTGCGCGCGAGCTCGCGTCTGCGCGATTTGCCGGTCTTCTCGTGTGCCCTGAGCACGCCACGCCAGCTGGCCGAAGAGCTAGGAGTCGACCACTACCTGGTCAAGCCGGTTCGACGTGAACAGCTTCGGGCGGCGCTGCGGCGGACGAAGAAAGACATCCGCGACGTGCTGATCGTCGAAGATGATCCCGAGATGGCCCGACTGCTCGATGGATTTGTTCGATTCAGTCTGCCGCGTCGCCGGGTCCACCACGCGCCCAACGGCGAAGAAGCGCTGCACCGGCTACGGGAGGTCCGACCCGACGTGGTCCTCCTAGACCTCCTGATGCCCGGCCTGAACGGGTACGATTTCATCCGCGAGATTCACAGCGATCCAGCGCTGCGTGACCTGCCGGTGATCGTCGTCTCAGCACGTGGCACCCACGAGGAAGCCATTCAATCCAGAGCGATCACGCTCACCCGACAGGGCGGCCTGACGGTGGGAGAAGTGGTGCGTTGCCTGGAGAGTAGCTTGCGGGCGCTGCTCGATGCGCCTTCGACTGGCACCGGTCAAGCGCCGCACGCAGGCTCGCCGGGGTGACCGGCTTGGCGAGGAACTCGTCGGCTCCAAGAGACTCGGCCAGCGCTTTCTCCGGCAAAATCGAACAGACGACGATGGGAACGTCCCGTCCGACTGGATCCGCGCGCAGCTGCTGGAGGATCTGCCACCCGTCCTGCGACGGCAGCAGCACGTCCAGCGTGATCACATCCGGGCGGAGCGTATGGACCAGCGCGAACGCGTCCGGTGGCGTGCGCGCCTGAACCAGCCGGTAGCGGCTCCCGGCGAGGAAGCGACGGAAGAGCTCGACGAAGTCCGGGTTGTCGTCGATCACCAGCACGGTGATGAGATGGCTCGCCGGCAGCGTCAGGATCAGGAGAGCGCCCTGGTCGGCGGCGCGTTCGACCCGGAGCGCTCCCCCCTGAGCCTCGATCAGGTGACGGAGCGCGCTGGTCAGGTTGTCTCCCATCGTCAGCCCGGCGCTCTCGACGAACCGCGGTTCGACCGGATCGACCCCCAGACGCACCTCCACGGCATCAGCGCGGGCTTCCGCCCGCACCGTGATCGACGGAGCGAAGGCCGCCTCGAGTGCAAGGCTGAACATGCCGAGGAACACCTGGCGGAGGATCGTGGGGCTCGCCGCCACACGGGGAAGATCCGCCGGGAGCGACACCGTGAGACGCGCGTTGCGCGTCTCGATCAGACCGCGACTCGTGGCCAGCGCGCTCGCGAGCACCTCCGCGACGTTGGACGCGCGAACCGGTGACTCGGCGCTGAGGCTCGCCACAGCCAGTTCCAGGTCTTCTGGTCGATTCCGCGACTCGTCGCGTCGAGCCGTCGCCGGAAACGTCGGCAGTTCCGGATTCAGATCCGGGCGATAGCGCGCCCAGAGAATGCCGGCCACCGTCTCGAGCGCCGCCTGATGATCCCGTCGTACCTGTCGCTCGCTCACGACGAGTCGTCGGGAGATGTCCTGGGTTCCCATCCCTTCGACGTAGCGCAGCCTCAGGCACTGCCAGAGACGCCAGCTCGCCGACGTGCTCGGAGTTCCGGCCGGCGGTCGTAGCTCGTCAACCGCACTCAACAACAGCCGTCGCACGGCCTCGGCCGACGTCACCTGGCCCGGTCGGCTGAGGAGGGCCGCCACCGGATGACCCTGGAGAAACGGACGGTCGTCGAGATGGGCGAACAGGTCCCTGACTTGACGATAAAAGCTCGCCCGATCAATCATGACTTGATTCTATCGCAAGATGTCCGGCTTTGTCCGCATGTTGGCCGACAGCGAATGCTTGGTGTGAGGAGTACCAGCGTAGAATACGTGCACGTTTGGAGTGGGGTGAACTGGTGGCAACGGAAGCTCGGGTAGAAACGCGACGCGGACGGCTACAGCACCGACGAGCCATCGAGGGGTACCTCCTGATTGCCCCGTGGCTGATCGGTTTTGTCGCGTTCACGCTCGGTCCGCTCGTCGCCTCCCTTTTCTACAGCTTCACCGACTACGACGTGATCCAGCCTCCGAACTGGATCGGATTGGGCAACTACATCCAGATGTTCACCGGCGACCCGATCTTTTGGATCTCCCTGTACGATACCGCCTACTACACGCTGCTCTCGGTGCCGCTCAGTCTCGTCGTCGGGCTGGCGGTCGCCCTCATGCTGAACCAGCGGATTCCGGGCCTTGCGATCCTCAGGAGCATCTACTACCTCCCGTCGGTGATGCCCGCCGTCGCGACGTCGATTCTCTGGCTCTGGCTCCTCGACCCCAACACCGGCATCATCAACAGCGTTCTCCGCCTCGTCGGAGTCAACGGGCCGGGCTGGTTGGCCGATCCCAGCTGGGCGAAGCCAGCGCTGGTGCTGATGTCGCTCTGGGGTTTCGGGACCGCCATGATCATCTACCTGGCGGGCCTGCAGAACATCCCCCAGGAGCTCTACGAGGCGGCGATGCTCGACGGAGCGGGCGAGTGGAAGAAGCTCTGGCACGTCACGCTGCCGATGCTGTCGCCGGTGATCCTCTTCAATCTGATCATCGGGACGATCACGTCCTTCCAGGTGTTCACCGCCGCGTTCATTATGACGGGCGGTGGACCGGTGAATTCGACGCGATTCTACGTCCTCTATCTGTTCAATCAGGCGTTCGGCTACTTTCACATGGGAATCGCCTCGGCGATGGCCTGGTTTCTCTTTCTCATCGTCGTGCTCGTGGCCTACCTTCAGTTTCGATTCGTGGGTCGCCATGTCTATTACGAGGGGACCTTTCGCAGTTGAGTGACGAGCGATGGATGCGCTAGCGTTCCCCGAGGTCAGCGAACGTCGAACCCGCGCGCGCTGGATTGCTGCGCTGCGCTCGCGTTGGGCCTGGTACCTTCTCCGCGGCGTGATCGTCATCGCCGTGCTCGCCGGCGCGGTGGTGATGCTGACGCCGCTGGCCTGGCTCGTCTCAACATCGCTCAAACCCGACGACCAGCTGTTTGCCTATCCGCCAGTCTGGATTCCCCGGTACCTGAACTGGGCGAACTACGCGAATGCGTGGAACTACGCACCTTTCGGGCTCTACCTCACCAACACCTTGATCATCACGAGCCTCTGCCTCGTCGGAACGCTCGCCTCGTCGTCATTGGTCGCCTACGGATTTGCCCGTGGCCAGTTTCCCGGTCGTGATGTGCTCTTCGCCATCCTGCTGAGCACGATGATGCTGCCCAGCATCGTCACCCTTATTCCGCTTTTCCTGGTCTTCAAGGCGCTCAACTGGATCAACACGTTCCTGCCGCTGATCGTGCCGAGCTACTTCGCCTCGCCCTTCTACGTCTTCCTGCTCCGTCAGTTCTTCATGAGCCTGCCCCGTGAGCTGGACGATGCTGCGTACGTGGATGGGGCGTCGACGGCGCAGGTGCTGGTGCGGGTCATTCTCCCTCTCGCCAAGCCGGCGCTGGCCAGCGTGACGATCTTCAGCGTGACCTTTCACTGGAACGACTTCCTGGCGCCGTTGATCTACCTGAACGACCAGTCGATGTACACCCTGGCGCTCGGCCTGTACAGCTTCCTCGATCAGCATACGGCTCAGTGGGGCTACCTGATGGCCGCGTCCACGCTCATGGTCGTGCCGATGGTCGGGTTGTTCTTCTTCGCCCAGAAGTATTTCATCCAGGGGATCGTCACCAGCGGCTTCGGTGGGCGCTGAGCAACGGCTCGTGATGAGTGGTAGATCACCAAACGCCACTAACGAAGACGAAGTGTCTGGAAAGGAGCAGATGATGGAACGAAACCGGGACACACAGCGGTCAGTCCTGACCCGACGCGCGGTGCTCGCTGGCCTGGCCAGCACCGGTGCCGCGCTGGTCGCCGCCTGTGTTCAGTCGGCCGCGCCGCCGACGACGACGGGTACGACGGCCCAGACGCTACCAACGCCAGGCGCGACCGCCGCCCCGACCAGGGCTCCGGCGGCACCCGCGCCTGCGAAGCAGCCGACGACCTCGCCCCAGGCGGTCGGCGTCGTCGGTGCCGCGAACGCGCCGACGACGATCACCGTCTGGCACACGCTTGGCGGCGGCCCGGGCCTGATTGCTTTTCGCGATATTCTCACGACCTACGTCAAGCAGAAGGCCGACCTCGCCTTCAAGCTCAGCTTTGTGCCGGGCTCATCCGAGACCGGCCCGTACGTCGAAAAGATCACGGCCGCGATCGCCAGCGGCTCACCCCCCGACATCTTTCACATGAACCGGCCGTCGCAGTTCGGCGCGGCCGGTGCACTCTATCCCCTCAACGACTTCATCAAGGCGGACTCGTCCTTCAACCAGGACGACTTCTTCCCGGCCCCCTGGTCGCGCAACACCTACATGGGAACCGTATACGGAATTCCGGTGATCGTCGATAGCCGCGGCTACTGGATCAACAAGAAGATCTTCCAGGATGGTGGCTTCGATCCGGCCAAGCCGCCGGCCACCTGGGATGATCTGCTCACGGTTGAGCAGAAGCTGAGCGTCAAGGATGCCTCCGGTCGTTACACGCGCTTCGGTTTCACCCCACTCTACGGCAACGCGGACTTCTACTCCTACCTCTACCGAAACGGCGGCCAGCTTTACGACGACAACTACAAGGTCACCTTCAACGACGATCGCGGCGTTGCCACCATGGAGTGGCTGGTGAAGGCCACCGACACGAACGGCGGCGCCCAGATCGTCAACACGTTCGAACAGAGCTTCGCCAGCGGCGCCAGTGATCCCTTCCTGGCCGGGCTGGTTGCCTCCAAGATCGATGGCTGCTGGTTCCTCAGCACGATCAAGCAGTATGCTCCAAATCTCGAGTTCGCTCTCGCCCCGGAGCCTTTCCCGCCGACAGGGCACAAGGCGACGATGATTGGTGGCTACAATTGGAGCGTCGCGAAGCAGACCAAGCACGGGCAGCCAAGCTATGACTTTCTCTCCTGGTTCAGCCAGCCTGCCCAGGCGGTGATCTTCGCCGAAGCGACCCAGAACATGCCGGCTCGCCGCTCCGCGCTGAACAGCGACTATATCCAGAAAAACCCGAACATCAAGTTCTTCTATGACGCCCTCGCCTATGGCGTCCCTTACTCGACCGGCCCCTGGACCCAGGTGATGTGGGATAACGTCAACGTCACGGCGACGCAGAATGCTCTCTACAAACGCAAGACTCCGAAGCAAGCGCTCGACGACGCGGCGAAGGTTGTCCAGCAAGAGATCGACAAGTGGGTCCACAAACTGTGAGCGAGACGGTCTACCTCGTGCCGTTCAGCCACATGGATCTCTTCTGGCTGGGGGAACGCGAGGAGTGCCTGTCACGGGGGAACCGGGTGATCGCCGAGGCACTCCGCATCGCCCGCGCCGATCCCCAGTTCCGCTTTCTCCTCGAGGATGCTGTCTTCGTGGCCCACTTCCTGGCCTGTCACCCCGAGCGTCAGGACGAGCTGTCGGCGCTCGTCCGCGCGGGACAGATCGAGGTCGGCCCGAAGTGGGCCGGTATCTTCCAGAACCTCTCCGACGAGGAAAGCCTCGTCCGTAACCTCGTTTTGGGCATACGCTTCTCCCAGGAGACGTTTGGCACGTTCGCGCCGACAATCCATCTCGGCGATCTACCCGGCTACACGCCGCAGTTTCCGCAGATCGCTGCCAAGGCCGGGCTCCGTTTCGCGATCATCACCCGATCCGGGCCACGCGACCTGCCGCTGTTCCGCTGGCGAAGTCCGGATGGAACCGAGATCCTCACCTGGAACGCGCTCGACTCCTACGCCTGGGCACGCAACCTTCAGCTGCACGTGGGCGCTGATCTGGCGATTGGCAAAGGCCTCGCCGAGCAGGCTCGAACGCGCCTTGCGCAGACCGGCCATCGCCCCGTTCTGATGCACTGGGGTGTCGACCTGATTCTTCCAACGGAGAACCTGCCGGGTGTGGCGGCGCAGGTTGCCGAGAAGACTGGCCTGGAGATGATCCTGGCAACGCCGACAGCCTACGCTGCTGCTCTTGATGGGATCTCGGACCTGCCCGTTCGCGAGGGCGAAATTCCATCGGCGTGGCCGTTCGCGGAGCCGTGCCACCTTCACGCCGTGGGCAAGGATCTCGAGACGTCACGGGCGCTGCTCGCGGCCGAGCGTTTCTCCGTGATCGCCAGCCTTCTCGGGTTCGCCACGCCGTCGCAGGCGACGCTCGATGAGGCATGGAAGCTCCTGATCGAGGCGATGGATCACAACAACGACGGACAGGGATGGGTAGGAAGCGCACGACGCAAAGCGGACTTCCATCACCTCGCCCGGCAGACCGCCGAGGCGACGATCCGTCGCGCTCTCCACCCCATCGCGGAGAACGTCGGCGGGTTTCCCGAGCCTGACTCGCACGCCGTCGTCGTCTTCAACCCGCTGGCCTGGGAACGGACGGAACCGGTCGAGGGACACAGCACCTTCTACGGGAATCCGGAGTCATTTCGAGCGGACGATTTCCGCGAGACCGCGCTCGTCGATGCCCAGGGGAAGGACGTGCCGTACCAGCTTTTGGAGGCCCGCGAGGGAGTCTCTCGCGAGATCTCCTTCGTCTTCATTCCCAGCGACGTCCCGTCGCTGGGGTACCGGACCTACTACTTCGTCCCACGCAGACAACCAATGCGGCCGGACTGGCCAATCGTGATCGAAGATACCTCGGTCACGGCAGGACGTTTCCGCCTTTCGGTGAACCCGGCGGAGGCAACTTTCACCGTCGACGACCTGGTCGCGGGCCGATCGCTGGTCCGTGGAATCGGGCTGCTGGGCCTGGAGGAGCGAGAGGATAACTACTACTTCAAGACGGCGACCACCGGCGAGCGTGAGCAGGCACAATTGCGCGACCTGAAGCTCGTCGAGCGCGGTCCGATCCGCCTTCGCTGGCAGGCGCACCTGCGCTTGCTCGAGACGGATTTCGTGCTGGGGTTCAACCTGTACGCGGGTCTGGACCGGATCGATGTGGACATGAAGACCGTCTGGGAGCACGCCCGCCCGGTGCGCGTACTTCTCCGCCTGCCCGTCGCGCTGGCTGGAGCAGCCCTGTATTACGGCGTTCCGTTCGGTGACGTTGCCTATCCGGAGATCATGGCCGACACCGGCCCGTTTCGCCGGGATGAGATCGAGCGCGACGCCTGGCAGCGTTTCCGCGAGGTTCAAGGGTGGCTGGATCTCAGCATACCCGGGTACGGCGTGGGAATCGCCAGCAGCGTCCGCAGCTTCGAGCTTGAACCGCCGCTCGTGTCCGCGGTCGTGCTGCGGGGGTCGCCATCGCTTCGGACGGTGCGCGTCGACGGCCAGCAGAGGGACTACCTGTTCCGCACGCCGGAGGGTCCGGTGCACGTCGCGCTGTCCCTCTATCCGCATGCCGGGGACTGGCGGCAAGCGCACATCTTTCGTCGCGGGTGGGAGCAGAGCATGCCACTGAGGTCCGTCGCGGTGGCTGATCCCTCTACTCCCAAGACACTGCCGCCGTCCCAGAGCTTTCTCAGTCTGGAGCCCGCCAATCTGGTCCTGACCGCGTTCAAGCGCGAGGGAGATGGGAGCCTTCTCCTCCGCGCCTACGAGGCGACCGGTGAGCCTAGCCACGCCTGGGTACACTCGTCTCTTCCCTTGGAGAATCTGAGACTGGCGAACCTGCTCGGTGAGGTCGTGGAGGGCGCGCCCGATCCCATGCGCGTCGGTGCCCGTGCCATCGCGACCTGGCGAACACGCATTCGGACCCAATCGCTCTGAATTCGGTCTGATCGGCATTACCGGGCTTGAAGGTGAGTCATGCTTACCGAGGAGTCACCAGCGGATCGACACGAAGGTCCCGCGCCCGCTGGCAGCGACAGATCGTCTACTAAACTAAGTCCAAGGTGAGACCCACATCCTCGATGTACGGAATCTGGCCGCCAGTGCGGTGCGCGGATGGTCAGCATGCAGTTTTCACCTTGGCTTTAGTATTGTTTTTGGTGCGAAATTCGTAACACAAGATATGACACTCTCGATTGTCCAGGACGTTGGCCGCGACGCTTCTCCGCCTCCTTTCGACCCTACCGAGCGACCTGCGCTTGGGCGATCTTGACCAGGTTGTGGGTCAGGATGCCCCAGCCAATATAGCGGCCCATCCCGTCGAGACCATGATCCGGACAGCGATCCAGCC
>CADDYW010000135.1 GCA_902810745.1 Chloroflexota bacterium | reverse complement strand
CTTGCGCTTTGCGTTTTTCGTCCCCCCGTGCGCCTGGCACGGCACGTGCACCAGCCGGGCAGGCGAGACGCCTTCAGCGCCAAAAGCTTATCATCAGGAGACGAGGAATGCCACACCAGGAGCAGCACCCGCCCTTGCACGCGCCGCCGAGCGAGGTCATGAAGTACCTGCAGGGTATCCACTTTCCCTGCCAGAAAAAGGACCTGCTGGATGCCGCGCGAAAGAATCAGGCGCCGGACAACGTGATCCGCGCCATCGAGATCATGTATTCGGAAACTTTCTCCGACATGGACGACGTCCGACGGAATCTGGAGAAGTCGGAGGCGAGGGCAGCAAGCCGCGAGCGCCGGGCCTGATCCTGGGCTCGGCCCACATCCACCTGACGTGGCGAGACGGCGACACGGAGAGACGAGGACGACGGGTCAGCCTCGCCGTGTCGCCGGTCCAAACACGGCCCGATAGAGGTAGACTCAGGGCGGAGGCATCACGATCAGCCCCTGTGGCTGCTTCCCTACCTGGACGTGCGTGACCAGGCTCAACGACTTCAGATCGATGACTGCCACCGCGTTGACGCCGGTCACCGCGACGTAGGCCGTTTTGCTGTCGGGCGTGAAGCCGATGTTCGTCGAATCCTGCCCGACCTCGATCCGTTTGATCTCTTTGAACGACGAGGGATCGCGGACCGTGACGAAGGTGTCCCCCTCGTGGGTGATGAGGACGTATTTACCATCGGGTGACCACGCGTTCGTCACGGGACCTTTCCCATCCGGCTGCGTGTCTTTGATCTCCAGCGTCTCCGGATCCAGGATGCTGTTCGTGTTCGCGCCGGTCGCCTGAACCCAGAGCTGTTTGCCGTCGGGCGAAACCCGCAGCATGTAGGGCTTGCTGCCCTTCGGGAAATCAACACGCTTGACGACCTTGCGCGTCGTCAGATCGATCTTCGCGACCGTATCCTGGTCACGTTCCGGGGTGAAGCCGAACCGACCGTCCGGCGAAAGGTGGAGGTCTCAAGGAAACTTGCCGGTCTCGATCTTATCGGTTACCTGGCCGGACGCCAGGTCGATGACGTTGATCACGTTGCTCCCGGCCGCGTTCAGCACGGCGGTCTTCTGATCCGGTGTCAGCATCAGGCTGTGACCGGGGCCGGTGGTCCCGGTTTCGATTGTCCGGGTGACCTTCACCTCTTTCGGATCGATGGCAAT
Source organism: Chloroflexota bacterium (assembly GCA_902810745.1). Classification (GTDB taxonomy): domain Bacteria; phylum Chloroflexota; class UBA6077; order FW602-bin22; family CADDYW01; genus CADDYW01. The sequence continues at coordinate 9,634 of CADDYW010000135.1, read as the reverse complement.
CGCCTGGAGCTTGTTGCCAGGGAAATCGTAGGTCCAGATGCTCGTGCCGTCCCAGTACCGCTGCGCGTTGGAGAGCCAGCGGACCGCCGCGCCGAGCGGGCGAGTGGCGACGACCTTGTTCGTCGCCGAATCGATGATCGAGACGTCCTTCGAGCCGACGTTGAAGACGTAGACCCAGGGGGCCTTTCCTTCGGTCGAGGACGCCGCTGGCGACGCGGGCGCCGGGCTACCGGTCGCGCCAGGGGCCGAGGTTGGCGCCGCGCGCGGGGTCGGGGAGCCATTAGGCGACGCGCTACACGCGGCAAGCATCAACGTCGCCAGGCCGCCGGCCGCGGCCTTCAACAGGGTGCGCCGACCAAGAAGCGTGACCAGGGCGAGCCCAATCGAGTCGTCGATCCGATCGATCGGAGTCGGGACGAGTGGCGCCGGAGTGCACGCGGGCTGACCGTCCGCGGTCATCGTCGCCGTTCAGAAGGGGCTCTGGATAGGCGAGCCAGCTTGCTGCGAAAATCTTCGGCTCAAGGAGAACACTCCATTATCAGACTGTTACTGGTTGCCAGGTGGAAGCGCAACCCGCAAGACGCCGGGCTGGTTGCGCGGCGATGCCGCTCGTTTGCGCATCACGCTTCGGGTCGTGCGCCTTACTCCTCGATCGAGAGCGTGGCGAGCTGCCGATTCAGGTCGGCCATGACGTCGGCCGGTTTCCTGGCCGGGCCGGCCGTCTTCTGCAGGGTAATCTTCCACTCGGACGGACCGGCCTCTTCGAGCGTCGCCTCGTAGCCGAGCTTCGCCGCTTCCCAGGGAATCGTCGACAGAGCTGGCGGATGATCGGTCAGGACCTCCAGCCCTTCGTCCGGCGGTAGCTTCTTCAGCGCCTCCACCGTGCGCATCATGGGATAGGGGCAGATCTCGCCCCGTACGTCGAGCTGTCGCATGAATTTCCTCCGAATACCTTTCACCGTCGAGTCACCGAGGACGCGAAGGCACCCAGTGTTGACGGTTTGACGTCGGTGATCTGGCGGGCAGCCAGGGTCGTCACCTGAACCTCGGACCCAAACTCGCTCTGCGCCGTCAGCGTCTCCTCTGCGTCTCCGTGGTGAGTGTTCCTACAGCCGCTTGATGATCTGCACGCCCGCGCCCGCGCCGACCAGCAGTGCCAGTCCAAAGACCCAGCCGTTCAGCCCGAGCGAGGGAATTGCCGAGAAAAACGCGCCGATGGTGCAACCGGCTGCGATGCCCGCACCGTAGCCCATCAGGACTCCGCCGCCGATCGACTGAACGTACCGAACCCGCTGGCGCGGCACCCGCAGCTTGAACTCACCGGCGTAGAGCGCCGCGACAAACGAGCCAAGAATCAATCCCCCGTCGAGCATCGTCCCGGTCGTGACCCAGCCCGCGTTGGGATCGAAGACCAGCAGGCACCCAGCAAGATTGCTCGCGCCGAGCAACGTCGGCGCCGTGATCCCGCCGACCGAGACGGCCCGGTTCGCCCAGTTCGCGAGTTCGCCGGTGACGCCCAGGGGATGATCGAAGAGATAGACGAACACGTTCAGGATCGCCAGCGCGATGACGCCGACGATGAATGGCCAGCCCTGCCCAAAGAGCGCGCGATACTGCTGGGCAAGCCAGTCTCCCAGCCCGAGCATAGGAACCTCGGCCGTGCGTTTGGTCGGAAAAGACGGGCGCGGCCCGGCACGGAGCTCCCACCAGATCGACGCCAGGTAGCAGGCACCCAGCGCGACCAGCGTCGCAACGATCGCGCCACCGTAGCCGAAAAGGTTGGGGAGCCAGATCGTCGGCGCGTGGTCGCTGAACGTCGTCCACCACCAGTTCCATTCATGGGTCGCTACCACCAGCCCGACGAGGATCCCGACCATGGCCACGATCGATCCGACGTATCCCTCACCAATCCGGTACATCGTTCCGGAGACACAGCCACCGGCGAGGACCATGCCGAGCCCGAAGAGGAGCCCGCCGACGATGAGTTGCGCACTCACGGGCATCAGGTGCGCCTGATCGGGAAGCGCCCCGAACGTCGGGGTCGGAACGGCGCGCACCTGGATGAACGCGAATCCGATGCTGGCAACGGCGAGGCCGGTCAGGATCGCCCGTAGATTGCGGCCATCGCGCAGGAGGAAGAGGTCGCGGAACGCAGAGGCGAAACAGAGGCGGCTGCGCTGGAGAATCATTCCGAAGGCGATGCCGAAAACCCAGTAGACCGCCAGGTTCCCATTCACGATGCTCGCCCAGACGAGGACCCAGAGAACCAGGATCAGTGCGATGCCACGAGCGAGGGCTGGATGACGCGGTAGCACCGGCTGTCGAATCGCGACGGATGCCACGAGCAAAACCTTCCGAGCCAAAAGAGAAGATAGCGAGAGACCGCTCCAACGGCGACTATTGTAATTTACTTGATTCAGATAGTCAATATTTAGGCGTGCTGGGCGATCGGCGACCGGTGGTGGTATCGGCTCCCCCTCGTCCAGCAGCCAGGGCCCGGCATCCGGTTCGAATGCTATGATCGACGTCATCAGATTGGGAGGACGTGAGATGGGTATCTTGACCGGAAAAGTCGCGCTGGTGACCGGCGCGGGACGCGGTACCGGGCGGGTCATCGCCCTGCGCCTGGCGCGAGAGGGCGCGGCGGTTGCCCTGCTGGCACGCAGCGCCGATCAGCTTCGGGCGGTCGCCGAGGAGATCGAAGCGGCCGGCGGGCAATCGCTGGTGACGCCGGCCGACGTCGCCGACGCCACGGCGGTCGAAAGAGCAGTGGCCGCGGCCGAAGCCAGATTCGGAGGGCTGGACGCCGTGATCAACAACGCGGGCATCAGCCTGGCGGCGCCCAGCGCCGATTACCCGCTGGAAAACTGGCACCGCGTGCTCGACACCAACCTCACCGGCGCCTTCATCTGCTCGCGCGCTGCTTACGCCGCGCTCAAGCGGCGCGGTGGCGGACAGATCATCGCCATCGCCTCGGGCGCCGGTCGCCAGGGCTATCCGCGCATGGCCGCCTACTGCGCGTCGAAGTTCGGGCTGATCGGGCTGATGCAGGCGCTCGCCGCCGAGTGGGGGCCAGAGCACATCAAAGTGTCGACGATTCTGCCCGGTAGCATCATGACCGACTTCGGCGGGCGCAGCGCCGCGGATCGCTCCCGAAGCGGCGCCAAGTACATCGCTCCAGAGGACGTGGCGGACGCGGTGGTCTTCCTCCTCGGCCAAGCCGGGCGCGCCTGGACGCAGGAAATGAACGTGTGGCCCTTCTAAACGATGACTAATATTTCCTGTTGACAAAACTATTATTGCGCCCCTATAATCCGCACACCTCGACTGCCTGATGGAGAGGATGCTGGCAACTTCCGGGGTCGCACGACCCGGTTGCTTCTCCTCGGCCGGGGGCCTGGCGCCCCAGTAGTGTCACGTCTGCCAAAGGAGGTTTGGGTGGTTTTTTATCCTTTTCAGCCAGGAATACAACCGCTTTTGCGCTTCGTTCTTCGGCAGAGAAGGGTGAAACGGGTGGTACGGGCAGGAATCGCCGCGCTCGTGGCGGGCGCAGCCGCGGCCACGCCTGCTTTCGCCGACCAGCCAGTCACCTACACGGTTCAGGCCGGCGATACGCTCTTTGCCATCGCGCAGCAGTTCAGCGTACCACCGGCGACGATTGTCCGCGCGAACGACCTGGCGAATCCGGACCGGCTGACCATCGGCCAGACACTCAAGATCAACGTCGCCGGCTCGAACGATTCGTCAACGGATCTGTCCAACCTTCCCGGTGGGGCGCACTATCCGTCGTTCACGATCGACGACGAAGGGATCATCCGTCGGAGCCTATCGCCATTTCCTCCTCCACCACCTCCCCCGAACATCATCGAAGCTCCCTACTACAGTCAGTTTGATGGAACGATCTGGGCCCAGTCCAACTGTGGACCAACCACACTCTCGATGGCGCTCGGCGCGCTCAAGGTGAATGTCGACCAGATCACGCTGCGCCGCTACGCCAACAACCAGATGGGGATGGCCGATCCGAACAACGGCACGACCTGGGAAGCGCTCGCTTATGCCGCGGAGGTCGTCGGCGCCAAGGTGACCGGCCTCTACAATGGCCAGAGCTATCGGGTCTGGTCGATCGACGACCTCAAGAAGCAGCTCGACCAGGGGCACCCGGTCGTTCTGCTCGTCCGCTACTGGGACCTTCCCGACCACGCCAATAGCGCCTTCGCTGGCGATCACTACGTAGTTGCGCTGGGCTTCGATCAGAACGGAAATCTCGTCTATAACGATCCGGCCTTCTACGGCAATGGCGCAGACCGGACGATCAGCCCAGCCGCGCTGAACCGCGCCTGGACAAACACGGCCGTCGGTCTGGTCCGCACCGCGATGGCGCTTTATAAGTAGAGACTCGGGGACGCGGCCCGCTCGGCGCGTTCCGCGACGGCGTCGGCGAAGCGAGGGCGGGTTACAGGTTGGCTGCGTAGCGCCAGGTGGCTCCTCACAAGCCGGTATCATTGATCAATGGGTGTTGCGCATTGATCAGTAGGCGAAACGCACGTGATTGCCACACAATACGCTGTTAGGTGAACAAGATGACCGACTTTCGGCAAGCGCCGGCCAACCCGCGAGCCGCGCTGCGCGTCCCGGCCGGCGAAGATCGATTCGGCGAGCACCGGGGACTGGGGATCAGCGTCATCGATTTCAAGGTGGCCACGGGGGACGCCCACGGCCTCTTCGTCCTCGAGAACACGTTTCACGAGAAGGGCGGTCCTCCGCGACACCTGCACTACGAGCAGGACGAGTGGTTCTACGCGGTTGAAGGCGAGTTCGTCGTCGAGGTCGGAACGGAAAGAATCTCGTTGAAACCCGGCGATTCATTGCTGGCCCCGCGCATGGTGCCTCACGTCTGGGCGTTCGTGGGCGGTCCGCGCGGCCGGATTCTCATCGCCTTCTCGCCGGCCGGCGCCATGGAAGCGTTTTTCCGCGACGTGACCAGGGCCAACGCGATGCCACCGCAGGATCCCGCGCTCTGGCGCGCCCACGGCATGGAGCTGCTCGGGCCGCCCCTGTCGCTCGCATAGGATCGCCGTCAGCGCTCGGACTGGATCGCCAGGCCGCTCGGCTCGGCGGAGATGACGACCGTGCCATCCTGATCAGTGCGGTAGACCTTCCGGTTGGCGAGCAGGTCCAGCGTTCCGGTCGTCGGGCGAGCGAACCGGCTGCTGGCGCCGGCCGGCAGGATGACCACGCTCGGGTTGACGCGCTGGAAGAACGCGGGATCCAATCCCCAGCGCGTCGACTGCCCCACCAGCTTCAGCACCTGCGCCGAGAGCGGCACCTCGGCGGCGACCAGAAGTGCCTGATCGTCCGGCTCGGCGCTCGCCCAGAGCACGCTCAGCCGCCCCAGCATCAGCCGCAGCGTCAGCGTCGGCTCGCGTGCAGCGGAGCGGCCCCGGCTCGGAATCGCGCCCAGCGCGTAGAGGTCGACCGTGGCGGAGCTGCCCAGCGTCACCCGCGTGCCGTTGCGACCGGAGACGACCTGAATCTGGCGCGCGGCGGCCGTCTCCTGCCAGTGCCGCGCGGTGACCGCCGAGAAGCCGCTCGGCGGCACGATTACCTGACGGAATGGCAGCCGCCCGGCCAGGTCATCGAAGCTCGCCAGCGCCTGATCGTCGCCCGCGGTCAGCACCGCCAGCGGGATGTCGCGATTCCAGAACGGCAGCGTCGGACCGACTGCTCGCGCCGCCTGTGCGGCCCCCGCGTTGTCCTGAAGGTAAAGCCGTCCCCCGTCGGCGAGCTGAACCAGCGCGGCGTCGCCGCTGCCGACGTCGAGAAAGCTGATCCGATCGGTCGCGTTCGGCCGATCGAGCAGGACCGCTCCGCCGAGCGCGGCCGGCAGCACGAGCGCGGGGATCAGCAGGCGCGCCGGCACGACCGCGACGGCGCGGTGCCAGAGCGCAGCGAGCGGCAGGCCCGGGCCGGTCAGCGGATTCGGCCGGGAGAAGAGCACCAGCCCCAGCACCGCGTAGGCTGCCAGCACCGCGCCGAGCCCGATCCGAGGGATCGCCAGCGCGGCGAAGGGCAGCGAGCCAGCCCATTGAACCGTTCCGACGATCGCGGCGAGTGGAAACCACGCCAGCAGGCCGACCGTGTTGCCCGCGACGGGAGCCAGCGCGCCGAGCGCGGCGGTCAGCGCCGAGAGGCCGATCGCGAACGGCAGGAGCGGCATCACCACGGCGTGGACCGGCAGCGAGACCAGCGAGAGGTGATTGAAGGACGCGACGACCAGCGGCGCGCTGGCGATCTCAGCCGCGACCGTCGCCCCGAGCGCCTCGTGCAAAGCGTCCCCGAGGATGCCCGTTCGGTGCGGAAGCCAGGACCCGACGATCGGCGCCAGCGCGGCCATTCCGAGCGTCGTCACGAAGGAAAGCTGAAAGGCCAGGCTCCAGAGCAGGAACGGATTGACCAGCGTCATCGCCAGCGCGGCGATGGCCAGGCCGTTGAGCGTATCGCGCGGGCGCCCCAGCGAGCGCCCGAGGACGTAGATGCCGCCCATGATCGACGCGCGCAGCGCCGAGGGGGAGGCGCCGACCAGCACGGTGTAGAAGCCGATCCCGAGGACGGTTCCGACCGCGGCGAGGAGCGGACGGAAGACGAGCGTCAGCGCGCTGTCGAAAACGCTGGCGACCAGGCTCACCTTGTAACCGTCCACGGCCAGGATGTGACTGGTATTCGTCTGGGAGAAGTCTTCCTCGAGGTCGGATCCGATCGCACGGCGCTCGCCGAGGGTGATGCCGCGCGCCAGGCCCGCCTCCGGCTCCGGCAGCGCCTGGTTCAGCGCGGTGGTGGCCAGCGTTCGTACCCGCGCCACCAGTGAGAGCAGCGAGACGTCGCGCTCGCCCAGCGACCGCAGCGTCGGATGATTCGCCACCGCGACGATCCCCTCCTGGCGGAGGAACGACTCGTACGGCGGCAGCTCCGGATCCGGCGGCAGGAGCAGGCTGTCGACGGCCAGCCAGTCTCCGACCTGATAGGGCACCGATCCGACGACCCGCACCATGATCGTGCCGTTCGAGGGAAGCCACTCGCCGCTGCGCTCGCGCTGGCGCACCTCGAGCGGGAACTCCATGCCGATGCCGTAGGGCGAGGGATCAGCCGCGACGACGCCCCGAAGCTGCACCAGCGACCGCTGGGTATAGCCGGCGACGTCGGCGTTCCGCATGCCGCTCCAGTACGCGTGATAGCGCAGGTCCGCCAGCGCCGCCCCGACGAGCGCGAGCAGCAGCCAGACGATCCCGCGAAGTCGCACGGCGAGCACGCCAACCACCAGCGCCGGTATGGCGAGATAGAGCGGCGGTGCGCCACCGGCCCCGGCCAGAAGGCCGCCGATCCAGCCGATCGCCAGCGCAATGACGATCACGGAAGCGAGGTGTGGAGTGGTGATCGGGTAGTGCGAACCGAGGCCTGGATCATCTCCCCATCGCCGCGTCGTTTACCAACCAGCCCAGCGCGGACGCGCGGCACCGTGCCCGCCACCAACCAGTATAGAAGTAACGTGCCTGCCTGGCTAGAGACAGAATTCCTATTCCGATGGCGCGGTGCGACGCCGGTAAGCGGAGCGAACGGCTCACGCTGATCACACGGCGCTGGAGGTCCGTCTTCGAGAGCAAGATGGTCGGCAGCGCCAGCCGCGCAGGAAGCGTGGCGCTCGCCACGGCAGGCAGGATATAATAGCTTGAGATCAGCTATAACGAGCCATCCCGAATGTCCGAGGGATGGGGAACGGGGAACCGCCCACCGCCGAGACACCGAGAATACCACGGAAGCTCGAAGAAGAGCTCTTTCACCTCCGCGTTTGGATTTTAGCCTCCGCGTCAGCTCAGTGCTTCTGTGTCGAAGCTTCTCGACGTCTCGTCCCCACGTTTGGGATGCTCAATGCAAACAAAAGCGATTCATGCAGGACTCGATGTCGGAGCCAGCTCCCCGAGACGTCGCCATCCAGGCAGCACAGGCTGCCGCGCGGATTCTCCGTCGTGGCTTCGGTCGGACCCACCGTATCTCCCGCAAGGGGCTGGTAGACCTCGTGACCGAGCAGGACCGTCGATCCGAGGAGGCGATCGTCCAGACCATCCAGTCCGCGTTTCCCAATCACGCGATCCTAGCCGAGGAGCGCGGCGTCGCCGGCGTCCCGTCTCGATACCGCTGGATCGTCGATCCACTCGACGGTACGACCAACTACGCCCACGGCTATCCGATCTTTTGCGTCTCGATCGCCTTTGAAAGGGATGGGCAGGTGGACGTCGGGGTGATCGTGGATCCGCTCCGGCAGGAGATCTTCGTCGCCGAGCGTGGCCAGGGGACGACGATAAATGGCCGACCGGCCCACGTCTCGCGGACTACTCAACTGATCGCGAGCCTTCTCGAGACCGGCTTCCCCTACGAGCGCAGTCGAGTGGGAATTGCGCTTGCCCAGTTCGAATACCTGGCGTACGCGGCTCAAGGTCTGCGGCGTGCCGGCGCCGCCGCGCTCGCCCTCGCCTACGTCGCGATCGGCCGCCTCGACGGCTTCTGGGAGGCGACACTCTCGCCCTGGGATCACGCGGCCGGAGCGCTACTGATTCAGGAGGCAGGTGGAATCGTCACCCAGATCGACGGCGCACCCTACCGGACGGATTCCCGTGCCATCGCCGCGAGCAACGGGCTGATCCACGCCGATCTTCTCGCGGCGCTCCAGCAAGCCTCCGCTCGGATCCATCGCTGAACCCCCGTGCCGGGGGAGATAATCTGGCCTCCACCCGGCCGTGGAATCTTGGCAGGCTGGCAAGCGGTGTGTCAAAATCCTGTTATTGCTCAGCGAAAATGCCCGCTAAGCGCTCAGGGAAAATGTCCGTTTGGAGTCGGGGGCGCCGCCCCCGAACCCCTGAAGTTTTCAAGGCATGGGGGATAGCTTTGGATATCCTTGCAGATGGTGGGCAGGGAGGCCCGAAGGCCTCCCTGGACGGATATCCGTCGCCACCCCATCCGGTTATCCCGCGGCGAGTTGGTCTCGACCAGAGCTTACCTCCGTATGACGGTGAAGCATCTTGCATTTCCAGAGCGGCCGGACCGAGCTATCTGGCAAGGGCTACTTCGAAATCCTTGACAGAATCAGCCAGGCGTGTTAGCCTGGGATACGGGCCTGGCTATCCGGTGCCCGACGAACTGAATAACCGGCCGAGTTCCCAAGGGGAACCGGGGGAACCACGTCAACCGGGGTGAATTCCCACTCGTGGGATAGGGCAGCTCTTTCGACCCGAACCCGTCAGCTAACCCCGTAGGCACGCGAGAGAGGATCTGACTTCGGTTTTTATCCCTCTTCTTTACTTACAAGTCGTCATCCTCTCCTGATTTTCGCCGGCGCAGCCGCGCGGCGACGCGTTATTGTGCCTCGTGCTGTGTCGATGGGAGCACCGTCGCAAAGCCGTCTGGTCTCCATTGAACGAGCACGCGCTGGTTGCGTGGGTTCCCCAGTGGTGCCAGCCGTGGCACGCCGAGGAGGAGGTGAGCAAACGGATATGCCCGAGCGTTGACCGCGCTGCGCGCCGCATCCGACGGGTACGAGCGCGAGATCGCAGCAACGAGGCGAAAAGCATACGTAGATAGCAGG
>CADDYW010000134.1 GCA_902810745.1 Chloroflexota bacterium | reverse complement strand
TCCGGTGAAGTTGCACTGCTCGGCCGAGGTCGCGGTCTTCGTTGCCTATCGGCCGTGGCGTTTCCAATTCCATTGGCTCCCGGTCCATGGCTCCTGGCTTTCGTTCATTGAAGTCTGGTTTGCGATCCTGAGCAAGAAGTGCCTGGACCGCAGCGAGTGGGCGACCTTTGATGAGGCGGCCCAGGGCATCTTGGACTTCATCGCCACCTTCAACGCGCATCACGCGCATCCCTTCACCTGGCGCAAGGGCATCAAGTTCTACCAGCGTCTGAAAGACAAACTCGCGAAGCATCACTCGCCCCGACCTGCCCCCGCAGAGGCGGCTTGATTTTGACTACCGTTCAGCAGGATGGACTACTAGTCACGGTCCGCTGTCTGGGAATCAGCAGCACCGCGCGCTGGTATCGGCGTCGGGTGACCCGTCCAGATACTTGACACGCCTGGCCGGGTCGGGTAAGCTGCCTGCGTAATTGAACAGCTGGAGTGACGAGCGAAGCTCGGTGCAAAGCCGACGCCGTCCCGCGACTGTGAAGCGCCCGGCTGGCTCGCCAGTTGGACGATAAGCCAGGTCGCCTCCCACTCCAGACAGTATCGTCGCCTTCGCGGAAAGGCGCGGGCTGAGTGGTCCGATCGGGCCATGCTCTCCCTCGCCTCGTCGCCGGACGAGGCTTTCTTGTTGTGGAGAGTGGACGATCTGGCCGGATGACCGCACTCCTCGAAGGGACGCCGGTGAGGTGAGCGTCCCGATGCTCGAGCTCTCCCCAGCGCAGCCTTCGACCACCAGTGTTCGGAGTATCCGTGCCTCGCGCTTCGCTGGCTGCAGTCTATTCGCCGGCCTGGCCGTATCATCCGCTCTTCGCCTGAAGGGTGATGGATTTGGGGTATACGGGGCACGGCCCGTGGGCCCCCAATAAACACGCTTCAACCGAAAGCGGTGGGTTTGGTCGGTGGGCCGGTCGACCGGCGACCGATCCAGAGGTGGGGCGCCAGGGAACCAGGGTGACGCCCCGAAAATCGTGTCGGTGAGAGGATGGCATGGAAACCGAAGCGCGATCAGCCGTGGTACCCGGGATGACCCAAGCGGAGGCCCCGCTGGACGATCTCAGCGAAGCGGGGCGCGCGGCGAAGCGCGCCGAGCAGGCGGCGACCCGCCGCCGCGCCGATCGGCGCGCCAAGGGTCTCGTCATCGTCAACACCGGCCACGGCAAAGGGAAGACGACCGCGGCCCTGGGCCTCTTGCTCCGGGCCTGGGGACAGGGGCTCCGGGTGGTGATGTTTCAGTTCATCAAGGCGCAGACCGGTAACTGGGGCGAGCTCAAGGCGGCGCGACGAATCGGAATGGAGATCATCCCCCTGGGTGATGGCTTCACCTGGATGAGCAAGGACCTCGAGCACGATCGGGCGCTGGCGGTGAGCTGCTGGGAGCGCTGCCGAGAGGCCATCGAGAGCGGCCAGTACGACGTGGTGATCATGGACGAGCTGACCTATTGCTTCAAGTTCGGCTGGCTCGAGCTCGCGGAGGTTCTCGAGGTCCTCCGCCGTCGACCGCCGATGCAGCACGTCGTGATCACTGGAAGGGATGCGCCGGCTGAGCTAATCGACTTCGCCGATCTGGTCACCGAGATGCAGGTCATCAAGCACCCCTACGCGGCGGGAATCAAGGCGCAGAAGGGAATCGAGTTTTGAGCCAGGATCAGCCTCCCCTCTCGGTGAGCATCGGACGGCCGGTCCGCAATCTGGTCACTCGGGCCGACGGTAAGCTGGTCAACGTTGCCCGAAAGATGGGACAGCTCTTCGTGTGCAAGCACGGATGCTGCTGTGGCCACGTCGAACGGGGATACGCCGCGGTGCCCGAGGAGCTCTACCACCAGGAGTGGGAGCGTCGTCGCTTGCGGAACAAGGTCCATCTCACGATCGGGGGCTGCCTGGGACCCTGCCCCCTGGCCAACGTGATCCTCCTGATCTTCGACGGGCGCCTGATCTGGTTTCACTCATTCAACACCGAGCGACAGGTCCTTGCGCTCTACGACTACATCGAGCAGATGCTAGCAGCGCAGACCTACCTGCCACCGCCGCCCTCGCTCGCTGACTATTCCTTCACGGCGTTTCGCTGGGATGACCCGGCGACCGGACCGAGTCTGGCCCCGGAGCCACGCATTCCGGAGGGTCAGGCGCGGCGAGGCTTTCTGTTCCTGACCCACGCGGACACCGACCTGCTCGCCCTCTCGAAAGTGGCCGCGCGCCTCGATCCTGACTTTCCGCCGATCCGGGGCTACAACCTGGCTCATCTGAAGACGCCGGCCGACGTGGATGCCTTCCTGACAACGTCCTTGCCGAGCGCGGAGATTATTGTGCTGCGGCTCCTGGGAGGTGCCAATAGCTTTCGTGGTGGTTTCGAGCGAGTGGTCGAATATGCCCGGGCGACCGATACCTGGCTTCTCTGCCTGCCGGGCACCGATGCCCTCGATCCCGAGCTGACGGCTTCGTCGAACGTGGGGGTTCCGGTGCTCCACGAGGCGCTCGCCTATCTTCAGCTAGGTGGACTAAAGAACTACGAGCACTTCTTCCGATTCCTGAGCGATCACCTGCTGGCGACCGGTTTTGGCTACGATCCACCGGAGCCCCAGCCCCGGCACGGAATCTACCACCCGGATCTTCCGCTGGCGACCCGGGAGGCCTGGCTGGAGCGGGCGGATCCTCGGCGTCCGACGATCGGGGTCCTGTTCTATCGGGCCCACCTGCTCTCCGGTAACACCGACTTCGTGGACGCCCTGGTCCGGGTTGGCGAGGCACGTGGCGCGAACGTGCTACCGGTCTACGCCTATTCGTTGAAGGACTTTCCCGAGGGGGAGGACCCGGCTCCCGACGCCCTGCCCGCAGCACTGCGCTACTTCGTCCTCGATGGCCAACCGATCGTCGACGTCATCATCACGACGATGAGCTTCGCACTCGGTGGCGCTGACGCGCAGGGTGACTGGGCCGCGGAGGTCTTCCGCCAGCTGGACGTGCCCATCATTCAAGCGATAACCTCGTCGTCGAGCGAGGAGCAGTGGGCCAGCTCGCTGCGCGGCCTCTCCCCCCTCGACGTCGCCATGAACGTGGCGATCCCCGAGCTGGATGGACGGATCATCAGCGTCCCGATTACCTTCAAAGGGCCGGTGGCGCCGTCTTCCTCGCCCTCGTTCCTGGCAAGCACCGGCGACAGGGAGATGGCCGCATCGTCGACGCCGCTGGAATCACCCGTCGTCCAGTACGTTGCTCGATCCGACCGCGTCGAGCGCCTGATCGGGCAAGCGCTGCGCTGGGCCGAGCTCCGCCGCGCTCCGAACGCAGCGAAACGCGTGGCGCTCATCCTGACCAACTACACCAGTCGGGTTTCGCGAATCGCGAACGCGGTTGGCCTCGACACGCCGGCTTCGCTCTGGCGGCTGCTCCGGGCAATGCAGGACGCCGGGTATACGATCTCCGATCTCCCGCCTGATGGCGATGCCCTCCTGCAGCTTCTGATCGAACGTGGCTCGTACGACCGGGAGGTCCTGACGGATCTCCAGCTCCGCGAGGCAGCGGCTCGGGTCTCGGCGGTTCGCTATCGGCAATGGTTCGCCGAGCTTCCCGAGAAGAATCGGTCCGAGATGGCGGCGCAGTGGGGTCCTCCGCCGGGAGAGCACTACGTCGACGACCAGGGCGCCCTGGCGCTGGCCGGGATCTCTTTCGGCAACGTCTTCGTCGCAATTCAGCCGCCGCGAGGATACGGGCTGGATCCATCGGCGATCTATCATCAGCCCGATCTGCCGCCGCCTCATCCTTACTACGCCCTTTATCGCTGGCTGCAGGAGCCGGTCGAGCGGGGTGGGTGGGGAGCCACGGCGATCGTCCACCTGGGGAAGCACGGCACCCTCGAGTGGCTTCCAGGCAAGGCGGTCGGGATCTCGGCCGAATGCTATCCTGATCTCTTCCTGGGCGATCTTCCTCTGATCTATCCCTTTATTATCAATAACCCGGGCGAAGGGGCGCAGGCGAAGCGCCGGACCCACGCGGTGATCGTGGATCATCTGACGCCCCCGATGACCACCGCCGAAGGCTACGGTGAGATCGAAGAGCTCGCGCGCCTCGTCGACGAATACTACCAGCTCGAGCAGCTCGATCCGGGCAAGCTCCCACTTCTGCAGCAGCAGATCTGGGAGCTGATCCAGAAAGCCCATCTTGACGCTGACCTCGATCGAATCATCAGCTGGGATTCCGACCAGCACCGTCACGAGTGGGAGCCGCGGTTCCACGACGATGGCGTCCCTTATACGATCTCTGATCTGAGCGGACGAGATTTCGCCCACCTGGTGGAGAACATCAATGGCTACCTGTGCGAGCTGACCAGCGCGCAGATTCGCGACGGGCTGCACGTCCTGGGACAGGTGCCCCGCGGCGACCAGCTATTCGATACCCTGCTCAGCCTGGTCCGCCTGGATAATCTCGACGTCCCGAGTCTCCGCTCGGGTGTTGCCACCTTCTTTCGACTGAATCTCGAAGCGATCCTCGATGGGCTTGGCCAGCGCTTCGCGACGCGGCCAGGCGCTCTTGAAGAGGCCGTTGGGCGGGCCCTGCCAACCCACGCCGATGCTCTGGAGGCGATCGACACGATCGCGCGTTGGCTGGTCGAGGAGCTCGCCCGCCGGGAGTTTCGGGCCCCGGAGATACCGGCGGTGATCGACCAGGTGCTCGGACCGGAGACCGGGCCGTCCGGCGGGGATCAGAACGGCTGGCGGGCGATCGCTCGCACCCTGAATTTTCTCTGCGCCCGGGTCGTTCCTGCCCTTCAGCAGACGACGGCCGAGATCGATTACGTCCTGCACGCTCTCGAGGGAGGGTACGTGCCGTCGGGGCCGAGTGGCGCGCCGACTCGGGGCATGGCCCACGTTCTCCCAACTGGCCGCAACTTCTACACGGTCGATCCACGGTCACTGCCCAGCCCGGCCGCCTGGACGGTTGGGCAGCAGCTTGCCCGGGCTCTCCTTGCCCGATACCAGCAAGAGACCGGGGAGTATCCCGAGAGCATCGGCATCTCGATCTGGGGAACGAGCGCCATGCGCACCCACGGCGACGACGTGGCCGAGGTCTTCGCCCTCCTTGGCGTGCGGCCGCGCTGGCAGGCCGAGAGCCGCCGCCTGATCGGCCTCGAGGTCATCCCGCTTGGCGAGCTGGGCCGACCACGCATCGACGTCGTCTGTCGGATCTCCGGCTTCTTCCGCGATGCGTTTCCGCAGCTGATCGCCTTGCTGGACGAGGCGTTCCGAACCGTCGCCACTCTCGAGGAGCCCCTGGAGCAAAACTATGTCCGTCGCCATTACCTGGCTGATCGGGCGCGGCTGGCTGCCTCGGGACTGGATGACGGCGAGGCCGACCGGGCAGCTCGCTTTCGAATCTTTGGCTGCAAGCCAGGGACCTACGGAGCCGGGATCCTGCCGCTGATCGATGAAGGCATCTGGCGGGATACGACGGACTTCGCCGAGGCGTACGTGAGCTGGGGAGGTTACGCCTACACTGCCGATGCCTACGGAGTCGATGCCCGAGCGGCCTTTCGCCGGGCGCTGAGCGGAGTCCAGGTCGCGGTCAAAAACCAGGATAATCGGGAGCACGATATCTTCGACTCCGACGACTACCTGCAATACCACGGTGGGATGATCGCGACGATCCGGGCGCTCACCGGACGGAATCCCCGGCGCTACTTCGGAGATAGCGCCGATCCCGCTCGCCCGCGCGTTCGAGATCTTCAGGAGGAGGCCCGACGCGTCTTCCGAAGCCGGGTGATCAATCCGAAGTGGATCGCGGCGATTCAGCGCCACGGCTACAAGGGCGCCCTCGAGCTTGCCGCGACGGTGGACTACCTGTTCGGCTACGACGCGACCTCGGACGTCGTCGACGACTGGATGTACGCCCGACTGGCGGAGACCTACGTCCTCGACCCGAAGCTTCGCGAGTTCTTCCACGACAAAAACCCCTGGGCGCTCCGCGATATTGCCGGTCGACTGCTCGAGGCGATCGAGCGCGGGCTCTGGAGTGACCCCGGATCCCTGCGAGACGCGCTCGAGCAAACCTATCGGGAGATCGACGCGGAGCTCGAGGGACGCGCCGATCAGGCGCGGGTTGATTCCCCTTCATCCAGGAGCAGCAGGTGAGGCCAGATGCCTGATCGCCCGGTGTACCCCTTTAGCGCCCTGGTCGGCCAGGACGATTTGAAGAAAGCCCTTCTCTTGAACGCAATCAATCCGCGACTCGGGGGAGTCCTGATCCGGGGGGAGAAGGGGACCGCGAAGTCGACTGCCGTTCGCGCTTTCGCTCATCTCCTGCCAGCGATCACCGTGGTCAGCGACTGCCCGTACCAGTGCGATCCGGACGGGTCAGCACAGTGTGGTGGCTGCGCGGCGCGGCGAGCTGCCGGTTCTGCTCTGCCGCGGAGCGAGCGACGGGTTCCGCTGGTCGAGCTCCCACTCGGGACGAGCGACGATCGCCTGGTTGGAACGCTCAACTTCGAGCACGCGATCAAAGCAGGGGAGCGCATCTTCGAGCCGGGGCTCCTGGCGGCCGCGAATCGCGGGATCTTATACGTGGATGAAGTGAACCTACTCGGCGATCACCTCGTCGACGTCTTGCTCGACGCCGCGGCGATGGGACAGAACTACGTCGAGCGCGAGGGGGTCTCGGTCACCCATCCCGCCGAGTTCATTTTGATCGGAACGATGAATCCGGAGGAAGGCGACCTCCGCCCGCAGCTGCTCGATCGCTTCGCCCTGGCAGTGACGATCGAAGGGCTGCGCGATCCGGTCGCCCGAGCCGAGGTCATTCGCCGACGGATCGCCTTCGAGGCTGATCCCGCGCGGTTTCTCGAAGAATGGCGAGCGGCCGAGGACGCCGAGCGCCAACGGATCAGCCGCGCGCGGTCCTTGCTCCCGTCAGTTCGGATCTCCGATCAGCAGATCGAGACCATCAGTCGAATCTGCGCGGCCTTCGAGATCGACGGTCTCCGCGGTGACATCGCAATGTATAAAACGGCCATCGCCCTCGCGGCCTACGCGGGGCGATGGGAGGTGACGACTGCGGATCTGCGCGAGGCAGCCACGCTTGCGTTGCTTCACCGCCGTCGCCGCCAGCCATTCGATGATCCGTCGACTGGCCGCGAGTCGCTCGATCAGCTGCTGGATCAGCAGCTCGGCGACTCGACGAGCCTCGACGATGCCTCGCCCGAGCGCGATTCCTCGGCCGCGACGTCTGGCCCGACCGACTCGTCGGGCCATCGTGGTGGCGCGGGAGACGAGAGCCGGGTCTTCGCACCGGGACCGCCACCTTCACTCCCTCCGCTCGCCGTCGCCTCGCGACGGGCGCGGCAGACCGCTCCCCCGGGGCGCCGAACCCGGGTCCCGAGCCCGGATCAACGTGGCTATGCGATCGGGGCCCGACAGCCGAATCGTCCGCCACGATCCATCGGCGAGATCGCCCTGGGTGCGACCCTGCGCGCGGCAGCCCCCAACCAGGTTCGGCGGCAACAGGAGACCCTGGACGGCCCCGGTGTTCGCATCCTGCCGTGTGATGTTCGGGAGCGGCGACGCGAGAGCAAGGCCGGCAACCTTCTGCTTTTCATCGTCGATGCGAGTGGCTCGATGGCAGCCCGGCAGCGCATGGTCGCGGTCAAAGGAGCGATCCTTTCACTCTTGATCGATGCCTACCAGAAGCGGGACCGGGTTGCCCTGATCGTGTTTCGCGGGGAGTCGGCCGAGCTGGTTCTGCCGCCAACTGCGAGCGTCGAGCTGGCCGAGAAGCGGCTACGTCTCCTGCCAACTGGCGGGCGGACACCGCTTGCCCACGCCCTGTGGCTCGGCGACGAGACGATTCGCCGGTCACAGGTGAGCCAGCGGGGTGATCGTCCCTGGATCATTCTGCTCTCGGATGGCCGTCCCAACGTCCCATTCGGAGGGACTGACGTCTGGCAGGATGCCTTTCGAATGGCGGAAAGAGTCCGCGCGCGGTCACCGCGGGTGCTCGTGATCGACACGGAGACCGGCCCGGTTCGCGTTGGCCGGAATCGCCAGCTCGCCGCGCAGCTCGGCGGCGAATATCTTCGGCTCGAGGAGCTCGGCGCGAGCGCGCTTGACGCCGTGGTGCGGCAGCACCTCGCCGGGCGCTGAGCCGGTCAGGTGGCGCCGGGCAGACGCCCGGGAATCGGGGATTTGACGCGGGGTAACGCCGGGGTGAACGAGATGATCTTGCTGATGGGGCACGGGAGCCGCGACCCGGACGGGGTGCGGGAGCTACTGGCGCTCATCGAGGCGGTTCGCCGGGCGGCGCCGCCCGGGCTGGTGGTCGAGGCGGGGGTTCTGGAGTTCGCCGGGCCGGAGATTCCTTCGATTCAGGAGGCGATCGAGCGATGCGTCGAGTCGGGTGCCCGGCAGATCCGGGCCGTCCCGCTGCTTCTGCTGAACGCGGCCCACGCCAGGCACGATCTTCCGGCCCAGCTTGCCCACGCTCGGGAACGCTATCCGGATCTCGATCTACAGATGGCCCCCCCGCTCGGGCTTCATCGCTGGCTTCTCGAGATCGTGGAGGAGCGCCTGGCCGAGCTCGAAGCCCGACTGCCGCCGCTCGATCCCCGCGACACGGCGCTGCTGCTGGTTGGGCGCGGCACGAGTGATCCCGAGGCAAACGCCGATCTGTTCAAGCTCGGGCGGGTCCTCTGGGAGCGGCACCGCTACGCCCTGGTCGAGTGCTGCTTCGCGGGCACGGCCGAGCCGCTGGTTCCAGCGGGGATCAACCGCTGTGTGCGGCTCGGCGCGCGGCAAATCCTGGTGCTCCCGTATTTGATCAACACCGGCATTCTGGTCAAGCGGATCCACCTCCAGGCCGCCGCCGCGCGGACGCGGCATCCCGGCGTAGAGATCGCGGTTGGCGCTCACCTCGGGGTTCACCCCGGGCTCGTCCAGCTGATCCTCCAGCGAGCGCAGCAGGTCGGCCCAATTGGTTTGGCAGCCGACGATCTTCAGCTCGGGCGTGGCTGGCGGTACGGGCCAGCGAACAACCATCATCTCGGGATGGCCCACCATCACCATCTGCCCCCGCGATCCAGCGCAGAGCAGACCGGGCTCGACGGCGGCCCAGGCACCGTGGATGGTGCCAGTCAGCTGTCTCCGGTTTCCGCGAATCCGCTCCGGGATCCGCTGGCCGATGAGGTGCTGCGCTCGCGGTCGCCTGACGGCCAACCGACGGCTCGGCCGTGGATCCAGCCAGCTCCGGCCGATCCCTCCAGCCGACCGACGCTGGTCGACCGCTACGTTCTCCCGCCGGAGGAGATCGAGCGACGCAGCCTCCAGCAGGTCGCGGAAGCTCTTGGTCCCGACTCCTGCTGCTCCGAGGCCGAGCGACAGGTCATCCAGCGGCTAGTCTACGCGGCTGGCGACGTGTCTCTTGCTCCACTGATTCGCTGCCATCCCGAGGCGGTCAGCGCCGGCGTCGCGGCGTTGCGCGCCGGCCAGCCGATCGTCGTCGACGTCCGGATGGTCGAGGCGGGGCTCGACCACGCCCGGGTTCGGCGCCTGGGGTGCCCCGTCCACTGCGCCATCGACGACGAAGCCGTCGCCCGGCAGGCGCGGGACCAGGGCCTCCCGTGCGCGGTGCTCGCGATGCGGGCGCTGGCGCCCCGGGCCCACCGCGGGGTGGTGGTGATTGGCAACGCCCCAACCGCGCTGCTGGCTTTGCTGGATCTTATCGATGCCGGGGAGGTCCAACCGGCCTTGATCGTAGCGACCCCGGTCGGGTTCGTGGCTGCCGCTGCGTCCAAGGCGGAGCTGATCGCCCGGCGAACGCCGTATATCACCATCGAAGGCACGCGAGGGGGGTCCGCGCTCGCCGCGGCGGCGATCAACGCGCTGCTCCGCCTCGCCGTGGCCCCCGACTAAGGGGGGACGGTGCTCATGGAACGTGACCAGGCGCCCCCGAATGGTCGGCGCCGGGGGATGCGGACCGGCTACACCACCGGCGCCTGTGCGACGGCTGCGGCCAAAGCCGCGACGCTCGCCTTGATTACCCGGCAGCCGATCAGCGAGGTCACCATTCATCTGCCAATCGGCCGTGACGCGACCTTCGCCATCGAATCGTGTCGGCTGAGCCCCGATTCGTGTCAGTGCACGGTGATCAAGGACGCTGGCGACGACCCGGACGTGACTCACGGCGCGGAGATCGTGGCGGAGGTTCGCTGGCACGATACGCCCGGGCTGCAGCTGCGCGGGGGAGTCGGCGTTGGAATCGTGACGCGTCCCGGCCTGGGGCTCGAGGTTGGCGGTCCAGCGATCAACCCGGTTCCGCGGCAGATGATCACCGAGGCGGTCAGCGAGGTTGCGGGCCGGCTGATCGAGGAGCGCGGGCTCCTGGTCGAGATCTCGGTTCCGCGGGGTGCCGAGCTGGCCAGGAAGACCATGAACGCTCGGCTGGGCATCATCGGCGGGATCTCGATCCTCGGCACCACCGGGATCGTTCAGCCGTGGTCGACTGCTGCCTGGCGGGCGAGCGTCGAGCAGGCGATCGACGTCGCGGTTGCGAACGGCCAGCGCCACCTGGTCCTGACCACCGGCGGCCGCAGTGAGAAGTTCGCCATGGCGATCCTTCCGCTCCCGGAGATTGCCTTTGTCGAGATGGGAATCTTCACCGGCGCCGCGCTCCGACGCTGCGTCGCCCGCGAGGTGGAGCAGGTGACCCTTGGTGGCATGGTTGGCAAGTTCGCCAAGCTCGCGCAGGGGCACTTTCAGACCCACGTTGCCGGCAACCAGGTGGATCCAGCCTTCCTGGCCGAGCTCGCCGGCCGGGCTGGCGCGAGCGCCGTGGTACAGACGGCGATTCGCGCTGCCAACACTGCCCGCCACGTGCAGGGGATCATCCAGGAGGCCGGGCTCCGCGATTTCTTCCAGCTCCTGGCCGCGGCGGTCGCAACCCGGAGCGCTGCCTACGTGCGCGGGAGGCTCCAGGTGGAGGCGATCCTCTTCGACTTCGATGGGCAGATTCTCGGGAGGGCCGGGCGGGATGGCTGAGGTCTGGGTGGTCGGTATGACCGACCAGGGAC
>CADDYW010000133.1 GCA_902810745.1 Chloroflexota bacterium | reverse complement strand
CGGCTGCGATCGTCTGCAGCTCGCCTGTCCAGGCCGCTTCCAGTCGATCCAGCCGTTCGCCGAGCACGGTGCCATCATGCCGAAGCTGCTCCACCGTCGCGCGGTCGGCTGCGATCGTCTGCAGCTCGCCTGTCCAGGCCGCTTCCAGTCGATCGAGCCGTTCGCCCAGCGCGGCGAGGTCACGGCGCAACGCGAGCCGCAGCTCGGCGAGGTCGCGACGCGTCTCGAGTGCCGTGCGATCGCTCTCCAGCGCCTGGCGCTCGAGGTACTGAAGGCGCTCTCCGGCTATCTGCGCCGCGGATTCCAGGCCTTGCAGCCGATCAGCCAGGTACTCCAGAAGGTTCTGATTGAACTCGTTTTGCTGCTGGACCGCCGAGCGCAGTGCCCACTTTCCGGCCAGGGCGTGGATGGATCGGCGGATCAGGGCGACCAGTCCCCCCAGGACCGGCAAGCTCGAACGGAAGTCCCACTCGCGAATCGTCGCCTTCGCGCGGAGCGAATCCAAATCTCCGGCCACCTCTTGGCCACCCCATCACCAGCACTCTCTTCGTAGCGAGACAATACCACCCGGCTGCAAGGCCGTCAAGGATTGGTAAGACCTCGAGTAGCGCGAGATACGCTTGTCCGGAGCGCCATCCCGTGGTACTCTTATCTGGCTCCGCCGAGCGGTGCCCTGGCCGGACCCTCGCCCCGATGGGCATCAAGGCTGGTGACAGACGCACGATTAATCCGCTGATCAGCGCTGGAGTTCAACGCGTGTTACAAAACTACCTGACAGCCGACGGAAAGACCGGACTCATACTGCTGGCCTCGTGTCTTGGCGATGATACCGGAGGCGGACTCTTCGCCTACGACGGGAACGTACTCGAGGAACTGGACCGCGTGAGCACCACTGGTCTCTGGGCTTGGGATGACCATCTCGTCAGGGTACTGTGGTGCTCAAGTGACGTCGCATCGGTCGGGGAGCTGCTGGTGTACGACAGCCGTGGCGTCGAGCGCTATTACCGCGTGGATGCGCTTGCCGATCCGCATGATATCATCTGGGACGACCGACACTTTATCGTCGTTTCCTCTTGCACCAACTCCGTCCTCTGGATCTCCCCATCGGGAGAGGTTGCTCGAAGATGGAAAGCGCCAGGGGATGGAGATGCCTGGCATCTCAACAGCCTGCTGCTGAAGGATGACCAGCTGCTCGTCTGCTCATTCGGCAAATTTCGGCACCACCGAGGCTGGGTCGGCGGAGCGGCGATGGGCGCAGGCGTCGTGATGAACCTCGAAACCGGCGAGGACCTGCTGACCGGCTTGAGCTGCCCGCACCATCCTCGCTACGTAGACGGAGCCTGGGTGGTCTGCAACTCGGCGACGAGCGAGATCCTCCAGATCGACCCGGGGACCGGCGAAGTCCTCCGACGGCTCGAGCTGCGCGCCTGGACGCGCGGCGTGGCAATCGGCGACGACGTGTTATTCGTGGGCGAGAGCGCACACCGGCACAAGGCCGATGCGAGTGCAACGGCGAGCATCGCGGTCATTTGCCGAAAGACCTGGGCGGTGTTGGACCGGGTTTACCTGCCATGCCGCGAAGTTTACGACCTGGTGTTGGCGCGCCCGTCGCTCGTAGACGGGGTTCGCCGCGGATTTCGTACAAACCCGCTCCGGGTCAGCGAATCTGACCAATTTTCCCTGTTTTCCCAGCTCGGGGTCCAACCGATGCGTCTCTGGGCGGTCGGAGATCCCCTTCCTGCAGAGGCGTGTCGTGTGAAGGTGGAGGCGGACATCCGCCGGTCACTGGAGCTGGACACGGTCGTCGACGTCGAATGCACGGTGGAGAATCTCGGCCCGGTGTTTCTCGTTTCGGCGCCGCCGAATCCGGTCCGCCTATCCTACAAATGGCTCGATCCGTCGTCTGGCTGTCAGCTGCCCGGCACGGAAGGGATGCGCACCGCGTTCCCGTGTTCTCTGCCGCCACGGCAAAAGCTAACCTGTCGGATGAAGATCCGGACGCCGCCTCTCGAAGGCGTGTTCCTTTTGCGAATCACGCTTGTTCAGGAGTCCGTCGCCTGGTTCGACGATCTGGACGACGGAAACCACTGTTCGCGCCTCGTTCACGTCACCTCACCCGAGGGCCCGTCCACGTCAGTACGGCACGAGTAAGACGTTTGCGGAATGAAGATTGTTGCCGATACTCGGCTGAAATCGCTCGATTACCTGGAGGCGGGCTTCCTCGCTCTCTTCGCCACGTTCGCCCTCACGAGCTGGGTCGGATTCACCCTCGCGGAGTTCGGCCAGGATCAGCCGATCGTGGTCCTTGCGCTGGGCGTCGTCAGCCTGATAACTGGCGAGGTAGTCGTCTTCCGTCGTGCCTGGCGCCGTGTCGATCTCGCCAGCTTCGCTGGCCTTACCCTCCCGGTCGTGCTCGGAGTTGCACTGTACTTTCCTCCCGACGAGTGGATCCTCGGCGCTCTCGATCCTGGCAGCTACGTCAACGCGGGCGCAACTATCGCCAGGACTGGCGGCATTGTCCTCCATAGCCCGACGCTCGCGGAGCTCGACCCAGCGACCCGCGCGGCCCTCTTTCCGAGCCCGGCGAGCCGGCTGCCGGGCTTCTACCTTATGTTCGCGCACTTCGATGGCTTCGTGCCCCGCGGGTTCGAGGTCTCGACGGATCGCGTCGTACCTCACGGGTTTCATCTATACCCGGCGATCCTCGCGTTCGGCTACGCTGCTGGCGGAATTTGGACCGAGCTCCTCGTGACGCCGATCCTGGCCGTCGCTGGCCTCGTCGCGTTCTATTTGCTCGTTCGCCGCCTGTTTGGGACACCCGTTGGCTCGGGGGCGACATTTCTCCTGGCAATCGGGCCGGCCGAGGTGTGGTTTGCGCGCTATCCAGATGCAGAAATCCTAGCGCAGCTTCTTCTGATGGGTGGCTTCCTGGCTTTCGTGGTGGCAATCGATGGGTCGAGCTCTCGCGCCGCGGCGCTGGCCGGTCTGGCCCTGGGCCTGGTTCACCTCGCGAAGATCGAGATGGTCCCGCTCCCATTCCTGATCGCCGCGTACCTGGGCTATCAGTGGCTGACCGACCGTCTCGATCGCTGCACGCTCTGGTTTGTGATCCCCTACGGAATTCTCCTGG
Source organism: Chloroflexota bacterium (assembly GCA_902810745.1). GTDB lineage: Bacteria > Chloroflexota > UBA6077 > FW602-bin22 > CADDYW01 > CADDYW01. The sequence goes on along the minus strand of CADDYW010000133.1, from coordinate 8,034 downwards.
TCCAGGCCACCCTTCACGCGGCTTTGATCGCAAACTGGTACGCGGTGACGACGTTCCGCGGCGCGACGTCAGTACGTTTCCTCGCCGCGGTCGGCGTCGCTCTGATTCTGGCCCTGATCGTCGCGTTCATCCTTTTGCGCGCACCGGTCCTCCGCGAACGGATTGCCACGATCCTGGGCCAGCCATCGTGGGAGAAGGGATTATCCTGGGCCCTCCCCGCGCTGATCGGGGGGCTTGCGATCTATGCCTACTTCATTCGACCGGTTGGAGTCCTCTCTATTCCGGCGAGTCAGCTGAATCCCATGCAGTTGTCCGAGGTAAACAATCTTCTCAGCTTCCGTCGGCTCGGCTGGTTTGTCTCGCCGCTCGGATTGTTTCTGGGCACGCTCGGCTGGGCATTTGTGGCGCACCAGGAACGCAACCGTCGCACCTTGCTCCTCCTGCTCGTGATCGCAGCGGATACCGTGATCTTCATGTCCGATATGAAGATCGTACCACTGTATTACTGGGCAGCGCGCCGTTGGGTGCCGCTCGTGATTCCGGGCTTCTGCCTCGCCGCCGCGTATTTCCTGAACACCCTGATACCTCGCCAGCGGGCTGACCTCTTTCGCGCCGCCGTGCCGGTGGGCCTGGGTCTGGTCATGACGCTGCAATTGCTCGAGAGTACTCGCCCGCTCCTGGGGTACGTCGAATATCGGGGAGCAATCAAGCAGATCGGTGAGCTGGCAACCAGGTTTCCCGCCAACAGCGTGGTCCTGTTCGCGGATGGAGATTCCGGGCAGCGCCTCAGCACCCCTTTGAACTACCTATTTGATCGGACAAGCCTCGTCATTGCTAACGACACGGGGCTGGACGCCGCGGCAGGGATGGCCGCCCGTCGCTGGCTCCGCGAGGGCCGTCCGGTCTACTGGATTACGACCGCTGGATTACCCGGGCCAAAGTCAATCGGATTAAGCGGTACAGTCATCGCCCACCAGACGATCTCGTTGCCTGAAAAGGTGGCCACGCGCGACACGCCACCAGGACAGGACGCCATCTTCTACCAGGAGCTGACCATCTGGCGGCTCTCCGACTCGGACTGGACCGGGAGCTCGACATCCATTCCGCACTGACGAAAGATTGAGAGGTACTTGCGGATGATCACGTCCCAGCTATAGTTGGCCAGCACATACCGCTTCCCGCTCTCGGCCAGGGCCTGACGGAGGTCGGGCTCCGCGCGAAGAATGTCCAGGCAGGCCGCGAACTCCTCGTACGATGTGTAGTAGAGCCCTCCATCGGCCTTCAGACAGTTATCCTTGAGGACCTGGCACAGCCCATTCGCCAGGACTGGCACTCCCGCGGTCCACGCTTCGAGATTCGTCATCGAGAGGCTTTCGGTCTCCGACGGGAGAACCACGACCGTGCTCGCGGCGAGCGCCGAGAATTTCTCCTCATCCGAGATGAAGCCAAGAGCCAGAATGTCATCGCGCCTGGGAATCGGCATCTCCGCCCGGCCGATCAGCAGGAGAGTAAGATCACCGCCGCGCTCGCCCTTGTAGCGGATAAAGTTCTCGATGAGCTGGGGACAGCCCTTGGCCGGCTCGATCCGACCAACGTAGGTGAGAATATCGCCGTTCAAGCGGTAGCGGGCACGAAACCCAACGACGTCACGAGTACCCGGATCGTGGATACCGGTCCCTACGACCGTGTTCGGAACACTCGCGTTTCCGAAGCGCCACTCGACCATCGCCCGCTCGGTGTCCGTGTTGTAGATGATGTGGCGCGGGAGATGGAACACCGGATTGTAAACATCCAGGTACAGCGTGCGGTCATCGTGCGCGAGGGGTGCGACCGCGCACTTCTCCGGCACGATCTGAACGCCGAAAACCGTGGGAAAGTATTGGTAGGTCATAAAGATGAACAGGTCGAAATCCGCGCGCCGCTGCGCAATGTACGTGAGCAGATCCGGGCAGTGCGGCCCTAGCATCTCGACCCAGGCAAGCTCGTCCAGATACGAGTGAACGTCGCCGAACACCTTGTAGGTGAGGCGCTCGAACGCACGATGATCACGAACCTGGTCGAGTGCGAAGCGATGAACGTGCACTCCATTGAGGACTGTCTCACCCGCGGGATAATGATTATCCCACGGCAGATGGCCAAGCGCACACGTCGTCAGGACGTGAACCTCGACGAACGGGACCAGATGCTCGGCGACGAGCCGGCAATGCTGTTCCGCCCCGCCGCAGATCTCTTCTCCGTACCGCTGAACGACGAAGGCGACTCGCATCGACTCAGTCCCTGGATGCCTTGCCATTCGTTGGGCTGGCAGACAGAGCCTCGAGCCGTGCCTGAAGCTCGGCGACCTGAGAACGCAGCGTCCGGATCTCCTCCTGAAGAGCGGCGAGAATCTCGCCCTGCTCCTCCTGGCGACGCTTGACCGTAGGCAGTCCGAGGGCCTCGAGCGTTTCCACCATGGCGGTAACGGCCCGGATGAGGTACGTGTTCAAGCTGCTCTGCTTGGTCGTGAGCGCATCGATGTAGATGCGGATTTCCTGGTGGATTCGCCGTCGCACCATCATCCAGGCGTGGCCGATGATCGGCGTGCGCCAACCGAGCGCATAGTCGACGGAGATACCACCACCGATAGTCCGTGCCTGGTGAAGACTTCGGTAGAGATCTTCTGGGAAGAGGTGTGTACTTCCTGGTCGAAACCGGCTTGCCCCGGCGTCGTACGGTGTTGTCGAACGATCGACTGACGATGGGATCGCAGCGCGCACCCGAGCCATCGTCGCCTCGACCTTACTTATCCCCTCACTCATCCCCTCGTTATCGCGTGCCGACATAGCCGCTCGTAGACCTCCTCGACCATTGGGAAGATCCGATCCCAGGTGTAGCGCTCCAGCACCTTCGCGTGGCCGCGTTCGCCCATCGTATGGGACAGGTCCGGGTCGTTCAGCAATTCCTCGATGCGACGGGAAAGCTCTTCGACGTCTCCGAACTCGACGAGAAAGCCATCAATGCCGTCGTCGACAACTGCCGGCACGCCACCCGCCCACGCGCCGATGACCGGTTTACGATAGAGCCACGCTTCCAGGTAGACGATGCCGAACGAGTCCGTGCGCGACGGCATCGCGACGATTGTCGCAGCGTCAAAAAGGTCGCGCTTCGTCTGCTCGTCGACGAAGCCAAGCAGGTGTATCCGGGCGCGGTCGTGGGCCGGTAGCCTGCTCAGATACGCTCGGAACTGATCGAAGACCGGCCCGGCCAGCACGAGATCGGCCGTGCTCGCTTTGTTGTTTCGCGCCCAGAGACGGCACATCGCGTCGACCAGGTGAACTGTCCCCTTGTCGTAGGCGCTCGTTCCGACGTAGACGACAAGCGGCCGTGCGTCGAGCCCGGTTGTTTCGCGAAATCGCTGGCCCACGCCGCCGAGCACCTCCTCGGGATTGACTCCGACCCCGGCCAGGATGACACGCTCCGGATCGATCCCATTTCCGATCAGGTAGTCAATTTCGATCGACGTTTGAGCAAGGACCGCATCGGCTTCAGAGATCAGCCGGATCTGGTGTGGCATCGTGTAGTAACGGCGGACGATCGAGCCATCGGACTCGCCCAGGTGGATCAACGGGGTAATGATGAAAGGAATCCCACGACGGCGCGCCAGGCTTAGCGCCGGTAGCAGGAGCGACTCGAAGCAGACGTTCATTCCGTGCACGACAGCATAGTCGTCGTCGAGGTGATCGAGAGCTCGGTCTAAATCCGGGACCCACGGGACGAATCTTGCCATTCGGGCAAGTATCCCGCTGACATCAAGCGGCACGCCCGACAGTGCGAACATGGCACGGCGGATTCCGCCAAAGGCCAGACGTCCACCAGGCAGATGGCGTACGGGGAGGCGCCGAATCTCGACGCCATTGTGCATCTCGACCGGCGTCGGGATTCGGTCTTTCCGGGGATTCCAGAAGAGCTCCTGGTCGAAGGCATCGGTCGTTACGACGGTCACCTGATGACCGCGGCGCACGAGCCGCTCCGAGATCTCCTGGAGGTGCCGCTCTGATCCACCAGTGTACGGCCAGTATCGCTGAATAACGTGAAGAATCTTCACCGACGCACCCACGCGGGGACCAGGGCACAAGGATCAGGAGTCCACGCGGACCTTGTCCGATCCACCTCGCGACGCGGCTGCCCAGCGGCGAGACGTATCGAATCTCTTCCGACTTCGTCTCCGATCGCCGGGACGTCACGTCGCTGTATCCCCACTCCGCGGGCACTCTAACAGATGGCTGCTGGCGCTGTCAATCGCGGCATTGTTCGGCTCACCGCGTCGCCCGGGCGCACCGGTGCGCTACCGTTACCTCGCGGCATCACGTTGACACACCTCCCCGGGAGAGTATTATTAGATCACAGTACTACGTTCACTCCCCAACGGGCGTCGCCGCTGGGGTTGCCCTTTGGCGGGGCTTCGACGAACCCGCCAGGAGCCAGGAGATAGCGATGACCCTGCCGCGTACGATCGGTCAGCTCCGCGAAAGCGGCTACCACGACCGATCGGTCAAGACGGAGATGCGCCACAACCTCATCGAGAAGCTGCGCCGGAACGAGACGATCTTCCCCGGCATCGTCGGCTACGAGGAGTCCGTCATTCCGCAGATCGAGAGCGCGATCCTCTCCGGCCACGATCTTGTCCTGCTCGGAGAGCGCGGTCAGGCGAAAACGCGTATCGCGCGCAGCCTGATCACGTTGCTCGACGAGGTTGTCCCGGCCATCGCCGGCTGTGAGATCAACGATAACCCGTTCAATCCGATCTGCCCCGTCTGCCGTGAGAAGGTCGAGACCGAGGGCGATGACGTCGATATCACCTGGATTCCGCGCGAGCGACGTTACGGCGAGAAGCTCGCCACCCCCGATATCACGATCGCCGACCTGATCGGCGAGGTCGACCCGATCAAGGTCGCCGAGGGACGCTATCTCTCGGACGAGCTGACGATTCACTACGGCCTGATTCCGCGAACCAATCGGGGCATCTTCTGCATCAACGAGCTGCCCGATCTGGGCGAACGGATCCAGGTCGGCCTGCTCAACATCATGGAGGAGCGCGATGTTCAGATCCGCGGCTACAAGGTCCGCCTGCCGCTCGACCTGTACGTCGTCGCCAGCGCGAACCCCGAGGATTACACCAACCGCGGGCGGATCATCACGCCGCTGAAAGACCGGTTCGGCTCGCAGGTGCGCACGCATTACCCGCGGACGATCGAGCACGAGATCGACATCATGGAGCAGGAGCGCACCGTCTTCGCCGACGAGGGCTTCCAGACGGTCGTTCCCGATTACATGAAAGAGATCATCGCCGAGCTGACCCACCTCGCGCGCAAGAATCCCGACGTGAGCCAGCGCTCCGGCGTCAGCGCGCGCGTCTCGATCTGCAACTACGAAAACCTTCTCAGCAGCGCCCTCCGCCGCGCCATCCGTCTCGGCGAACGTCAGGTCGTGCCGCGGATCAGCGATCTGGTCGCACTCATCCCGTCGACCCAGGGAAAGATCGAGCTCGAAACCATTGGCGACGTGAAGGAAGACCGCGTCGTCGAAAAGCTCCTCCAGGGCGCCGTTCTCAACGTCTTCAATCGCCACTTCAGCGTCTCCAGCTTCGAGCCCCTGGTCGCCCGCTTCGAGCACGGCCTCACCGTCGAAATCGGCGACGGAATGCCGTCCGAGCGGTATGCGCGTCTGGTCAGCGAGCTCCCGGAGCTGCGCAGCGCCATCAGTCAGCTCAAAGCGGATCCCCAACCGGCAACTGTCGCCTCCGTGGTCGAGTTCGTCCTCGAAGGCCTCCACCTCAACCGCAAGCTGAACAAGGAGCGGTCCGCCGGCAAATCTCGCTATCGAAGGTGACGCTATGTGGTACCAGTACTCGCGGTGGGACGGAACGCAAGATATTTCGCCGTTCACCGCGGAAGATCTCATCGATGCGCTCGCGGACGATCTCATTGCCGATGGCGATCTGCGCAGTGCGCTCGAGCGCATCTTTCGCTGGGGCGCGCGAAACCAGAACGGCGACCGCCTGCACGGCCTGCAGGATCTCCTCGAGCAGCTCCGCGAGCGCAAGCAGCAGCAGCTCAATCAGTATCGCCTCGACTCGATCATGGATGATCTCAAGAAACGGCTCGAAGAGGTCGTCAGGACCGAGCGCGAAGGAATCCAGAAACGGCTAGCGCAGGCCAGTCAATCAGCACAATCACCTTCGCGAGACCAGCCCGCACGTCAGCAGGATCGACAACAGTCCGGACCTTCGCAAGCCCCGCGTGCACCGTCGCCGTCGTCTCGTGGAGAGCCATCGGCCCAATCCGGGGCTGACCAGACGTCAGAGTCGCCCGCGACACCAGACGCGTCGGCCGGCTCGAGCGGCGATATGAGTCCGGAGCAGCAGCAGAACCTGCGCCGTCTGCTCGAATCGATGGCCAGGCGCAAGCTCCAGTATCTCGACAATCTGCCGCCAGACTTCGCCGGTAGCGTGAAAGCGCTCACCGAGTACGAGTTCATGGATCCGGAGGCGCAGCGTCAGTTCCAGGAGCTGCTCAAGATGCTCGAGCAGCAGATCCTGGGCAGCCGCTTCGAAGGACTGAAGCAGCAGATCCAGAATCTCTCGCCGCGGGACCTCCAGCGCCTGCGCGAGATGATCCGCGACCTGAATCAGATGCTCCAGGAGAAGCTCCGGGGAGGCAATCCCGACTTCCAGGAGTTCATGAACAAGCACGGGGGATTCTTCCCACCCGATATCCAGTCGCTCGATGATCTCATCGAGCACCTCCAGCGCAGCATCGCGCAGATGCAGTCGCTGCTCGATAGCATGTCTCCCGAGATGCGCCAGCAGCTCCAGCAGCTGATGGATGATCTGCTGCGCGATGATCGCCTTCGGTGGGACATGGCACAGCTCGCCGCGAATCTCGACCGACTTCTCCCGGGCCGTCAGTTTCGCAACCGCTACCCGTTCCGTGGTGACGAATCGCTGACGTTCGAAGAGGCGATGGAGCTGATGAAGCAGCTCCAGGAGATGGATCAGCTCGAGCGTCAGCTGAAGCGCGCTCACGGTAGCCAGGGGCTGGAGGACGTGGACCCTGACGAGGTCGAGCGACTGCTCGGCCCCGAGGCGCGACAATCCCTCGAGCAGCTCAAGCAGCTGATGAAGATCCTTGAAGAGGCGGGCTACGTTCAAAAGACCGATCGCGGCTACGAGCTGAGCGCGCGGGGCATCCGCCGCATCGGGCAGAAGGCGCTCCAGGATATTTTCGGGAAGCTCAAGCGCGATGCCTTCGGGAATCATCCGGTCGATGTGCGCGGCTACGGCGGTGAACGCACCCACGACAGCAAACCCTACGAGTTTGGCGATACGTTCCACCTCGACCTCGAGCACACGATGATGAACTCGCTCGTGCGCGAGGGTCCCGGCGTGCCCCTGCGTCTTCAGCCCGATGATTTCGAGGTGTACCGCACCGAGCTGAGCACGACGTCGTCGACGGTTCTGATGGTCGACATGAGCCGCTCGATGATCCTCCGGGGCTGCTTCCAGGCCGCGAAGAAGGTTGCCGCGGCGCTGGATAGCCTGATCCGCGGCCAGTTCCCGCGAGATAATCTCTATTTCGTCGTCTTCTCCGACTACGCCCACGAGCTCAAGCCGGAAGAGCTGCCCTCGGTCGAGTGGGACGAGAGCGTCTACGGCACGAATATGCACCACGCTTTCATGCTCGCGCGCCATCTGCTCGCGCGCCACAAGGGAACCAACAAGCAGATCATCATGATCACCGACGGCGAGCCGACCGCCCACCTCGAGGGAGCACGGGCGATCTTCTCCTATCCGCCGAGCTATCGCACGATTGCCGAGACGCTCAAAGAGGTCGGTCGTTGCACGCGCGATCAGATCGTGATCAACACGTTCATGCTCGAGCGTGGACACTACCTGATCGACTTCGTGAATCAGATGACGCGCATCAACCGCGGGCGGGCGTTCTTCTCCACGCCCGATCGCCTGGGAGAGTACATCCTCGTCGATTACGTCGCGAG
>CADDYW010000132.1 GCA_902810745.1 Chloroflexota bacterium | reverse complement strand
CTGGCGTCGGTGTTTGCGTCGACGCCGGTGGGGTTGGCTGCCGACCGTTGTCAGTCCAGACGTGCGTCGCGAGCCAGGTTCCATCTGGCTGGACGATGCCACTCGCGTGGATGCGATCGCCAATCGCGAGTGGACTCGAGCTATCGATCTGGGTGTCCGCGGTTACTCGAATCACGAATCCCTGGACCGTCCAGAACTGTCCGTTCATGGCCTGGATTGTTCCTTCGATGGTCCAGGGTGCATCGGCGCGCGCGGTCGCAGTCGGCGTCGCCGTCGAGGTCGGGGTAGAGTCCGAGAGCAGACCAGGTCCAGGCGATGCCATCGCGGTCGAGATTCCAACCACCAGTGCCACCGCGATGGATCCCAGGAAAATCACCCGTGTTCGACGCACCTGATCGCCCCCTGCCTTCCGTGGAATGGTTACACTGCTTTATCCTGTAAAACGCTCCGGCAGTGGTCGGCGTTACGCCCGCGACGTGTTTTCATTGCCCGCGTGACGCTCGTGCGCTACACTGCATTCGAGGGTGTCCTGGTCAGAACGTCCTTGCGCACGCAGAATAAAGCGGAATACGCCGTGCGCCATCCACCAAGCGTCAGTCTGCTATGGCGGAGTCGTCCAGATCTACGTGTTACTGACTGCGCCACGTGGCGACACTCGATTCAATCTTGAAACACCGAGGAAGGAGACTTGGTATGACTGAACGAACAGTACCGCAGGTCGGAGAGCGCGCGCCTACCTTTCGCGCGACCGCCTCGACGGGCGAGATCGCCCTCGACGATTACCGAGGGAAGCAGAGTGTCGTCCTTTACTTCTATCCAAAGGCAGACACTCCCGGCTGCACGAAGGAGTCCTGTGCTTTTCGCGATCACTCCGCCGAGTTCGCCAAGCGTGGCGTTGCGATCATTGGAGTGTCGGCGGATGATCTCTCGGCCCAGCGCGCCTTCGACGAGAAGTACAATCTCCGCTTCCCGCTCATCGCCGACACCGATCGCAAAGTGATCACCGCTTACGGCGCCTGGGGCGAGCGCACGCGCCCTGACGGATCAAAGGTGCAGGGTGTGCTGCGCTGGACCTTCCTGATCGACAAATCTGGCACGATTCGTAAGGTCTACCAGAACGTCACCCCGGAGGAGCACGCCAGCGAGATCCTTCAGGACATCGACGCGCTGGATCTTGGCTAAGCGTGCGCTGCAGCATCGCGCAGAAAGGTGGAGCTGCCGGGGAGGCGGCTATCTCTCTCGTACTGGGAGAGAGCCGGGGTGAGGGCGTGAATCCGCGGCGTCGCACGGGACCTCCGGCCCCTCTCCCACCGGGGCATGGGACGGCTGCCGGCTTATTCATCCTGCGCGGTGCGCTAGTCACGCGTGATCAATCGAACCGCGCGGTCGAAGAATAGATAATCCCACGTCCAGTTGATGAGCACGAGCAGGCGGTTGCGGAAGCTGATCAGCTGAACAAGGTGGACGACGAGCCACATGACCCAGGCGGGGAAGCCGGTCAGACGGAGGGGACCGATCTGGCAGACTGCGGCGTTTCGGCCGATGGTCGCCATCGTCCCCTTATCGTGATAGACGAACTTCTGCAAGGGTAGCCCGGCGATCTGCCGTCGGAGGTTCTCGGCGACCATCTCACCTTGCTGAATCGCGACAGGCGCGACCATCGGCAGTGGCTTCCCATTCTCTTCGAAGTGCGCCAGGTCACCGATCGCGTAGATCTCGGGATACCCTTCGACCTGCAACGTCGGCCCGACTTTGATGCGGCCGGAGCGATCGAGTGGTAGCGCCGGCTCGCTGTCCACGGAGGTCGCCCGGACTCCCGCAGCCCAGATCAGCGTGCGCGTCGGAATGATGGTCCCATCGCCCAGATAGGCGTTTTCCCCGTCGAAATCCTTGACAGGGCAATTGACGCGAACGTCGACCCCCTTCTGGCGCAGTGCCCGAATCGAGGCCTTCTGGAGCGATACCGCGAGGGTCGGTAGAACGGTGGGGCCGGCTTCGACGAGGACAACGTGTGCGTCTTTCACGTCGAGTCCGGCGTAATCGTGGACGAGTACAAGACGAATCAGCTCGACAATCGCACCGGCCAGCTCGACACCCGTTGGACCGCCCCCGGCAACGACGAAGGTCAGAAGCGCTGCCCGCCGGGCGGCATCCTTCTCCGAGACGGCCATCTCGAAACACTCGAGCAGGCGATTTCTCAGCGCCACCGCCTGATTGAGATCCTTCAGTCCGAAGGCCTTCTCGGCGATGTGCGGCATGCCGAAGTAATGCGACGTGCTTCCTGCCGCGAGGACGAGGTAATCGTAGGGAATCGGACCATCGCTGGTGAGAAGCTGTCGGTGTGCGAGGTCGACTTTGCTCACCGTTGTCATGCGGAATCGGACGTTTGGGATTCCACGAAGAATGCGACGAACTGGCTGGGCGACCTCCTCGGGCTCCAGGCCAGCCGTTGCCACCTGATAGAGGAGCGGCTGGAAACAGTGGTAGTTGTGACGATCGACGACGAGGACGTCGGCATCGGCTCCCGCGAGCCCGCGAGCGACCCGAAGCCCTCCAAAACCAGCACCGACGATCACGACTCTTGGCCACCCACTGAGGATTGGCACCTTTCGGTCACGGTGTCGCTCGCGCAGAATCCAGCCGATCCCGCTCGCGGCGAGGCCGCCAAGGGCAATCATGCCAAGGTCACGGAGCATGCGATATCACTCGATTTTACGCCTCCAGGAAGAGCGACTCTGGATCCTCGATCAGCTCTTTGATCCGAACGAGGAACAGCACGGCAGTACGCCCGTCGATGATGCGATGATCGTAGGTTAATGCGACGTACATCATCGGATGGATCACGACCTGGCCTTGAACCGCGACCGGTCGGTCGATGATGCGGTGCATGCCAAGGATGCCCGCCTGGGGCGGATTCACAATTGGAGTGGAGAGCAGGGAGCCGAACACACCACCGTTCGTGATGGTAAACGTTCCTCCCCGCAGCTCTTCCAGCGTCAAATGATTCTCTCGTGCACGCTTCGCCAGGTCCGCGATCTCCCGCTCGATCTCGGCAAAGCTCTTTCGATCGGCGTCCCGAATCACCGGAACGACCAGGCCGCCCTCGGTGTCCACGGCGATGCCAATATCGTAGTAGTACTTGAGAATCAGGTCGTCGCCCTGCATCTCGGAGTTCACGTCGGGAAATGCCTTCAGCGCAGCAATCGATGCCTTGACGAAGAACGACATGAGCCCGAGGCTGACACCGTGACGCTCTTGAAACGCGTCGCGTCGCCGACGCCGAAGCTCCATCACGGCCGACATGTCGATCTCGTTGAACGTCGTCAGAAGCGCTTGGTTCCGCGTGGCTTCGAGCAAACGCCGCGCAATGGTCAGTCGCCGCCGCGAGAGCCGAACGCGCTTCTCCGGTCGTTCGACGCGTGGAGGCGCGGCGACCTCCGTGGGAAGCGGGGCAGTCTCGCGTCGGATCTCAGGAGGCGGCGGTGGGATAGCGGCGGGCCCGGCGGGAGGTGGTGCAACCTCGACCGTTGGTGCCGCCTCGGCCGCCGCGATGCGCTGGCGCTCCAGGTAGTTCGTCACGTCTTCTCGCGTGATGCGGCCCCCCGGACCGGTGCCCACGATCTTCGTCAGGTCAATCCCATACTCTGCCGCCATGCGGCGCGCGACTGGCGAGGCTAACCGTTCGGCCTCGGCCTCGGCAGCGGCAGCGGGAGGCACCGCCGAAGGTGCCGCTTCTGGTTTGGCCGGGGGAGGTGGTGCAAGGGGAACCGGCGTTGGCGTGACAGTCTCGGTGGGCTGAGCAACAGCACTCTCGATCGTTCCCAGCACCTCTCCCACCCGGACGGCGTCACCCTCGTGGTGGATGATCTTCTTCAGGACGCCGGTCACGTCGGCGGTAACATCGAGGTTGACCTTCTCCGTTTCGAGCTGGACAACGGGCTCACCGGCGACGACTGCCTCGCCTTCGTGCTTGAGCCAGCGTCCGACCGTGGCCTCGACCAGCGATTCTCCCAGTGGTGGAACGCGGATCTCACGATCCATGGCCTACCTCGACAGCGACCGGACTGGGCGTCTCGCCGAGCGGACGAAACGCCGTGGCGACGATCTGTTCCTGCTCCGCGCGGAAGATCTCGTGGGAGCCAACGGCCGGACTTGCCCGGTCGGGTCGGCCGACGTACTCGAAGCGGACCCGATCAGGGAGCAGGCGGCGAATACGCGGCGAGACGAATGTCCAGGCGCCCATGTTCATCGGTTCTTCCTGTACCCAGAGGACTTCGCTCAAGCGTGGGTACTCGGCGAAAATCTCGTCGAGCTCGGTCGCGGGGAACGGATAGAGCTGCTCGATCCGAACGATTGCCGTCTCGGGATGCTCGCCGCGTGCCGCGCCCGATGCTAGATCGACGAAGATGTGACCGCTACACAGGATCAGGCGTGTGATCTCGTGCGCCCGCGACCGGGCATCCAGATCGTCGATCACGGGCATGAACGTTCCGGTCGCGAGATCCGCCAGGCGAGATGCCGCGAGTGGATGGCGCAGCAGGCTCTTCGGCGTGAAGATCACCAGCGGGCGCGGATCGGTCCAGAGCAGGCCGGCCTGGCGGCGCAGCAGATGGAAGTATTGTGCCGCGGTTGTGCAGTTGCAGACGCGCATGTTATCCTGCGCCGACAGCTGCAAGAATCGCTCGACCCGTGCGCTCGAGTGCTCAGGCCCCTGTCCTTCGAAACCGTGGGGCAGGAGCAGAACCAGCGACGACGTCTGCCCCCACTTGGCTCGACCCGAGGCAATGAACTGATCGATCAGGACTTGCGCAACGTTCGCGAAATCGCCGAACTGAGCCTCCCAGAGCACCAGCGCGTCGCGCGCGTGGGTGCTGTACCCGTACTCGAAGCCGAGCGGCGCTGCCTCGGCCAGTGGGCTGTCGTAGACCTCGAACGACGCTTGCGCCTCGGGAAGGGCCTGGAGGGGTGTGAACGTCGCGCCAGTCTGAAAGTCGTGAAGCACCAGGTGGCGCTGACTGAAAGTTCCCCGTGAGGTATCCTGCCCAGTCAGGCGCACGGGTGTTCCGTCGGCGAGCAGCGAGGCGAAGGCCAGTGCTTCGGCGTGGGCCCAGTCGATCATCCCCTCTGGCTCCAGGGCAGCACGACGTCGCTCCATCCAGCGGGCCAGCTTCGGATTGATCGTAAAGCCCGGCGGCAGCGTCAAGAGAGACGCATTGAGGCGCTTCAGGCGTTCCGCGGGCACGGCGGTGACAATCTCCGCGGCGGGGGGATGCTCTTCGATCCTCGTGATCTGCTCCTCCTGTCTCGGAGCGGGTGCCTGGAAGAGCTGCTGTAGACGCTCCGTCGCATCTCGGAGCATCTGCTCGGCCTCGCCTGGCGTGACCTCCCCTTCTTGCGCGAGTCGCTCTGCAAAGAGCGTACGCACCGTCGGGTGGCTCTGGATCGCCCGATAGAGTAGCGGCTGCGTGAAGGTCGGCTCATCCGCTTCGTTATGGCCCCAGCGCCGGTACCCGATCAGATCGATCAGGAAATCCTTGTGGAACTTCTCGCGGTACGAGTGGGCGAGCCGGATAGCAGCAATGCACGCGGTCGGGTCGTCCGCGTTGACGTGGACGATCGGAATCTCGTAGCCCTTCGCGAGGTCGCTCGCGTACATGGTGGACCGAGCGGCGGACGGCGGCGTGGTGAATCCGAGCTGGTTGTTTTCGATGATGTGGATCGTCCCGCCGGTCCGGTAGCCGTCGATGCGCGACAGATTGAGCGTCTCGGCCACGATCCCCTCGCCCGCGAATGCGGCGTCGCCGTGAATGAGCAACGGAATCGCTTGATCCTCGTCACGGGTTGGCGCGCCGGGCTCGTCTCGGCGTTCGACGGCAGCCCGACACATCCCCTCGACGACCGGATCCACGTACTCGAGGTGGCTCGGATTCGGGGCAAGGGTAACCACCATCGCGACTGGCTGCCCATCCTGATAGGCAGTTCGTGCACCAAGGTGGTAGGTCACGTCGCCGGTCCAGCCGAGATCGCTGCGCTCCGACGGGGGGACGCTTTCAGCCGCTCCAGCACCTCGCAGCTCGGCAAAAATCTCGGGGATCGGTTTCCCAAGTACGGTTGCCAGGACGCTGAGCCGTCCCCGGTGCGCCATCCCGATCCACAGCGAGCGAGTCCCGTGCTCTGCCGCGCAGCCGATGATCTCGAGCAGCATGGGGACGAGCATGTCGAGCCCCTCGATCGAGAAGCGCTTCTGACCGGGGAAGCTGCGATGCAGGAACCGCTCGAAAGCTTCAACCTCGGTCAGCTGCCTGAGAATGCGCCGCCGATCGATCGGCTCGCGCGGATCGCGAAAGTGCTGGCTCTCGACGACCTCCTGGAGCCAGGTCCGCTCGACCGCGCTCTGGACGTGGCGAAACTCGTAGCCGGTCGTTCCGCAGTAAATGCGGCGAAGCGCAGCGATTGCCGCCGCGGCGTTCGGAGCGTTCACCGCCACCGGACCGCCGACGACCTCCGCGGGAAGCCGAGCAAGATCGCCCTCGCTGAGGCCGTAGGTCGCGGGGTCGAGCGCCGGATCGCCGGGTGGTGGTGTGCCCAGCGGATCGAGATGTGCTCCCAGGTGCCCGTACGCTCGGATCGCGCGCGCCAGGTTCGAGGCACCCGCGACGAGATCAGTCGTTACCGGGCTGACAGTCGGAGGTGCTGGCTGGGGACCGGGCGCGGCCGACGGCATGGCCCAACGTTCGAACAGGGCACGAGTGCCTGGGTCAACCGAGGATGGATCACGAAGGTACCGCTCGTACAGCTCGAGGACGTACCCGGCGTTTGGTCCGAGGAAGTCTCGTAATTCCTCTTGCGATATTGTCTTGTTCTGTGTTTCCATCACTTACTATTATATAACGTATCTACCGTCTGGTCATCGCACGCGATACCGGACCGTCTACCCAGTGGTAGCCAAGGCACGATTCATGTGTATCATGATGGGCACTGGTGTACAATGATTACGCAGTGGCAGCACGAAGGGGGGTGCCACGTGGGCTTGTTGGATCGCGTTCGCGACATCATTCGCGCCAACGTGGGCGATATCGTCAACCGCGCCGAAGATCCGGAGAAGGCGCTGGACCAGATGATCGCGGACATGAACGAAAATCTTGTCAAGGTGCGGCAGGCGGCAGCCCTGGCGATCGCCGCGCAGAATCGGCTGCAGGCCGAGTACGAGCAGCGGCTGAAGGCCGTCCAGGATTGGCAGCGCCGTGCCGAGCTGGCGGTCGATCGGGGAGATGACGACCTTGCTCGTCAGGCGCTGACCAAAAAGCTTCAGTATCAGCACGAGGCTGATCAGCTCCGTGCCAGCGTCGAGGCGCAGTCGTCCCACCTCGACGAGCTGCGGTCAAGTGTCCAGGCGCTCGAGGCGCGAATCCAGCAAACAATCGTGCAGCGAAATCAGCTTATTGCGCGCTATCGGACTGCTCAAGTCTCCCAGAAGCTAGACCAGGAGCTTGCGAAAACGGGTGACGTGACGAGCATCCTGGGGCGACTCGAAGCCAAGACGGTGGACGCCGAGGCGCAGGCCGCGGCGTACCACGAGCTGAGCCGTGATAGTCTCGAGGAGCGATTTGCCCAGCTTGAGCAAGGCTCCAGTGTCGAGGATGAGCTGGCGGCATTGAAGCAGCAGCGCCTTCTGACAGAGGGCCGGCGCGACCAGTGATTGGGCAGGAGATGTCTCGTGAAAGGGCATAAGAAATACCTCTTCGCAGTGTTCCTCGCCGTGGCGGTGCTTCTCGGCATCGTTGCTCCCGCGCTGGCGGCCGGCGGTGGGGTCGGCGGAGGAAGTAATTTTGGCCGCGTGGGAGGTGGCGCCGGCGGAGGCGGCGTACCGCTCGGCGGTGGTGGCTTCGGCTTCCCGATATTCTTCCCGTTCTTCGGATTTGGCGGGGGCTTGCTGCCCATCCTGCTGTTCCTGTTTCTGATCTGGATGAGCCGACGGGCCTCGATGGGTTCGTCAGCCGGCACGATGCTGCCGAGCCGGCCTTCCGAGGTCAACCTGATCAAGCTGGAGATTGGGCTGCTCGCGACCGCGAAGGATGTGCCAACCGCGCTACACCGACTGGTCGCCTCGATCGACACGTCGACCGAGTACGGGTTGTCCCAGCTTCTGCAGCAATCAGCACTGCTCCTCCTGAGGAACCAGCAGTACTGGCACGCGGCCAGCTACCAGTACCAGAAAGTGCGGTACAGCGAGGCAGAGGCAGCGTTCAACAGCCTGACGATGCAGGCGCGATCGAAGCTCAGCTTCGAAACGATCTCCAACGTGAATGGCTTCAAGCAGGTGGACACCGAGCACCTGCCGCCGCCAAGTGACCTGATTCCGCCTGGCGACTACATTGTCGTCGTCCTGATCGTCGCGAGCAGCGCGCCTCTGCGCCTCCACGCGGCGCGGACCGCCGACGAGATTCGCGAACAGGTTGCCGAGATCGCCGCGGCCGCCGGATCGAACCTCGAGGCCGTCGAGGTGATCTGGCATCCCGACAGCGCGGAAGAATCGCTCAGCCGCGATGATCTGATGACGCTGTACCCGGAGCTGGCTCCGATCTAACACGCCCCGTGGGGGAGGAGACGCGGGCTGGATCCCGCTCTCCCCCTCCCTGGCATATCCTTTGCGACTCCCTTGGACGATGTTTCCCGGTGTCTTTCCTCCCGGTCCGCCGCGACGTCCTCGCCGCTATTCACACGCCGACGTCGGCGACGATACGATCATGCTCCTCCTGCTTGTACTGGTCTTTGGCCTCATGATCGTCGTCGCGTCACTCGTGCTCGGCGTGTGGTCGTAAAGAACTGGATCCACCAAGGCGATCACTAGCCCGCTCGGTCGCAGTGCCTCTCTGCCTGTGGTACACTGTATCTAACTATCTCGATCTTGCGATGGAGTCGCTCGATTGACCTCGGCGCAGGGCTGGGCGCGACTTTACTATAATGTCAGTCTGATCGAATGCGAGTCGAAGGAGATCCTCGACGAACTCTTGAGCATTCTGGATATCCAGCGATTCGTGATTGCACGCATCTCGGATCGCAGCATTATCGTCGACGGGGCACAGAAATCGCAGGTTGCCCGCGCCCTCGCCCGGCGTGGCCATCCCTTTCGGATCACTGACCTCGTTTCCCAGCCTCCGCTTCAGGATTGATGCCGATGACAGACCTCACCGGGGATCTCGCGTTAAACGTTCAAGTCGATCTTGAGTGGTATAACGCGACCTCGCTCAAGACGATGCTGCGGTCGCGTGGGGACCGTGGCCGTGAAGTGAGATCCAAGGCGGAAGTGATCTCTCTCCTGCGCCAATGCCTCTTCGAGCCGTCGTCCATTCGCGGGGCACTGGCCGGTGCCGATCCGATCAGCCGCGAAGCACTGGCCCTCCTCAAGGCAAAGGGCGGGGCGATGCCTGTGGCGGCGATGACCGGCCAGATTGCCGTGTGGCATCCGGAGCTGAAGCCGGAGCAGATCCGGGCGGTTCCCTCCGAGCTGGTACGTCGAGCGCTTGCTTTTTGGCACACCCCGGCATCGCGGTACGGCCGACCGAACGTGCACGACGTTCAGCGCCCGGCCACCGATAACTTCCATTCCGCGGTGATCTTCTCGGCGCCTCCGATCCTGCAGCTCGTGGATATCCCGCCCAATCTGGGCGATGCGTACCTTGTGCCGATCGGGCTGGCTGACGTCGCGCCGCCGCCGGCCCGCTGGCAACGTCAGCTCCTGGCATTCCTGCGCGCGCTGGAATCGCGTGCGCCGAAGATTCTGCAATCGGGAGCCATCGGCTCACGTGAGCGAGAGGCACTCGTGCAGGCGGTCGGGCTGAACGCGGACGTTCCTGGTGCGCCGCGATTAACGCCGGTCGGCTTCTATCACCAGGTCCTGGCTAGAGCGGGACTGGTGGAGGTTTCAGGGGAGCGGCAGCTCCGCACGACGCGTGCCTCGACGGAGTTTGTCTCGCTTGCCCCGGCGCGCCAGGCCCAGATACTCGTGAACGCCTGGGTTGAGTCAGGCGAGAACGAGCTGCTCGCGCTCGGCCACCTCCGCTGCGAGCGACATGCCAACGTCGCGAAGATCGCGCCGGATCCGGAGCGGGTACGGCGTGCACACCAGATGCTGGTAGACCTTCTCCGCGAAAAGGTGCGGCCAGGTCTGTGGTACGACCTGGACGACGTGTCGCGCGTCATTCGTCATCGCGACGTCGAGTTTCTGGTCAGCTGGCTCGATTCATCTCCGTACCGCTGGAGCAGCTACGAGTACTTCCTGGACCGCGACCAGGTGAGGTTTCCTCCATACCCGGGCATCACGCTCGAGGACGCGCGCGGGCGCTCGCGCAGTCTCACGATGGGCAAGGATTGGGATCTGGTCGAAGGAGCCTTCATTCGCGCGGTGTTTCATGGGCCTCTCACCTGGCTCGGACTGGTCGAATGCCGTCGAACGCCCGAGGGCCGCGACGTGTTTGCCATCACCCCGCTGTGTGCCCAGGCGTTGGAGCTCGAAGGAAGTGCACCGGTTCCAGAGCCGGACGAGATCGTATCGAATGCCGATGCCCTGGTTGTCCAGCCGAACTTCGAGATCGTCGTGTACGCGCCGGATGAACGGACCGAGCTGCTCTATCATATCGACCGGTTCGCCGAGCGGGTGTCCGTGGATCGCCTGGCGATCTACCGTCTCACCAACGCGTCGGTGTGCAGTGGCCTTCAGCTCGGGCTCAGCGTGGAGGATATCCTCCGCTTGCTGGAGGGCGCCGCGCGAGAGCCCCTTCCCCAGAACGTGATCTATAGCGTGCGCGACTGGGCCCGACGTTTCGAGGAGGTTCACTGGATTCGGAATGCCTGGCTGCTTGAAGCCCCGGATGCGGCGACGCTCGATCGCTGGCTGTCCCAGCCCGATATTCAAAAGGCTCTCGATCACCGAGTCTCGCCAACCATCGCGCTGTTCACCGGCAACCGGCCGTCGAGCCTGGTGCAGATCCTTGGCCGCGATCGCACCGAGGTGGTGGTTGTCGACGCGAACGCGCCGCTGAAGCCGTCCGGCCGCGTCGACGGATTCTCGGGCATCTGGATGCCCGCCAGCCACGCCCATTATTACGTTCGGCACGCGCTGGAGCAGATCGCGACTGTCGTCATCGACGATGGTCACGGCTACCGCGTGGAGATTACGCCCAGCACGATCAGGCGGGCAAGAGAAAACGGGAAGACGACTGACCAGATTCTGGACCTGCTGGGTCAGCTCGTCGACGGCGCTGTGCCGGGGGGGATGCGGGTTCGAGTGAAGGGG